>CABZXU010000014.1 GCA_902529805.1 uncultured Marinoscillum sp.
GGAAGTCGAAATGATATAGGAAGTCAAAAATCCTTTTTTGATACTATAGATGAAAAGTAAGTTTATTAAAATTAGTCTTAATGGTTTAGAGTTTTACTCTAAAATAGGTTATCACAAACAAGAACAGATTGATGGTAATCTTTTTTTAGTTAACCTTGATTTAAAAATCAAATACAATAAAATAAATGATGATTTAAACATGACAGTTGACTATGAAAAGGTTTACAATTTGATAAAAAATGTAATGAATAAAAAAATGAAACTAATTGAAACTGCTGCAGAATTTATCAATAAAGAGATACTTTCTAACTTCGATTTAGTATATTCTTCGAAAGTTAAGATATACAAAATAAATCCTAAAATAGATGGGAAAATTAAAAGTTCAAGTGTAAGTCTTGTAAATAAAAGATAAAAATGAAAAATTCAGAATTTTTAAAGAACTATTTAATTAAAGCAAAAGATATTTTAAAAGACAAAAAAAAGCTTGAGGCTCTCTTAGAAAAAGTTCTAATTAAATTAAATGATTTATCAAAAGATAAAAAATCAATTCAAGAGTTTAGTGAACACATTTCTCTTTTTGTAAGAATTGTTGAGTCTTACTCTAGTGGTAAGTATACATATGTTCCATGGAAGTCTATAGCTCTTATTGTTGCTGGTATTTTATATTTTATATATCCTGTTGATCTTATTCCTGATTTCATTCCAATTTCTGGTATTATTGATGATATAGCTCTTATTGCTTGGATATATAAATCGGTTGATGAAGATATTCAGAAATTTTTAGAATGGGAGAAAAGTTTGAAGTCGTAGGGGATCTTTTCAAAAAAAATTTTATGTTTGGAAAATCAACTATTAACCTATTTTAAATGAAAGGTCAGTTATTTAGGGATCTCGTTTCAGATAAAGATGAACCTTTATCTATCTTTGGTACAGTAAATGCTTATTCTTCAGTATTAGCTAAAAATAATGGAGTGAAATCCATTTATCTTTCAGGTAGTGGAGTTGCTGCTTCTTCTTTCGGGTTACCTGACCTTGGTTTTACTAAATTAGGTGATGTTATTGAAGATGCTAGAAGAATTACTTCATCTTGTGATTTGCCATTACTTGTGGATATAGATACTGGGTT
The DNA here is from genome assembly GCA_902529805.1 of uncultured Marinoscillum sp. GTDB lineage: Bacteria > Bacteroidota > Bacteroidia > Cytophagales > MED-G16. The sequence continues at coordinate 1,127 of CABZXU010000014.1, forward strand.
TGGTTCAACAAAATCTATACAAAATGCAATTAAATCATTAGAAAAAGAAAATGTTGCTGCTATACATATAGAAGATCAAGTTGATTTAAAAAGATGTGGGCACAGGCCAAACAAAAAGTTAGTTTCGATTGACAAAATGAAAGATAGAATTAAAGCAGCTTTAGATGCTAGAAATGATCATTCTTTTGTAGTAATGGCTAGATCAGATGCATTATCAATTGAAAATGAAGATAGATTGATTGAGAGGATTCAATCATATATTGAAATTGGTGCTGATATGATATTTCCAGAAGCTATAACTTCATTGGGTCAATATAAAAAAATTGCAGATGCATCATCAGTTCCAATCTTAGCAAACATTACAGAATTTGGTAAAACACCCCTCTTTTCAAAAATGGATTTACATAAAAATGGTGTTTCAATGATATTATATCCATTATCAGCTTTTAGAGCAATGAGTAAAGCTGCTGAAAAGATTTATAAAGAATTATTAAATGCTGAATCTCAAAAAAACATTTTAAATGATATGCAGACTAGAGATGAGTTATATAATCATTTATCATATTATAAATATGAAAAAGAAATGGATAATTTATTAAATAATAAAAATGAGTAAAGGACTAAGAGGGATTGAAGCTGGAGAAACTTCAATTTGTACTGTTGGAGAAACCGAAAATAATTTATTATATAGAGGGTATAATGTAATTGATTTAAGCCAAAATTGTGTTTTTGAAGAAGTTTGCTTTTTGCTTTTGAATGGCAAGCTTCCTAATAGCTCAGAATTAAAAGGTTTTACAAAAAATATTTTTTCAAAGAGAACTATTCCTAAATCTTTAATATCGGTTCTTGAAAAAATACCTAAGGAAACCAATCCTATGGATGTTTTACGTACTACTTGTTCTTTTTTAGGAAATATAGAGCCAGAAAAATCATTTGATAATCAAATGAATTGTGCAGAGAGACTACTCGGTATTTTTCCATCAGCTCTTAATTATTGGTATCATTTTTCTCATTCAGGAAAAAAAATTTCAATAGAAAATGATTCTGAATCTATTGCGGGACATTTTCTTTCTACTTTATATGGAAAAAAACCTTCTGAAACCGAAGAAAAAGTAATGAACGTATCTCTTATTTTATATGCTGAACATGAGTTTAATGCTTCAACTTTTTCAGCAAGAGTTTGTGCAGCAACATTATCAGATTTTTATTCATGTATTACTGCTGCAATAGGTACACTTAGAGGACCTTTGCATGGTGGTGCAAATGAAAAAGCAATGGATCTTATTTCACAATTTAAAGATGAGGAGCAAGCTGCTAAATCAATTTACTCAATGCTTGAAAATAAAGAGCTTATCATGGGTTTTGGTCATGCAGTATACAAGAAGCTAGATCCTAGAAATGATATTATAAAGAGTTGGTCAAAAAAATTATCAGTTGGTAAGATTAATCAGAAACTTTATGATATATCTTGTAGGATTGAAAGTATTATGAAAGAAAAGAAGGGTCTTTTTGCTAATGCTGATTTTTTCCATGCATCAGCTTACAATTTTATGGATATACCAACTAAACTTTTCACTCCAATTTTTGTTTGTTCCAGAGTATCTGGTTGGGCAGCTCATATTATTGAGCAGAGATCAAATAATAAACTAATAAGACCAGGAGCAAAATATGTTGGCAGTGATCCTCTCGATTTTGTCCCAATAAATGAAAGAGTTTAGTATGAAAAATGAAGTTACAGAAAATTATATTTCCGATTATGATAATGAGATTAAGGAGATAGCTAATTATACTGTAAACTTTTCAAATTTTTCTGATCTTTCTAGGAAAACTGCATATCATGTTCTTTTAGACAGTATCGCATGTGGAATCTTAGCTTTGAAAAATGAGTCTTGTAAAAATTTATTAGGACCAGTTTTTGCTGGATCCAATATTGAAAATGGAGCAAGAGTTTTTGGAACAAATTTTACATTAGATCCTATAAGAGCTGCCTGGAATACAGGCTGTATAATTCGATGGTTAGATTTTAATGACACGTGGTTAGCCCAGGAGTGGGGTCATCCCTCAGACAATTTGGGTGCAATTCTTCCACTTACTGACTTTTTAAGTTTGAAGAGAGTTAGTAAAGGCCAAGATCCAATCAAAGTATCAGAGTTACTAGAACACACAATTAAAGCTCATGAGATCCAGGGAGTCTTAGCTCTTGAAAATAGCTTTAATAAAGTAGGTCTTGACCACGTATTACTTGTTAGGGTAGCGTCAAGTGCTATATCATCATACCTACTTGGCGGTAACTTTTATGATGTATGTAATACTGTTTCCCACGCCTGGTTAGATGGAAGTAGCTTAAGAACATACAGACATGCTCCTAACACGGGAAGTAGAAAGTCGTGGGCCGCGGGAGATGCAACATCCAGAGCAGTCCATCTTGCGTGGCTTACTACTAGAGGTGAAGGTGGATACAGAGGTGCTCTCTCTGAAAAAACGTGGGGATTTAGTGACGTAAGTTTTAAAAGTAAACCAATTAAAAGAAGTCAAGAGTACGGTTCTTATGTAATAGAAAACATTTTATTTAAAATTTCATTTCCTGCTGAATTTCATGCACAGACTGCTGTTGAGGCAGGAATATCTTTGCATGAAAAGTATGGTGACAAGCTTGATAAAATATCAAGCATTGAGGTGGAGACTCAGGAGTCAGCAGTAAGAATTATATCCAAGACCGGGCCACTAAATAATTATGCTGATAGAGATCATTGCCTACAGTACATGATTGCTATAGCATTGATATATGGGGGAGTTGAAGCTAAACATTATCAAGATGAAATTGCAAGTAATCCAATGATTGATACATTAAGAGAAAAGATGATAATCAGTGAAAATCAAAAATTTTCAAGGGACTACCTCGACCCAAGTAAAAGATCAATTGCCAACAGTATCGCTCTAGTTTTTGATGATGGATCAAAGTCAGGGAAAATAACTGTTGAGTATCCATTAGGACACAGGAATAGGAGAGAAGAGGGGATACCTCTTCTTATTGATAAATTTAAAGATGCAATAAAAAGTTATTACCCTAATAATCAATCGGATGATATATTGAATTCTTTTTTAGATATGGAGAATTTATCAAATATGTCAGTAAATGAGATGATGGATAAATTAATTATAAAATGAGAGTTGTAGTTCAGAGGGTAAGTCAGTCAAATGTTAAGGTATCAGGAGAGATAATTGGTGAAATTAAGGAGGGCCTCATGGTTCTTGTAAGTTTTGTTGATGAGGATAATGAAACCGATCTTGAGTGGATGACAAAAAAAATTATTAATCTCAGAATATTTAATGACGATGGGGGAAAGATGAATAGAAGTGTCCAGGATTTAGACGGAGATATTCTTCTTATCAGTCAGTTCACTCTTCACGGATCAACAAAGAAAGGAAATCGACCTTCTTTCATAAAAGCAGCGAAGCCAGATTTTGCAAATGTCATGTATGAGAAGTTTATTAAAATTCTAGAGGAGTATTTGGGTAAGGAAATTCAGACAGGAGAGTTCGGTGGCGACATGAAAGTTAGTCTAATCAATGATGGGCCAACTACTATTATAATTGACTCAAAAAACTAGGAATAAACTATTCAATAGGGGTAAATGTATAATTATTTTCATTTAGATTTAATATTTTTAAAATTAAGTGCCAAATTAATTATATTTTTAAGTATGAAGATAGAAGCTGCTCAAAAAATTGTAGATGATTGGATTAAAGATAAAGGTGTTAGGTATTTTAATGAATTAACGAACACAACAATTCTAATGGAAGAAGTTGGAGAACTTGCTAGAATAATATCAAGAAAATATGGTGAACAATCTTTTAAAAAGGGTGAAGAAAATTTTGATATAGCAGATGAAATTGCTGATATTTTTTGGGTTATAATTTGTATATCTAATCAAACAGGTGTGGATTTAACAAAAGCCTTTGAAAAAAATTTAGAAAAAAAGAATACAAGAGATCGTAATAGACATTTACAAAATAAAAAACTAAAGTAAAATCAATTTTTCTTCTTTTAAATAAGGGATAATAGGTTGAGTATTTTTTTTTGAACAAAATTTGATATCAATTATATTATTATAACTTGATAATCTTTTTGCATGTGATGATTTCATCATGGTTTCCAAAATATTATCTTTTGATGATTCATACAGTTTTTTTGCCATTAATCCTGTATCTGAATTAATTTGAAAATTTTTTAATCCATAAATAATACTACCTGCACAAAGAGTATCTTCAAGGTTTATAGATCCTTTCCATCCTGAACATAATAATAATACACTACTATTTTCTTTATTTATATAATCAATTATACTACTTAAATTAAGAAATGAACCAATTAGAGATATCTTAGAACTTTTAGTTTTGAGAATAGCTTTAGTACCATTGCTTGTAGCAAGAGCTACTTTTTTCCCATTAAACTCTTTAGAATTGATTTTTGTAGGAGAATTTCCAAAATCAAAACCATTTACTTTTTTTCCTAATCTTTCAGCCATAATAATGTATCCATGGTTTTTAAGCTTCTTGCATTCTTCAAGTTTCTCAATAGGTTTAACAAACTTTACTTTATTATAAAGTAATGTATTTATGGTACTAGAAGCTCTTAATACGTCTATAATAACTACTATTTTATTTTTACAATAGCTATTTTCTAATTCCTGATGGGTTAAACATACATCTACAAATTTCATATGAAAGGTCTTTTACAAATTACAGCTTTAATTTTTTTATTTCTTACCTCTATATATATGGAATTAGAAATTTTATTTTCATCAAAATTTACATAACCCATTCCAATAGACTTCATGCTATAAGGAGATATTGTTCCACTGGTAACATTTCCTATGACGACTTCATTTTTATTTAAAATTTTATAACCTTTTCTAGCAATTCCTTTTTCTTTTATTTCAAATCCAATTAAAGTTTTTGACGGATTATTTTCTCTATTTTTATCAATAATATTTTTTCCAATATATTCAAAATTATTTTTACATATCCACCCAAGACCTGCCTCAATAGGATTAATAGTTTCATCAATATCATTTCCATGAAGGCAGAATCCCATTTCTAACCTTAATGTATCTCTAGCTCCTAGGCCAATTGGTTGTATTCCATATCTTTCCCCTAATTTTATTGATTGTTTCCAAAGATTCTCTGCAAAATTATTTTTAACATATATTTCAAATCCTTTTGAACCAGTATAACCAGTTGATGAAATTAAAATTGATTCAAAATTTTTATCTTCAAATTTTATGAAGTTATAATATTTAAGATTAGAAAAATCTTTATTAAAAATATCATTAACAACATCTACTGATTTTGGTCCCTGAATAGCAAAAAGGGAATAATTGTCAGATGCGTCTTCAATAGTAACTTGTAAATTATTGTGTTTCTTTAACCATTCTAGATCTTTTGATTTATTAGATGCATTGACTACGAGCATATATTTTTCATTTCCTAAATTATAAATCAGCAAATCGTCAATAATTCCTCCAGATTTATTAAGTATTGAGGAGTACTGAATTTTTCCTTCAGTTATTTTATCCAAATCATTTGATGTTACCTTTTGAAGAAATTTTTTAGCTTCTTTTCCTTTAACGATGAATTCACCCATATGAGAAACATCAAATATACCTACCTCATTTCTTACAAAATTGTGTTCTTCTGAGATAGAGGAATACCAGATCGGCATATTATATCCAGCAAAAGGAACCATTTTTGCGCCTAGCTCAATATGGTTTTCTTCATTTATTAGTTTTTTAATTTTCATATTTTCAGCAAATATAAATATTAATAAACTCAAGAATTTACTAAATTAACTTAAATGATTTTCTATGATATTTGGTGATGCCGTAAGTTTGTATTCCTTTTTTATGTTTTAAAGTTGGATATCCATAATTTGTTTCCCATGAGTACATTTTGTACTTCTTAGAAAGATTGGTCATTAGTTTATCTCTATAATTTTTTGCAATTATTGATGCTGCTGCAATACTTAAAAATTTATTATCTCCTTTTATAATACATTTGTATGGAATATCCTTGAAAGGTTTGAATTGATTTCCATCAACTATAATAAATCTAGGCGTTATTTTAAGCTTATCAATTGCCTTTTGAATAGCAAGAATTGATGAGTTTAAAATATTTATTTTATCGATTTGTTTGTTATTAACTAATCCTGTTGACCATGCTAATGCATTTTTTTTTATTTCTAAATCTAGTAGTCTTCTTCTTTTTTTTGAAATTAGTTTTGAATCTTTAATATCATTATTTTTATAATCTTTAGGTAAGATTACTGCCCCAGCAACAACGGGTCCAGCTATACAACCTCTTCCAACTTCGTCGCATCCAGCCTCATGAATTTTATTTTGAAAATATGATTTTAACATCATATAAAATTAATAAGTAATTACATTTAAAAAATATATAAAGCTTTGAATATGACGTATTTCTTATACATATATTTGCTTTCATTAAATCATGAATTATTATCAACATATACGTAATAGCATTTTTTTAGCCTTTCCAATAATGTTAAGTCAATTAGGCCATGTTGTTGTTGGAGTAGTAGATAGTTTAATGGTAGGTAGATTAGGTACAGAAGAACTAGCAGCAGTTTCTCTATCCAATTCATTTTTTAATTTTGTTTTATTATTTGGGATTGGTTTATCCTATGGTATCACACCTCTAATTTCATCTTCAAAAGGAGAAAATAAAAAAAAATCAATAGGTGTTGTTTTATATAATGGTTTATTAATTAACTTTTTATTTGCAATTTTCTTATCCTTAATTCTCATTATTTCAAAATTTATTTTATTAGAGTTAGATCAAAATAAAAATGTTTTGGAATTAACTTTTCCATACTTAGATGTTATTGCAATTTCTCTTATCCCTTTAATGATATTTCAAACATTTAAACAATACATCGAAGGGCTTGGGTTTACAAAACAACCTATGGTAATTTCTGTTGTTGCAAATGTTTTGAACATAGTATTGAATTATCTTTTAATTTTTGGAGTAGGTGGTTTTCCAAGATTGGAGGTTTTAGGAGCAGGATATGCATCTTTTATCAGTAGGGTATTTATGATGGTTTGTATAATAATTTATGTATTACAAACAAAAAAGTTTAATAGTTTTATAAATGAATTAAATTTTTTTTCAATTAAAAGAAAAATTATAAACAAAATTTTAGCAATAGGCGTTCCATCTGGTTTCCAATTTGTTTTTGAAATAGGATCATTTAGTATAGCAGCAGTTATGATTGGGTGGTTTGGTGCAGAAGCTTTAGCATCTCATCAAATTGCTCTTAACCTTGCAAGTATTACCTATATGATAGCAACTGGAATTTCAGCATCTTCTATGATATCATTAGGATACTTTTATGGAAAAAAAAATTATGCTGATTTAAAAAAATCAGGCTATGCAAATTTTATTATAGTTTCTATTATGATGGGTATTTTTGGTGTATTATTTATTTTATTTCGAAAAGAACTACCTGCTTTTTATATTGATGATCCAGATGTTATTATTTTGGCATCAAACTTAATTATAATTGCCGCTTTATTTCAAATTCCAGATGGAATTCAATCCGTAGGCTTAGGTGTTTTAAGAGGAATAAGAGATACAAAAGTTCCAACATTAGTTACCTTTATTGCTTATTGGATTATTGCTATACCCTTATGCTACTTTCTTGGTGTAACGAAAAATTATGGCCCAATTGGAATTTGGATAGGGTTAATGATGGGATTGTGGATTGCAGCAATTTTTCATTTACTTAGGTTTAGTTATATTACAAAAAAAATTATAAGATGAATTTGCTAAAATTTTTCTATTCAGTATATGCTTTAATAATGTTTACAATAGTATTTTTATTTTGGAGCCCATTTTTACTTTTTGGAGTTTGGTTTAAAAGTTTATCAAAACCAGCATTGAGATTAAAACATATTATTGCTAAATCTTTTATGCTATCTATTTTTATGCCTTACAGCATACAGTATAGTAAGAAGATAGATTTTAATAAACAGTATGTTATAATAGCAAACCATTTTTCTTATTTTGATATTCCGGCATTTGTTGCAATAAATATTCCAATGAAGTTAATTGGTAAAATGGATGTTTCAAATATTCCTTTATTAGGATATATATTTAAAGGACTTCATATTTATGTAGATAGAAAAGATAAAGAGAGCAGAAAGAAAACTTATATTAAATCATATAAAGCAGTTGATGAAGGCTTTAATGTAGGTGTTTTTCCAGAAGGTGGAATTAAAACTAAAAAAGTTCCTCAGATGGCAGAATTTAAAGACGGAGCTTTTGCTATAGCTCTAAAAAAAAGAATCCCAATTTTACCAGTAAGTTTACTTGATGCATATAGGATTATGCAAGGTTCATTTCTTTTATCATGGCACAAATGTAGGGTTATATGTCATGAACCTATTTCACCAGAAGGATACTCAATGGAAAATTTAGAAGAATTTAAAAAAAAGTGTTACAATATATTAGATTCTAAATTAAGAAAAGGATTTTTATCAACTTGATTCTATAAAAAAAACTAACTTTATAGTATAATGTCTTCTAAGAAATTTAGTTACGGAAAAGATAAACTTACTTACAGGATTGCAATCAAAATTGCTGTTGGAGAAGTTAGTACAATGATTGATTCTTCTCAATCTGAGAAAATTATGGAATCAAGAAAAAAAGTTGAATCTATTTCTTCTTCAAACAATACTGTATATGGAATAAATACTGGTTTTGGAGCTCTTTGTAATACCATAATATCATCTGAAGACTCCAATCTACTTCAGGAAAATCTCCTAAAAAGCCATGCAGTAGGTGTAGGGAAGAAAGTTCCAAAAATAATTTCTAAACTTATGATGATAATTAAGGTTCATTCTCTTTGCATGGGTCATTCAGGAGTTAGGATTGATATTATTGATAGAATTTGCTGGCATATTAAGAATAATATATTACCTGCTGTACCTATAAAAGGTTCAGTTGGTGCTTCAGGAGACCTTGCTCCCCTTGCTCATCTTTTTCTTCCTCTTATTGGTGAGGGAGAAGTATATTATAAGGGGAAGAAAATCCGATCTTCAGATATGCTTAATAAGGAGAAGATGATACCATTAAATATTAAAGAAAAGGAGGGACTTGCTCTTATTAATGGAACTCAGTTTATATGTGCTTTTACTTGCTATGCATTGGATAGGTTTAGAAATTGTCTTGAGAATGCAGACATTATATCTGCGATGAGTGTTGAAGGTACAATGGGCTCTGATATTTCATTTAGTAAAGAATTGAATGATCTAAGACCATATAATGGAGCTTCTATTGTATCAGATAAAATTAGAGAATTACTAGAAGACTCAGAAGTTATTGCTTCAAATAAAAAGTCTGGAAAAGTTCAAGACCCTTATTCTATAAGGTGCATACCTCAAGTTCATGGTGCAAGTTGGGATTCTTATTTTCACTTAGAAAAAACAATAAATATTGAACTCAACTCTGTTACAGATAATCCAATAGTTATGAAAGATGGAAATATTATTAGTGGTGGAAATTTCCATGGTCAGCCAGTTGCTATCCCAATTGACTATAGTATTGTTGCAGCCTCAGAGCTTGGAAACATATCTGATAGAAGAATTTATTTACTTTTAAAAGGAAATAAAGTAGTACCTCAACTATTATTAAAAAAGATTGGCATCAATTCAGGTTTCATGATTTTACAATATACAAGTGCAGCATTAGTTAGCGAAAATAAAAATTTATGTTTTCCAGCGAGTGCTGATTCAATAACAACTTCTCTTGGACAAGAAGATCATGTCAGTATGGGCTCAATAGGTGCTGTAAAGTTTCTAAAGGTTATAAAAAATTTAGAAAAAATCTTAGCTATAGAATTACTTTGTTCGGTTCAAGCTTTAGATTTCCATAGACCTTTCTCATCTAATAAGAAACTCGAATCTTGCATAGGATATGTAAGAAAGCACATTAGTTTCAGTGATAAAGATAAAATTTTTACTGATGATATTAAAATAGCAATAAAAATAGTTAAGTCTAGAAAACTGATTGAATCAACATCTTAAAACCATGAATATATCTCACTTTTTAGATCAGTATGCCTCTCATCCAAACTATAAATCTCCTGTTGGTTCTAAGTTGAATTCAAAAAGTTGGCAAACTGAAGCTCCACTAAGAATGTTATTGAACAATCTTGATTCTGAAGTCGCTGAAGATCCAAATAATTTAATTGTTTATGGTGGTTCTGGTCAGGCAGCTAGAAATAGGGAATCTTTAGAAAAGATAATTGAGATTTTGCTTGATTTGGAAGAAGATGAAAGTTTACTAATTCAATCAGGAAAACCAGTAGGAAAAGTTAGAAGTCATGATCAGGCACCCAGGGTATTAATTGCAAATTCAAATCTTGTACCTGAGTGGGCTAGCTGGGAACATTTTGAGAAATTAAAAAGTGATGGACTTATGATGTATGGTCAAATGACTGCAGGTAGTTGGATTTATATAGGAACTCAAGGAATTTTACAAGGAACCTATGAAACATTTGCTGCCTGTGCAAATAAACACTTTGGAGGCTCCCTTAGAGGTAAGCTTCTAGTTTCTGGTGGTCTAGGAGGAATGGGAGGTGCTCAGCCACTTGCTGCTACAATGACTGGGGCTACATTTCTTGGAGCAGATATAGATTCTTCTAGAATAGAGAAAAGGTTGAAAACAAAATATATAGATAAAATGACAGAATCATATATAGAAGCAAGAGATTGGGTTTTAGATGCTAAAAAAAATAATAAAAACATATCAGTTGGTTTGGTAAGTGATGCAGGTGATATGCTAGATAATTTATTAGAAGATGGTATTATTCCAGAGGTTTTGACAGATCAGACTTCGGCTCATGATCCAATCTTTGGATATGTTCCTAATGGTATGACTTTGAACCAGGCTCAAGAATTGAGAAATTCAGATCAGAAAAAATATAAAGAAATATCTCTAAAGAGTATGGCAAGACATGTTTCGCTAATGCTTAAAATGCAAGAAAGAGGTGCGATTACTTTTGACTATGGAAATAATTTAAGAGAATTTGCGAAAATAGGTGGGGAGAAAAACGCATTTAGCTTTAATGGATTTGTTCCAGATTATATTCGTCCTTTATTTTGTGAAGGCAAGGGGCCATTTAGGTGGGCAGCACTATCTGGAGATCCTGAAGATATTTACAAAACAGATAAGGCATTGATAAATGCATTTCCAGATAATAAGGATATGATCAAATGGCTTAAACAAGCAAAAGAAAAAATTCATTTTCAAGGGTTACCATGTAGAATCTGCTGGCTTGGGATGGGAGAGAGAGAGAAAGCAGGTATAATATTTAATGATTTAGTTAAATCTGGTGAGGTTTCTGCACCATTAGTAATTGGTAGAGACCACCTTGATTGCGGATCTGTAGCCTCACCAAATAGAGAAACCGAAGGGATGATAGATGGTTCTGATGCAGTATCTGATTGGCCTCTTTTAAATTTGATGTCAAATACTGCTGGTGGAGCAACATGGGTATCTTTTCATCATGGTGGTGGAGTTGGTATGGGTTACTCTCAACATGCAGGCATGGTGGTATTAGTTGATGGAACGGATAGAGCAAAAAACTGTATTAAAAGAGTTCTTCACAATGATCCTGCAATGGGTGTATTTAGGCATAGTGATGCTGGTTATGAGATAGCAAATAAATTCTCTAAGAAATTTAAACTAGATATTTAAATTGAATAAATTAATCGGCCCCTTTTCACAGATATTAACAATGTCAAATCTACCTCTTCATGGAGCAATATCTGATAATAAGATTGAGGTTATTGATAAAGGAGGAGTTGTTATTTCAGGAGATAAAATTATAGAAGTTGGTAATTTTGAAAATCTTTTTAAAAAAAAATATCAGTTAATAGAAATTAATAATCCTCAAGTTTTACTTCCTGGTTTTATTGACTGTCATACCCACATTTGTCATTTTGGATCTAGATCAGATGAATATTCCAAAAGAAATGCTGGAGTATCATATCAAAAAATTTTATCTGAAGGAGGTGGAATCCATAATACAATGTCTGCTACTGAAAAAGCTTCGGATAATGATTTATTAAATGTTACTAGTAAAAGATTAGATAGGCATCTCAAAGAGGGTGTTCTTACTTGTGAGGTAAAGAGTGGTTATGGATCTAATCTTAGTGAGGAGGTCAGATTATTATCTCTAATTAATCAATTAAATACCTCACATATTGTAGATATAGTTCCAACTTGTCTTGCTGCTCATGTTACACCTAAAGGTTACAAGTCTTCTTCAGAATATCTTGAAAAAATAATTAAGGAGTTAATTCCTATAATTAAAAAAAGAAAGCTAACAGATAGAGTAGACATCTTTACTGAAGAAAAAGCATTTTCTGTAAACGAATCTTTAAAATACCTCTCTGAATTAAAAGGTGACTTTGATATTACAGTTCATGCTAATCAATTTTCATCAGGAGGAGTAGAAGTTGCTGTTAAATCTGGAGCAAAAAGTGCCGATCATCTAGAGTTTTTAAATGAAAAGGAAATTAAGTTACTTTCTAAGTCAAATACAAGTGCTGTTGTGCTACCCGGCTGCAGTTTAGGTCTTGGTATTCCTTTTGCACCTGCTAGAAAATTATTGGATGGTAATTGTAAATTGTCAATTGCAACTGACTGGAACCCTGGATCAGCTCCTATGGGAGACTTATTACATCAAGCATCATTACTTGGTTCAATAGAGAAATTAACCAATGCTGAGGTTTTTTCTGCAATAACATTTAGGGCAGCAGATGCATTAGGGTTAGAGGATAGAGGGAGAATAGAAAAATATAAAATAGCAGATTTTATTGGATTTGAGACCAAAGACTACAAAGAAATTTTATATCACCAAGGTAAACTGAAGCCGTCTCTTATTTGTAAAAGAGGAGAAATCTATAATTAATAACTAATTTTATATTTATGAATCAAATAATTGAGTGTGTTCCAAACTTTTCTGAAGGTAGAAACCAGAATGTTATAAATGAAATTTCAAATTCTATCTCAAAAATAAAAGGTGTTTACTTATTAAATGTTGATCCTGGCAATGCTACAAATAGAACTGTAATGACTTTTGTTGGAGATCCTGATTCTGTTATAGAGGCAGCATATAATGCTATTAAGGTTGCTAGTGAGAAAATTGATATGATTAAGCATAAAGGTGAACATCCTAGATTTGGCGCAACAGATGTTTGTCCTTTAATTCCTGTTTCAAATATTACTTTTGATGAGTTAATTCCATATGCGGAGAAATTAGCTAAAAGAGTATCAGATAATTTAGATATTCCTGTTTATTTATATGAGTATGCTGCAAAAGAAGAGAAACGTAAAAATCTTGCAAATGTTAGATCAGGTGAATATGAGGGATTAGAAGAGAAAATATCAAAAATAGATTGGAAGCCAGACTTCGGAAAAAACTTCAATAAAAAATCTGGTGCTACTGCTATAGGAGTTAGAGATTTTTTAATAGCATATAATATTAATTTAAATACAAAGTCTACTCGACTTGCTAATGCAATTGCTTTTGATGTTAGAGAAAAAGGAAGAATAAAAAGAAAAGGCCACCCTGTCATTGGAGAAATTGTATATGATAAAAATGGAAATCCTGAAAATATAAAAGGTTCGTTAAAACATGTAAAAGCTATTGGATGGTATATTGATGAGTTTGGAATAGCTCAGATTTCTATGAATCTTACAAATATAACAAAAACACCCATTCATACTGTATTTGATGAAGTATCAAAAAAAGCTGAAAAAAGAGGAACTAGAGTTACTGGATCTGAATTGGTTGGACTTATTCCCTTAAAATCTATATTAGATGCAGGGAAATATTTTTTAAAAAAACAAAATAGATCTTTAGGAATTCCAGAAAGTGATATTATAAAGATCGCTATTGAATCGTTAGGCTTAAATCAAGTAAAAGACTTTGATCCTGAAAAAAATATTTTAGAATATTATCTTGATAAAATCTCAAGTAAACGAAAGAAACTTTTGGATTTATCAGCAAAAGATTTTTCTGATGAAGTATCAAGAGAATCTCCTGCACCAGGTGGTGGATCTGTTTCTTCTTACGTAGGATCTCTTGGAGCTTCACTTTCTGGTATGGTTGCAAATTTATCTTGTAATACTAGAGGTTGGGAGGATAAGGTTGATGTATTTAGTGATTTAGCTAAAGACCTTAATAAGGTAAGGGAAGAATTACTTCACTTAGTAGATGAAGATTCAAATGCATTTAATGCTATTATGAATGCATTTAAATCTCCAAAAAATAATGAGAAAGAAAAACAAATTAGAAAAGAAGAAATTAATAAGGCAACATTGTATGCTGCTGAGGTTCCTCTAAGAGTTATGAGAAAAGCATTTCAATGTTATATATATATTACAAAGTTATCAAAAGAGGGCAATCAAAACTCACTATCTGACTCAGGGGTTGCTTGCTTATGTATTTATGCTTGTATTTATGGTGCATACCTTAACGTTAGGATTAACTTGAAAGGCATAGAAAATGATAATGGAATTATGAAGGAGGCGAAAGAAATTATTGCTAAATCAGAGATAGAAAAAGAAAAAATTCTTAATTTCATCCAACAAAAAATATAATCTATATTAGTTTTATCTAAATTATATATTAATGCAACAATTCAACGAGTTATTAATTTACATTGATCAGTTTCTTGGTAGTGCTTTTTATTTTGTTCCATTGCTCATAGGAACTGGTTTGTTCTTTACATTATATCTAAGATTTCCTCAGATAAGATATTTTAATTTTGCTCTAAAAGTAGTTAGAGGGAAATTTGATAAAAAAGATGATGAAGGCGATACCTCTCATTTTCAAGCACTTACAACTGCTCTTTCAGGAACAGTAGGTACCGGAAATATAGCTGGTGTTGCTTTTGCTATTCATCTTGGAGGTCCTGCTGCATTATTTTGGATGCTTGTTACTGCTATGGTAGGGATGACAACTAAATTTGTTGAGGTAACCTTATCACATAAATATAGAGAAAAGATATCCGACGGCACTATGTCTGGTGGTCCAATGTATTTTATGAAAAATGCAGATTTTAGATTATTTGGTAAAAAAGTTAATTTAAAATGGGTTGGGATACTTTTCGCTTTTGCAACAGTTCTTTCATCTTTTGGAACAGGAAACCTACCTCAAATCAATAGCATTTCTAATTCTATGCTTGCATCTTTTGGTATAGATAAGATGATTACTGGGGGTATATTAGCTATTTTATTGGGAGCAGTTATAATTGGTGGTATTAAAAGGATTGCGAAGATTACTGAGAAACTAGTTCCTTTTATGGCCGTTATTTATATTCTCGGAGCTTTTTCAGTAATAATTTTTAACTATGAAAACATTATTCCTTCATTTATTTCGATCTTTTCTGAATTATTCTCAGGCAGTGCAGCTGTAGGAGGATTTTTAGGAGCTTCAGTATCCTATGCTATTTCAAGAGGAGTAAATAGAGGCCTTTACTCAAATGAAGCAGGCCAAGGTTCTGCTCCAATAGCTCATGCTTCAGCAAAAACTAATGAGCCAGTTTCTGAAGGTTTAGTTGCTATCCTTGAACCATTTATTGATACAATTATAATTTGTACTATTACTGGTTTGGTTCTTCTTTCTTCTGGTGTTTGGAGTGAGAAACATCATAATACATTCGCTCAGGCGGATCTTATTTTTTTAGATAAAGTTTATATGGAACAAAATCAAGATGATTTAAAGATCTTATTTGATTATCTTAACGGAAACAGTTCAATTAATAAATTTAAAGGAGAAGTGGATGTTGAGAATGGTTTATTGTTAAATAATATTTCAATAATTCATGCTAGGTCAATAGCTGAAGATGTAATTATTTATGATAATAATAAGAATCGATTTACAGGTAAAATGAATATTATAGATGGTAAGATACAGGACGATCTAATAGTTGAAGGTAAGTCCTTAGTACATAGCGCACCTCTAACTGCTATGGCGTTTGATAAAGGATTTTTAGGAAATTATGGAAATTATATTGTAAGTATTGGTTTATTATTATTTGCTTTTAGTACAGCAATAGCTTGGTCTTATTATGGTGATAGAGCAATGACGTATTTGTTTGGTTCTGGTTCAGTTGTATATTATAGGATAGTTTATGTTATTGGTTTTTTTATAGCATCATTTGCTGATACAACATTAATTTGGAATGTTTCTCTTATAACAATTGCTTTAATGACTATTCCAAATCTTATTGGTTTATTATGGCTAAGGCAAGAGGTGAAATCAACTGTAAAAGAGTATTGGATTAATTTTAAAAAAGAATGGCCTAACGAAAATACTCCTGAATAATTTATAAATAATTATCTACTGATTTATTCATTTCTTTTAACTTTTCTAAAACCTGATTACTTCCTACTGGTGATTTGTTTTGATTTGACAATTTAATATAAGAATCAAAAGCAACCATAGCAAGTAAATCTTGTGGGTCATCAATATTCATTTTAGTTTTATATGAATT
Organism: uncultured Marinoscillum sp.; assembly: GCA_902529805.1. GTDB lineage: Bacteria > Bacteroidota > Bacteroidia > Cytophagales > MED-G16. Next base: position 17,719 of record CABZXU010000014.1, read on the forward strand.
AATTTGTTCATTGATTTTTTTCCCAACTTTTCTTATTAATTCTTCCTCTTCTTTTTTAATTGTCATTGGATATTCTCTATTTCCAATTTTTAACCTTATTGATAATTGTTCCATTTTACGATAATTTAATAGATTCAATGCATTTTTCTATTTCAAGAATATTTTTTTCTAATTCTTCTTTCAATTTATTTTTTTCAATCAAACTGGTTGCATCTTTATTAGATAATTGTTTTTGATTTTTAAGGTTTGATATTTCAAAATCTTTTAAAGTCAATTTAATATCCATTTCTTCATTTTTTAGATTTATTTCCTCCACTTTTTTTTTTAATTCATTATAATTATTTAACAAACTTGACAGTTTATTTTCTAATTTTTTTAATTCAAATTGTATTTCATTATCAAGCATATTATTTTCTTATTTGGGCTTTAAGTTCTTTTTCAAAAGACTTAATCAAAGTTTCCATCGTATGATTTATGCTTGTTTCATCAAGAGTTTTTAAGTCATCTTGTAAAATAAATCTAATTGCATATGCTTTTTTGCTTTTATCAATATTTTTTCCTTCGTATATATCATACAACTGTAATTTCTTAATAGTATTTATTTTATTTTTTTCAACTACCTTTTCAATTTCATTAAATTTAGTTGATTTATCTAAAATTAATGAAAGGTCTCTTTGTACTTCAGGAAATTTTGATACTGGTTTATATAATAATTTTTCTTTTGAATTATCATATAAATTTTTCCAATTAATTTCTCCATAAAAAACACTTTCAGTTATTTCAAAAAGCCTTTTTATTTCATCACTCAATTGACCAATTTTTACTAGTTCATTCTTATCTTTTTTAATTGAAATTCCATTTTTGAAAAATGAACTTTCAAATTCAGTTTGATGATAATTATTTATTTTACTTTTTTGAAGTACTTTATGGATAATATCTTTGATATCATTTATTGATGACTTTTTATTTTGCTTATTAAAATGATCTTCATAATTGTTTCCTACTAAATATATTCCAAGTTTTTTTATTTCTCTATAAGATGATTTTTCTTTTTTATATGTTTTATCTAGTTCAAATAATTTTAAATTTTTTTGTTTTCTATTCAAATTATATCTTATAACTTCTAAGCTAGTAAATAAAAGATTAGTTTTAAGCACACCGTGTTCTTCGCTAAGCTTATTTATCATTTCTATACTATCATTTTTATTCCATAATTTTTTATTTCCAGTAAATTTTATTGATGTAAGTGAATTTGTTATTATTTCATAATATCCATTTGATACTAGTAAATTGACAATATTTTTTATAAAATTTTCTTCTTTTTTTGATTTGCTTGGTTTTGATAAAAAATTAGATCCTAAATGTTTAGATAGTTTTATGTTATTATAACCATAAACTCTTAAAATTTCTTCTACAACATCAGCTTCTCTTTTAACATCAGTTCTATAAGGTGGTATTGATAATTCAATTAAAGAATCATTAATATTTTTTGAATTTATTTCCAATGAATTGAGAATATTTATAATTTCTTTTTTAGGAATAGGTAAACCAATTAATTTATTTACTCTATTTATATTCAAATTAAGTATTGTATTTTTTATTTTTTTAGGGTAGATGTCTATTATCTTGGAAGCTATTTTTCCTCCACATAATTCTTGTATCATTTTTGCAGCTATTTTTAAAGCATAGATTGTGATATTTGGATCTGTACCCCTTTCAAATCTAAAGGATGCATCAGTACTTAATTGATGGTTTTGAGATGATTTTCTAACTAATTTAGAATCGAAGTAAGCACTTTCTAAAAATATATTTTTAGTTCTATTTTTTACTTCAGATGATTCTCCTCCCATAACCCCTGCAATGCAGAGTGGATCTTTATCATCACAAATCATTAAATCTTCTTTTTTTAAGGTTCTTTCTATTCCATCTAATGTTGAGAATTTAGTTCCTTTTTTTAAAAACTTAACTTTAATTTTTTTGCTTTTTATTTTATCATAATCAAATGCATGCATTGGTTGTCCAAATGAATGTAAAATATAGTTTGTTATATCTACAATATTATTTATTGGTTTTAAACCGATGCCTATTAAATTATTTTTAAGCCATTTTGGGGAATCTTTTATTTTAACATTAGAAATTAAAAGACCAGAGTATCTTGGGCATGCAGAGTAATCTTGAATTTTTACTTCTAGGTTTAATTTGTTAGAATTTGGTTCAAGAAAATCATCTTTAGGTAGATTTATTGCTGAAATATTTAATACAGATTTTAAATCTCTAGCTACGCCTAAATGAGAAGCAGCATCTGCTCTATTCGGTGTTAATGATATGTCAAAAATATAATCTTCAATAAAATCAAAATATTTATAGGCTTTTGCTCCATTTTTTATTTGATTGTTATCTAAAACAATTATTCCTTTATCTTCATTTCCAATACCAATTTCCTTTTCTGAACATAACATTCCTTCGGAATTCTCTCCTCTAATTTTAGTTTTATTAATTTTAACTTTTTTTCCTTCTGAGGAATAGATAAATGTTCCTGGTTTAGCTACTACAACTTTTTGATTTTTTTCAATATTTTTTGCTCCACATATGATTCTTAATTTTTTCCTACCAATATCAACTTCTGTTATTTTTAATTTATCTGCGTTACTATGATTCTCTATTTTTTTTATTTCTCCTACAACTAAATCTTCAAGTTTTGATTTTTGATACCCAAGCTTTTCTATTGATTCTACTTCTAGTCCAACTTCTGTAAGTAGATCAGATATTTCTTCTGGAGAATTATTTAATTTAATAAAGTTTTTAAGCCAATTTAAAGAAATTTTCATTTCTAAATAATTTATGAATTTTTATCAAAACTAACTAAAAACCTTATTTAATTCAGTTAAAATATTTTTTTTCTCCAGCTAAAATTTTTATTGATATTTTGTTTTCTTTTGGAGGGATTGGGCATGTATATTTAATATCATATTCACAATAAGGGTTATATGCTTTATTGAAGTCTATCTCAATTCTTTTTGAATTTTTAAAATTAAGATCAATATATCTGCCACCAGAATATGTTTGATAACCATTAGTTTGATCATTGAACATTAGAAACACATTATTATTTTTATCATTTAATTCTTTAAACAGAATTAAATTTATTTTTTCACCTTTAAGTTTCATTTTTGCGATTGCAAATTTTAAATAATTAACCTCTTTATTGTCAAATGTTTTTAACATTACCGTATCTATTTTTTCAAGTTTTACTATAATAGCATTTGTTTTAAATGATATATCTGGAGGAAAATAATTTAGCCCATTAAATTCTTTTCCTATAAATGGTGAGGTACTTGAGCTTTTGAAAAACTTTTCTGCTACTTTTCTTTCTTCTAAAATTCTATCAATATATTTATCACTATCTTCTCCTTCAAAGAGATAAAAGTATGATGATATGACAACTATAGATAAGAAAAAAATTTTTAAGGTATTGTCCAAAATGAATCAATAAGAGTAATAAATTATAAGGAATTAACGTGTTTAGAAAGGCTTGACTTTAGATTATTAACTTTATTTTTATGCAAAATATTATTTTTTACTAATTTATCAATCATTGATGTAGTTTGAATTAATAGTTTTTTTGCAGCTGCTTTTTTTGTTTCAGCTTTAAGTTTTTTTATTATAGTTTTTGTTTTTTTATGCTGAAGCTTATTCCTTAGCTTTTTAGTATTATTAGATCTAATTCTTTTAATTGCTGATTTATGATTAGCCATATTATTAATATTTTAGGTGGCAAATCTAATCTTTATCATAAATATTGCAAATTAATTTATGAACAAAATGTTCTAAAAAAATTATGATAATTTGAAAATAAAACTATTTTTGCGAAAATAATACTTATAAATTATGTATTGGACTTTAGAATTAGCTTCCTATCTTGAAGATGCTCCGTGGCCTGCAACAAAAGATGAATTAATAGAATTTTCAATTAGAACTGGTGTTCCTGCTGAAGTTGTTGAAAATTTACAAGAATTAGAAGATGATGGTGCACCATATGAGAATATTGAAGAAATTTGGCCAGATTATCCATCTAAAGATGACTTTTTTTTTAATGAGGATGAATATTAATTACTTAGGTATTTTTCTGCCAATTTAAGATCATTTTTTGTTGTTATTTTAAAATTTATTTCCTCACCCTTTATCAAATTAATTTTTTTATTTAAACTCTCAAATACGTTAGCGTCATCTGTAAATTTTTTATCAAATTTTTGATTATAAGCTTTCTTAATATCTGAATTATGAAAAACCTGAGGTGTTTGAATTAAAACATAATTTTCCCTTTTCAAAGATTTATTCTTATTATCATCTACTTTTCTAATAGAATCTTTTAAATCTATATATGGAATTGCATTATTTTTTTTTAATGCAGACTTGAATAAGTTTTCAATAAGTTTTTTAGATATCAATGGCCTTGCTCCATCGTGTATTGCAACTATACCTTTATCTTTTAATGATTTGAGAGCATTTTTAACAGAATCAAATCTATTTTTTCCACCTTTTACAATGGATAAATTTTTACAATTTCTATAGTTATTAATTATTTTTTGCCAATTTTTATTGTTACTGACTACTAAAATTATTTCAATATTTTTAACTTCTAGGAATTTTTCAATTGTATAACAAATTATTGGTTTATTATTTATTTTAAAGAATTGTTTTGGAAAAATAAGTCCAGTTCTTTTACCTTTTCCAGCAGCGACGATAATAGCATATTTTTTCATTTTGATTCTATGAACTTAACAAATTTATAGAATCAACATAGCATCACCATAACTATGAAATCTATATTTTTTTTGTATAGCAATTTTATATGCTTTCATAATATTATCAAATCCACCATAGGCAGCAGCCATCATTAATAATGTTGATTTAGGACTATGGAAATTTGTAATCATTCCGCTACATATCTGAAATTTAAATGGAGGAAAAATAAATTTGTCTGTCCAACCCTGGTTTGCTTTTAGCCTTCCGCTAGTTGAAACGGATGACTCTAATGTTTTCATAGTAGAAGTTCCAACTGCAACAATTTTTTTTCCATATTTCAGAGCATAATTAACTACTTCTGATGTTTCTTCAGAAATAAAAAAATTTTCAGAATCCATTTTATGTTTCGTTAAGTCTTCAACATCTACGTCTTTAAATGTTCCTAGACTAATATGTGTTGTTATTGTTACTATTTTAACACCTATTAATTCTAATTTTTTTAATACAATTTTTGTAAAATGAAGTCCTGCAGCTGGTGCAGCAACGGCACCAGTTTTTTTTGCATATATAGTTTGAAACCTCTCTTTATCATCCTTTTCTATTTTTCTTTTTATATTTTTTGGTAATGGTGTTTCTCCATATTCTTTTATGATATCATGAAAGTTCTTTTCACTATCTTCAGGAATAAAACGAATGGTTCTTCCTCTTGATGTTGTATTGTCAATTACTTCAGCGACTAGTTCTCCATTCCCAAAATACAACTTGTTTCCAACTCTTATTTTTCTTGCAGGATCAACCAAAACATCCCATAGGTTTAACTCTGGATTTAGTTCTCTTAATAAAAAGACTTCAATTTTTGCTCCAGTTTTTTCTTTTTGGCCATAAAGTCTAGCGGGGAAAACTTTAGTATCATTTAACACCAATACGTCACCTTCTTCAAAATAACTTACAACATCTGTAAACTTTTTATGGTTAATTTTTCCTGAGTCTTTGTTGAGTACCATTAATTTGGACTCATCTCTTTCCTTTGCTGGTCTTACAGCAGTTCTATTTGCTGGTAGTTTAAAATTAAATTCTGATAGTTTCATAATTGTCTTTAAGAAATAAATTATACTTTTGGAGTCAGCAAAAGTAAATAATTGTTTTATAAACTGTATATAATTTAAAAATAATATTTAATGAGACTTATAATTAGGTTGATTAAAGAAAGTATAATTTTTGCATTTAATGCTTTAATTGCAAACCCTATTAGAACGCTTTTATCTTTATTGGGAGTAACAATTGGGATTTTCACGATTATTGCAGTTCTTTCAGTAGTAGATTCACTAGAAAAAAGTGTAAAAAATAGTTTTAACTTTCTCGGAACAAATAATTTAAGGGTTGAAAAATGGCCATGGGATTTTGATAATCCAGGATATGAATGGTGGAAATTTTGGAGAAGACCTCACCCTACTTATAATGAATTTCTTTTTTTGAAAAAAAATTTAAAAAATGCCGATGCTGTTGAAATTTTAGCAAGAAGAGGTGATATCAATTTAAAATATTTAAATAATAGTACAGTCACCGATGGTATTAATGGTATTGTTTATGATTCAAAAGATGTAGGGGATTATGAAATAGCAATTGGAAGATTTTTTACAGAAGATGAGACTATTAAGGGAAGAAATTATGTAATAATTGGATATAAGATTTTCAAGGAATTATTTACTCAATCTTCAGATCCGATTGGTAAAAAAATTAAAATAAAGGGAGTCAATTTTTTAATTGTAGGGGTAATTGAGGAACAAGGGGAAAGCTTTGTTGGGGGAGACAGTTTTGATAGACAAATTTTTATTCCTTTTAATAGTTTTAAGAAAATTTATAGAGTAGGAAAAAAAGGTTCAGATGCAACAATTATTGTTAAAGGAAATGTTGATAATGATCCAGGTCTAGTTGAACTTGAATATGAGCTTACTGGCTTATTAAGAGCTCAAAGAGGTATAAAACCTTTAGAAGATGAGAATTTTGCAATAAATAGACCTGAATATTTATCTAATGTCATAGGTGGTGTTTTTGATGTATTAACCATTGCTGGTTGGATAATTGGTAGTTTTTCAATTTTTGTTGGTGGCTTTGGTATCGCAAACATCATGTTTGTATCCGTTAAAGAAAGAGTTCCAATCATAGGGCTACAAAAATCTTTAGGCGCTAAAAACTATTTTATACTATTACAATTTTTATTTGAATCTTCAATTTTAAGTCTTATTGGAGGGTTAATTGGCCTTTTCTTTGTTTTTTTGATTACACTAGTAGATACTGGTTCATTAGAACTAACAATTTCATTTACTAATATTATTTTAGGAATTTCTATATCAAGTATTATTGGTTTATTGGCTGGCATGTTGCCTGCAATTTTTGCATCAAGATTAGATCCGGTAGAAGCAATAAGGTCTAATTAATTATTTATTAATTTTTTCTTTTATTTTGCTTTCCAATTCTTTCATTAATTCAGGATTGTCCTCAATAATTTGTTTTGCTGAATCTCTTCCTTGGGCTAGCTTATTTTCGTTATAAGAAAACCATGATCCTGCTTTTTGTATTATATCCATTTCAACACCTAGATCAATAATTTCACCAGATTTAGATATGCCTTTACCATACATTATGTCAAATTCAACCACTTTAAATGGTGGTGCTACTTTATTTTTAACCACTTTAACTTTTGTTCTATTACCCATTACTGAATCAGGATTATCTTTAATTTGTCCTATTCTTCTTATATCTATTCTTACAGATGAATAGAATTTCAATGCATTTCCTCCTGTGGTTGTTTCTGGATTCCCAAACATAACACCTATTTTTTGTCTTAGCTGGTTAATAAAAACACATGCACATCCTGATTTATGAATTGCACCAGTTAATTTTCTCATAGCTTGTGACATTAATCTTGCTTGAAGTCCCATTTTACTATCTCCCATTTCTCCTTCTAACTCTCCTTTTGGAACAAGAGCTGCTACTGAGTCAATAACTATAATGTCAATAGCGCCAGATCGAATTAGATGTTCAGTAATTTCTAGTGCTTGTTCTCCATTGTCTGGTTGGGAAATAAGAAGATTTTCTGTATCAATACCTAATCTTTCGGCATATGATTTATCAAATGCATGTTCTGCATCAATAAATGCAGCTATTCCGCCCTTTTTTTGAGCTTCTGCAATGCAATGCATAGATAATGTTGTTTTACCTGATGATTCTGGTCCATATATCTCTATAACTCTTCCTTTTGGTATTCCTCCTATTCCAAGTGCTATATCTAATCCAATTGATCCAGTTGGTATGCTTGGTACATCAATTATGCTTTCATCACTTAATTTCATAACGGTTCCTTGACCGTATGTCTTTTCTAATTTCTCAATAGTTAGATTTAATGCCTTTGTTTTTTCTTTATTCTCTTTCATTTTAATATTTTTTGATTTCTATTTTGCTAAAATAAATAGTAATTTATAATTATGCTAATAAAATTAGTAAAAATAAATTAATTTATAAAGAAGTTGAAAATCATATGAATCACTTACATGAATTTAATAATTTAGTAGGAAATTTACTCTTAAAGATTATATATTTTGAATTTTATGGTTAAGAATTTATTAATACTACTAAGTCTTTTATACTTTAATTCATCTTCTAATTTAATAGATGGTGAGATAATTGAGACTAAGGTATCATTTGGTTTTTTTAATGCAGGGAAAGCTTCAATGTTAGTTGATAATAAAATTTATTTTGTTAATGATCTACCTTGTTATAAGATTGATGTTTTTGGTAGAACTACAGGTTTTTTTGATTTTTTTGCAAGGGTAAGAGATAATTGGGGTGTCTATATAGATACGATAAATTATATACCTCAAAAGTTTTATAAATATTTACAAGAAGGAAAATATAGAAAAAATGAAATTCTTAAATTTAGTTCTCAACCATTAGATTCTGTTGAAGTAATACTTCTTGACAAAGAAACCAAAGAAGAAAAAGATAGAATATATTTTCATTCAAAAAATCAATTTAAAGATATAATGAGAGGATATTTTATGAATTACTGGATTTCAAGTGTTTTTTATTTAAGAAGCCTTGACTACTCTCAAATTTCTGTAGATAGTTTAATTGAAATTCCTTACTTAAGTGATAAAGGAAAGTATAACTATAAGATGAAATATTTAGGTTCAAAAAAAATTAATTCATTAAATAAAAAAACATTAAATGCTCTTGCTTTTTCTCCTGTTGTTCCTGAAAATAAATTATTTTCAGGGGAAAATCCAGTTACTTTTTGGTTATCTGATGATGATAGAAAAATACCTTTAAGATTAAGTGCAACAATGCGATTTGGTCAATTTGACATAGAAACAACTGATTTTGATAATATGATTGATGAAAAATCTAAAGAAATAATTTATAATAAGTACAAGTAATTTTATTTTTTATATTAACATAAAATTAACAGCATTTTAATCCATTATTCAATTAAATAACATTTAAATTAAATACTTTTACTTTTAGATAATTTTAAAATAATATGTCTTCAAAATCTGATTTCAAAATTTTGGCTATTGATGATGAAAAGGATATTTTATTACTTTTAAAGTATAATTTAGAACAAGAAGGTTATACTGTTAAAACAGTAGAATCTGGAGTTGAAGGCTTAAAAATTGTTGAGAAATTTTCTCCGCAACTTATTCTATTAGACATAATGATGCCAAAACTAGATGGCATTGAAACTTGTATAAAGCTTCGATCAATAGAATCTTTATCAAATGTTTATGTGATTTTTCTAACAGCAAGAGAAGAAGAATATTCAGAAGTTGCTGCATTTGATGCTGGTGCGGATGATTATATTACAAAACCAATAAAACCAAGAGCTTTGATTAGTAGAATAAATTCTTTTTTTAAAAGAAGGTTTACTTCAAAGGATTCAAGTTTAATACAAGAAGTTGAAACTCTTAAAATGGATAAAAATAGTTATACCACTATTTTAGAAGGAAAAAAAATTTATCTACCTAAGAAAGAATTTGATTTGTTATTTTTTCTTATGAAAAATTCTTCTAAGGTTTACTCTAGAGATTCTTTATTAAGAAATGTATGGGGTTCAGGTGTTCATGTTGTTGCAAGAACAGTTGATGTACATATAAGAAAGTTAAGAGAAAAAATAGGAGAAAATTTTATTAAAACCATTAAAGGCGTTGGTTATAAATTTGAAGTCCTTACAAAAAATTAATCTTTTATCTAAAATTTAATTCCAAAGCTAAATTTAATAGCTGTTCCGAATAAGAAGAATGTCAATGTAAATAAAGTAAATAATTTTTTCACAATATTTTTTCTATTTAAAAAAACAGTTATACATAATTTTAATCTGCTCAAAAATAGATTTATGATATTAACTCGGCTTTAATTTCATTTCAATTAATGGTTATGAAATAATTAATTTTTAATCAATAGAATTTTAATTAAAAATTAATTTTTTATTTCCAATGTTAAATTAACGCTATTAAAAAAAATCATTAATTTATAATTTGTAAATTGTAATTGAATTATGTTATAAAATGGGAAATTCAAAAGCTATTTCATTACTTTTCGGTTTAATCGTTGGCGTTATTTCAACTTTGTCAGCTTATATATTATCAGAAATGGAACCGACAAAACTTGGTTCAATCGCTATAATTTCATTTGCATCTTCAACTTTATTATTTGCAACAATTACCGAGTATTTGTTTGATAGAAAAATCGCATTAATCCATAAATCTTTTGATAAGCTTAAAAAGAAGGAATTTGATGATTTAGAATATGATGATAGTATAATAAATTCTATTAATCCTCTTAGAGGGATTAACAATCAAATTACTTCCTACGCAAAAATAAAACAATTAGAAATTGATGAATTAAAACGTTTAGAAGAATTTAGGAGAGATTTTTTGCAAGATGTTTCTCATGAGCTTAAAACTCCTATTTTTTCTGCTCAAGGGTTTATTCATACCCTTATAGACGGAGCTATTGAAGATGAAAGTGTAAGATCAAAATTTTTAAGAAAAGCAGCTAAAAGCCTTGATTATCTTGATCTCCTTGTAAGAGACCTTTTAACAATTTCTCAAATGGAGTCCGGAGAAATAAGAATGAAAAAAGAAACTTTTTGTATAAATGAACTAATAAATGAGACAATAGAGCAACTTGAACCTAGAGCTTCAAAAAGTAAAATTGGTTTAATAAATGAAAATTTAAACGGTTCTGGAAAAATTTTGGTAGTTGCAGATTATTATAGAATTTATCAAGTTCTTAAAAATTTAGTAACCAATGCTATTAAGTATTCAGATCCAAGTACTTCAGTAACTGTATTTATTAAGAAAAGAAAAAAAGTTGCTACAATTCACGTAAATGATCAAGGAAAGGGAATAGCTAAAAATCATAGAAAAAGAATTTTTGAAAGATTTTATAGAATTGAAAAAAGTAGGTCAAAAGAAAGGGGAGGGACAGGTCTTGGCTTAGCTATATCAAAACATATTATTGAGGGTCATAAAACAAAAATTAAATTAAAAAGTAAAGTTAATTTTGGTTCTACATTTTCTTTTAACTTAAAATTACTTCCTAAGAAGATTAAAAAAAGAAAAAAGATCGCTAAAACATTAAATTAATAGTTTTATAATTTTTATTTATACTGTTGTTTTTAATTATTAATAAATCTATTTTTGCTCACATTTTAAAAATAGATAATTGGATTCAAATAGTTTTAAAACAAAGTCAGTAGATATAAAGACATTACAAAAGTCGTGGTTTGTAGTGGACGCTGAAAATAAGATATTAGGTAGGTTATCATCGGAAATAGCTAAAGTTCTTAGGGGTAAGAATAATGCTTATTTCACTCCAAATTTTGATTGTGGTGATTATGTAATAGTTCTAAACTCTGATAAGATTAAATTGACAGGTAAAAAGTGGAAAGAGAAAAAATATATTAGACATACTGGTTATCCTGGTGGTCAAAGGGAAACTACGCCATTGAAGATAAAAGAAGATAAATCATCTAAATTTATTATTGAAAAAGCTGTAAAAGGTATGCTCCCTAAAAATAGATTAGGAAGAAAATTATTTAATAACTTATTTGTATACGAAGGAACTGATCATCCTCATGAAGGTCAAAAACCAAAAGAACTAAAATTATAAAATGGTCGAATATATCAATACTATAGGAAGAAGAAAAACATCAGTAGCTAGAGCTTACATGAAAGCTGGAGGAAAAGGTCAGATAACTATTAATGATAAAAAATTCGAAAAATATTTTGCTTCAAAATTGTTACAATTAATTGTTAAGCAACCACATGATTTAATTAGTATATCTAATGATTTTGATTTTAAAATAAAAGTTTTTGGTGGTGGTTTGAAAGGTCAAGCTGAGGCAATTAGGTTAGCTATTGCCAGAGCATTTGTGAAAAATGATCCTGAATGTAAACCATCTTTAAAAAAACAAGGATTATTAACAAGAGACCCTAGAATGGTTGAGAGAAAGAAATATGGTAGAAGAAAGGCAAGAAGAGCATTCCAGTGGGTGAAAAGATAATTATACTATAATATGGATAAACTAAGTCATAAAGATTTATTAAAAGCTGGTGTACATTTTGGACATCTTACAAGAAAGTGGAATCCTAAAATGTCAGAGTATATTTTTATGGAACAAAATGGCATCCATTTAATTGATTTAAATAGGACTATTGATTGTGCCTTTACAGCTGTTTCCTCTTTAAAAAATATTGTAAAATCTGGTAGAAAAGTAATGTTTGTTGCTACAAAAAAACAAGCAAAAGATTATGTATCAAAAATTGCAAAAAAACTAAATATGCCTTTTGTAACAGAAAGATGGCTTGGAGGTATGTTAACTAATTTTTCTACAATTAGAAAATCACTAAAAAAACTTTCTTCATTTGAAAACCAAATGAATAGTGAAACATTTGAATCTGATTTTGGAAAAAAGGAAAGACTTACTATTTCTAGGGAAAAAGCAAAATTAGAGAAAGTTTTAGGTGGAATTTCTTCATTAACAAGAATCCCTGCTGCTATATTTATTGTAGATATTAAATTTGAAGAAATAGCTTTGAGCGAAGCTAAAAAACTCAATCTCCCAATTTATGGATTAGTGGATACAAATTCTGATCCCAATTTAGTTGATTTTCCTATACCAGCTAATGATGATTCATTCAATTCAATTTCTTTTTTATTAGACTACGTCGCTAAAGGTATTCAAGAAGGATTGGATGAAAGAGAAAAATTAAAAGAAGAAATTAGAATTAAAGAAGAAAAGGAAGCTGCCTTAAAAGAAAAGAAAGCCACAGAGGAAGCAATGAAAGAAAAAAAAGAAATACTTAAATCAAAAAAATCTTAATTTTTTTTTAATCACTTTAGTTATGTCTATAAATATTTCAGCAAAACAAGTCAATGAACTAAGGCAAAAGACAGGTTCAGGTATGATGGATTGTAAAAAAGCTTTGGTTGAATCTAATGGTGATTTTGATAAAGCAATTGATATCTTAAGAAAAAAAGGTCAGAAAGTATCTGCTTCTAGATCTGATAGAAAGACATCTGAAGGAGTAGTGGTTTATAGGTTAAATGATGAAAATTCAAAGGGCTTTATTCTTTCTTTTACTTGTGAAACTGATTTCGTTGCAAAAAATGAAGACTTTTTAAAATTAGCTAACAGTATTATTGATATATCTTGTAAGAATGATGCAAATTCTATTGATCAAATTCTATCTTTTGAATTAAATGGATTGTCTGTTGAAAAAAGTATTATTGATTTAATTGGCAAGATTGGAGAAAAAATTGAAATATCAGATTATAAAGTCCTTTCTGGAGAAAAAATCATTCCTTACATTCATGCAGGTAATAAATTAGGGGTTTTAGTTTCATTGAAAAATGTATCAGATTTAGACTATGTTAATATAGGTAGAGATGTTGCAATGCAAATTGCATCAATGAATCCTATTGCATTAGATAGTGATCAGGTTGATAAGTCAATTATTGAAAAGGAAATAGAAATAGGTAAAGAACAGGCAATTAAAGAAGGAAAGCCAGAGCAGATTGTTGAAAAAATTGCTCAAGGAAAGCTTCAGAAATTCTTTAAAGAAAATACACTATTAAATCAGCAATTTGTTAAAGACAATTCCTTGACTATTAAAAATCATCTCTCATCTTTTTCTTCTGATTTATCAATAGAAAGTTTTATTAGATTATCAATTGGATAACATATTCAATAATTGATATATTGTAACAACTTATTACCTTTTCTGATTCATTAATTCTTCAATTTCCTCAGGTAAAATAGGTATATCATTCATTAAATTAATATTTTCTTTTTCACCTATAAGAATATTATCTTCTAACCTTATACCAAGACTTTCTTCTTTTATATATATACCAGGTTCAACTGTAAATACATTTCCAACCTCTATTTCACAATCAAAATTTCCAACATCATGAACGTCTAGTCCTAAATGGTGTGATGTTCCGTGCATAAAATATTCTAAAGAAAGAGGGTTTTTTTTATCTTGCTTTTGAACTTCATTTTTATTTAATAAACCTATATTGATTAATTCACTTTCCATTATTTTTTGAACTTCTATATGAAATTGATTTATTGATATTCCAGGTCTAAGTATATTAGTCACCTCATTTTTAACATTTAATACTGCATTATATATTTTTAACTGTCTTGATGAAAATTTTCCATTAATTGGAATAGTTCTGGTCATATCGGATTTATAGTTAGCAAATTCTGCTGCTACGTCCATAAGAATCATTTCATTATTCTTACATATAGAATTATTGGCATTATAATGGAGGCAACATGCATTGATTCCAGCAGCAATTATTGGTTCATATGCAAAACTTTTAGATTTATTTTTTATAAATTCATGAATATATTCTGCTTCAATTTCATATTCCCATACATTAGGTTTAATAAAATTTAAAATTCTTCTAAAACCTTTTTCTGTTATTTTACAAGCTTTAGATATCAAATCAATTTCAATTTGACTTTTTATCATTCTTTGATCACTTAAAATAGGATATGATTTTAAAAATTTATGATTTTTATATTTTTTTGAACAATATTTAAAAAACTTTTCTTGATTTGTTTCAACTCTATTTGCTGATCTTGGATGTTCATTTTTTTCTAGGTAAATATTTGATGACTTTGACAAAATTTTTTCTAAAATATTTTCAAATTTATTATTCCAATGAACTGTTTCTATACCTGATAAATCAGTGCACTCTTCTTTTGTTAATTTATTTCCTTCCCAAATAGATATTAATTTATTCGTTTCCTTCATAAATAAAATTTCTCTGTACTTTTCATCATCAAAATCAGGCGCAATAATTAATATTGAATCTTCTTGATCAATTCCAGATAGATATAAAAGATTGGTATTTTGGACAAATGGCATAGTTCCATCGGCATTAGTTGGCATAATATCATTTGATAAAAATATTGCAACTGAATTAGGCTTCATCTTATTAATAAAGTCTTTTCTATTTTTAATAAATAGTTTCTTATCTATTGGTGGATATTTCATTAATATTTGATAAATCTTTAATCCTAAATTAATGTTTTTAATCTAATAAGTATATAATTTTGATAGAAATTAAATCTAATAATTATATGGATTTTATTGATAAAAATCTTCTTTCTTATGCTGAATCTCATTCTGATTCTGAAACGGAATTATTACAAGAAATTAATAGATATACTAATTTAAATGTGATCAACCCTCGTATGTTATCTGGTCATTTACAAGGAAGAATTTTAAGTTTTATTTCAAGAATGATTAAACCAAAAACCATATTAGAAATAGGAACATATACTGGTTATTCTGCTATTTGTCTATTGGAAGGACTCACAAAAAATGATGGTAAAATAATTACTATAGATAAAAACGATGAAATTTCTAAAAAGGTAAAATCTTTTTTTAAAAAATCTAAAAATCATGATAAAATAGATTACATTATTGGTGATGCAGAAACTAATATTCCCAAATTAAAAGAAACTTTTGATTTAGTATTTATAGATGCAGACAAAGAAAATTATTCAAAATATTTTGATCTTGTTTTTCCAAAACTCTCAAAAGGTGGGTTTATAATAGTGGATAATGTTTTATGGAGTGGAAAAATTTTAAATGAGAAAAAAGATAAATTGACTAAAATTATTCATAATTTCAATAAAAAAATTTCTAAAGATCATAGAATAAGAAAAGTAATTCTTCCTATTAGAGATGGTATTACTTTAATTCAAAAAAAATGAAGAAGTATATTTTTTTATTTTTTATTTCATTTTTCCTTGTTAAGAATTTAAACTCTCAGAGTAAAGATTATAGCACTCCAAAAGTACCATCATCATTCATTTTTGATAATATGAAAATAGAAATAAATGATGATATAAGAAAAGAAATTCAAAATGAGGTTGATGCATTGCATTTAAATAGGAAATATTTATTGCTTATACTTGACAGGGTATCAATTTATTTTCCAATAATTGAAAAAATTTTAAAAGAAGAAAATATTCCTGATGATTTCAAATACCTTTCTATTCAAGAAAGCTCATTAATTTCTGATGCTCAGTCAAGTTCTAATGCAGTAGGGTTTTGGCAGTTTAAATCAGAAACTGCAAAGTCACATGGCCTTCAAATAAATAAGTATGTAGATGAAAGATTAAATATTATTTCTTCAACTCGTGCGGCTTGTTCATATTTGAAAGAAAATAATTTTCATTTTGATAATTGGATTTATTCTCTTTTATCTTATATGACAGGTTTGACAGGTGCTCGCTCAATAGTAGATGAAAAAATGTTTGGATCTAAGAGAATGAAAATAGATAAAAATACTCATTGGTATATCAAAAAATTTATTGCTCATAAGGTAGCTTTTCAAGATGAACTAAGTCATAAACATTCTCAAAGTATGGTTCTTAAAGAATATTCAAGCTTCAACAATAGATCAATTAAAAGTATTTCAGATGAATTTGATATTAATTATGATAGATTGCTTTCTTACAATAAATGGGTGAAGTCAAAACAAATACCTAATGATAAAAATTATAGTATTATTGTTCCACTTGATCAAAAAAACATTTTAGCTTTTCAAGATGTTAAAATAAATACTACTTCAAAAAATATTGATACAAATAATGAATCACAATCAGATTTTGATAAAAATATAATATCAATTGCTAATTTATCAGTAATTTATTTAAATGGCCTTCCTGCTATAATTGCAGATTCATTAGATTCCTTTAATAGTATTTCTAGAATTTATAATATTTCTATTGAAAATTTAAAAAAATATAATGACATGGATGATAAACAAAAAATAGTAACTGGAAATATTTATTATTTAAAAAGAAAAAGAAAAAAGGGAAGAGTTTTTACATATCATCCAAGTGATCATGACTCGCTTTGGAATGTATCACAAAAGTTTGGAATTCGACTTTCTAATCTTAAGAAACTAAATAATATACAAAACAATCAGCTGCCTTCAAATAAAAAAATTATTTTGAGAAATAGTATATGGTTTTAAAAAAAATTATTTAATAATTTTTTCAATTATTTTTCCGTCTTTTTTACTTTTTAATAGAAGTTTTTTATCTCCGTAATGAGTTGTCTCTTCTTTTACTAAATAATAATTTTCATCATAATCTTGAAGAGTATTTATTTTTTCTATACCTTCTTTACCTCTCCATAAATCTAGTTTTATTGGCTCCCATTTTTTACTCTTAATAGACTTATATGATGCATCTATAATCGAGTTTACAACATAACCATCATAAAATGTTTCTCTTGGAGATTTATTTTTCTCGAGGCTGTCAAACATATCAGCAAACATATGGTTGTACCCAAGTTCATTTAATTCATCGCCAACTGGGAATAGCCAACCAGAATCAGATTCTGCTTTTTCTGCAACATAATCACTTCCTTTACCTGTTGTAAACATTTCAAAACCGGTTCTTAGAAATGAATTTACCCAAATTGTTCCTTCAGTCCCCATAACTTCATCTCTTAAATCCATTCCACCTCTAAATGTCCAACTAACTTCAAATTGACCAATGGCACCATTTTCGTATTTAACTAATCCAATTGCATGATCTTCTGCATCAATTGGCTTTACTTGAGTATCTCCCCAGCACATAACTTCTATTGGTTTAATATCTTTACCTATATAACTTCTAGCTATTTCAATACAATGACAACCTAAATCTAGGATACAGCCTCCACCAGCCAATTCTTTATCCCAAAACCATTCGCTATGGGGCCCAGGGTGAGTTTCTCTTGATTTCGCCCAAATTATTTTTCCTAAGCTTCCTGATTTTACACTTTCTAAACCTTTTAAAAATTTTGGTGTATAGCAAAGATCTTCAAGATATCCAGCGAAAATTCCTGCATCCTCAACAGCTTCAACCATTCTTTTGGCTTCATCTGCATTTCTTCCTAATGGTTTAGTACAAATAACAGACTTTTTGTGCTTACAGCATAAATGAACTGCTTCTTCGTGTAAATTATTTGGTAAAGATATACATACTACATCTACATCCTTATGGGAAATAGATTCTTCCATATTCGTAGTCCAGTGTGGCACCTTATAATCTTTAGCAAATTTTTTTGCGCTTTCTTCTCTTCTAGAATAAATTGAAACAACTCGATCTTTATTTCTATAGCCATGCAATGAATCTGTATAAAACCTTCCTATAAAACCTGATCCTAACATTGAAATTTTCAGCATAATTTATTTATTTTTTTTCTTTAAAAAATATTATTAAAAATAGTAAAACAGCACCTGAAATGTAAGCAGGGATCATCCATATTTCCGCCCAATTTTTTATACCCTCTATAGTATAACTATCAGTAATTATTCCGGAAAACCATGAGCCTATAGTCATTCCAATTCCATAAGTTGCAACAGTAAATAATCCTTGAGCTGCATTTTTAATTTTTTCTCCAGCTTTATTTTCTGTATACATATATCCAGTAACAAAGAAAAAATCATAACATATTCCATGAAGAACAATTCCTGCCATTAGCATCCAATAGTAATCATCACTCATATCACCATTTGCAAAGAAAACAAACCTTAAGCCCCATGCTGCTATTCCTATAATAAGAATATTTTTTACTCCTAATCTATAATAAAGTAATGGTATAGATAAAATGAATATAGCTTCTGATACTTGTCCAAGAATCATTTTTCCAGCGGCTCCTTCCATTCCTATATCATTAAGAAAAACATTTGCAAATGAATAATAGAATGACAAAGGAATACATATTAAAACAGCTGATATAAAGAAAATTAAATATGACTTATCCTTTAGAAGGACAAGTGCCTCTAGACCAAAACTTGAACTATCTGATTTTCCTTTAGGAGGTACATCTGGTAGAGTAAAAGAAAACATTCCAAGTAATATAGAAGCTCCAGATGCTATATAAAATGTATAAGGTAGAGTACTATTACTAGCTTCTAATCCCAATCCAAATTTTTGCCCCAACATCATATTTGAACCAATCACTAAACCTGCAATAATCCATCCAAAAGTCCCAAAAAATCTTATTATAGGAAAAACTTTTCCCGTATCACTGACATTAGCAAAAACAATATTATTTGAAAGTGCAACTGTGGGCATATACATTAATGAATAAAATAGTACAGTTAACAAAAAAAGAAATGATGAAGAAACTTGAGTTGCATACAATAAAAGCAATCCTCCAATTAAATGTAACGCTCCCATTGCTTTTTGTGCAGAAAAGTATCTATCTGCAATAGCTCCAACAAAAAAAGGAGAAATTATAGCTGCAAAAGCAAAGGCACTATAGGTATTTCCAATTTCAGCACCTGACGAGTTCAATATTTTAGACATATATGTTGCAGCAGTAACATACCAAGCCCCCCAAATAAAATATTGGAGAAACATCATTATAGATAGTTTAATATTGTTCACTATAAAGGATTTATTTACTAATAATGTTAAGTTAAAAAAAAAATATTTAAATTATGATAGAATAAAAAAAATTAGATTTCTTATTAATAATTTCAATTAATATAAATTATGAAAAAAATAAAAAAATTAAATCCAAGAAGAGATTTTATCAAAAAAAGTGCCTTATCGGCTGGAAGTTTTTTTATTGTTCCCAGATTTGTCTTAGGTGGAAAAGAATATTTACCTCCAAGTGATAGATTAAATATTGCTGGGATTGGGGTAGGAGGTAAAGGAACCTCTGATCTATGGTATGCTTCAGATGAAGGAAAGGAAAATGTTGTAGCATTATGTGATGTTGATATGGGTAAAATAAGTCAAAAGTCTAGAGAAAGATTTCCCAAAGCAAAATTTTATCAAGATTTTAGAGAGATGTTTGATAAAGAAAAAAATATAGATGCCGTTACAATTTCTTCACCAGATCACGTACATGCAATTCAGGCTCTCGCTGCAATGGATTTAGGTATTCATGTCTATGTACAAAAACCCTTAACTCATAATATAAGAGAAGCAAGAATGTTAACTGAAAAAGCTAGAGAAAATAAAATTGTTTCTCAAATGGGTAATCAGGGGGCATCTAATACTGGTATGATACAAGCTCAAGAATGGTTTAATAAAGGTTTAATTGGCGAAGTAGATGAAGTTTTTGTTTGGACAAATAGACCCGTATGGCCTCAAGGAATACCTGTTCCCAAATCAAGTGGAGCAAAACCACCAGAAGGGTTGAATTGGGATTTATGGTTAGGTCCAGCTCCAAAAATAGATTATACAGACGCATATCATCCATTTAATTGGAGAGGATGGTGGGCTTACGGAACTGGAGCTTTAGGAGATATGGGCTGTCATTTGATTGATGTTCCATTTAGGGTTTTAGGTTTACACTATCCTAAAGCAGTTGAGTGTAGTGCTGGCCAAGTATTTATTAAAATGTGGACTCCAGAATATATACCTGAAGGATGTCCTCCTTCTTCTTCTGTGACTTTAGATTTCGCAGCTACTGACAAAAATAAAATTCCTCTTAAGATGAGATGGTTAGATGGAGGAATTAGACCTCCACATCCAGACTTAATTCCTGCAAACGATTCCTTAGGAACTCCTGATAGTTCAAATGGTGTTATGATGATAGGGTCAAAAGGAATTATCACGACAGGTGTTTATGGATTTACACCAAAATTATATAGGAAAGGGGAGGAAGTAGTTGAGTTTGATACATCTAATCAAACAAACGAATATGGACATCATTCAACATGGATTGATGCGTGCAAGGCAGGATTTAACAGTTCTGAGCACAAAGCTTTAACATCATCATTTGATTATTCTGGTCCAATGACTGAAACAGTATTAATGGGGAATATTGCAATAAGAAGTTATATGGAAAAGAAATCTGGTTTGGGTAATTCTTTTCCAGGGAGAAAGAAGTTATTATGGGATGGTGATGCGATGAAAATCACTAACTATGAAGATGCAAATAAATATGTAACTAGAGATTATAGAAAAGGCTGGGAAATTTAAAATTCATAATCTAGATTAAATTGATTTTTTAGATTTTTTATTTCTTTATTATTTTTCATTAGAAATTCAAATTTTTCTTTTCCAGTATAAAGTTTTTTTGATTTCCCTTTCTTATCAATTGATATTTTGAACTCGATTTTTTGATTTTTAAAATGTTCCTTAATTTTTAACAATAAATCATTTTTTAGATCTTCAAATATTTCATTTTCAAGATCACTTCCAAGTTTAATATTGATTTTGTTATTATCTATTAAAAACTCTTTATTTAGTACAGATAATTTTGAGTTAGATATATTTTTTAATTTTATATATTCTTTAATAAAACTTTTTAAACTTTTTTCATCAAATTTTTTATTTATTTCATTCTTATTTGAGTTAATTTTTGATTCTTCTTCTTTTGAAACTTCATTTTTTGATTCTCCATTTAAGATTGAATTTAAATCTGGTGTATTCTTAATAATAGTTTTTTTTTGATGGGATTTATTAACTAAAGTCTCATTTTTTTTAATAGAATCTGCTTGTTCATTTATGATACTCTCATTAACCTTAAGACTATCTTTTTGCTCATTTTCATCACTATCGATATCTTTTTTAGTGCTCTCACTACTTTTAGGAGCATCTTCTTTCTCTTTTTTGATATTCTCAGCTTTTTTAGAGTCTTCTATTTTACTCTCAATATCCTCAGTTTTTTTTTCAATTTTTTTTTCTGGAATATCTTTAGATACTACTTGGGGGGTTTTTTTTAACCTACAAAGTTTTGCAATTACTATTTCAGCATGAAGTCTTTTGTTGCTAGATAAGTTATAATTTATATCAAATGAATTGAGAATATCTAAGGCATTGAAAGTAATTTCATTAGAAATTTTTTGGGATTGAGTACTGTACTTTGAGTGAATTCCATCAGAAACTTCAATTAATTTCGATACACTTTCATCTTTACATAATAGCAAATTTCTAAAATGTTCAGCTAAACCAGTAATAAAATGTTTGCTTTCAAAACCTAACTTCAAAATTTCATCTAAGATTAAAAAACAGGATGAAGAATCATTTTTTAAAATAAAATCAGTAATCTTAAAAAAATAATCATAATCTAAAATGTTAAGATTCTTTATTACATCATCATATGTTATTTTTTTTTCAGTGGCATAAGATATCATCAGATCTAAAATAGATAATGCATCTCTTAAAGCTCCATCAGATTTTTGTGCAATTATGTGCAAAGCATCGTCTTCTGTTGATATTTCCTCTAGTTCAGAAATTTTTTTAAGTCTATTTTTAATATCATCAATTTCAATTCTATTAAAGTCATGAATTTGACATCTAGACAGAATTGTTGGAATAACTTTATTTTTTTCCGTTGTTGCAAGAATAAAAATAGCATAAGAAGGAGGTTCTTCAAGAGTTTTTAAAAAAGCATTGAACGCAGCGTTTGAAAGCATATGTACTTCATCAATAATATAAACTTTAAATTTTCCTGATTGAGGTGCATAACGAACTTGTTCAATTAAATTTCTAATATCATCAACTGAGTTATTTGATGCTGCATCTAGTTCATAGATATTTAAGTCATTATTGTTTTTTAAAGGGTCATTCCATTCAAGATTATTTACCATCTTGGCAACAATTCTTGCACAGGTTGTTTTTCCCACCCCTCTTGGACCACAAAAAAGTAATGATTGAGCGACTTTTTTGTTTTGAATGGCATTTTTTAGAGTAGTAGTTACGTGGTCCTGACCAATAACATCATCAAAGTTAGTTGGTCTATATTTTCTTGCAGAAACAACATAGTTATCCATACTTGTAAATTAAATAATATTTTATCTTTGAGCTAAATTTTGTTCTTTGTTTTTTTGGGGTCGTCTGGAATTGACAGTATGACAAATTTTATTTTTGCATGTCGGGTGATGTAGTAAACATCCGAAATCAAATACTATTTTTTTTAAACGGCGAACGTACACACGAATACGCTATGGCAGTTTAAGTTCTAAGAACTTGAATAGTCACATCATTATTAGTTTACGATCTTTGACTAATTTTTATGATGTCATAAAAAGATCTACTATTTAGATGATTCTACGAATCTATTTTAGGAAATCTAGTAGATAAGGTTAGATGTTGGTTGATATTTTCCTGCTCTAATTCGAAAATTAAAAATTATCTAAGCATGTAGACGGAATATTATTTCCATAGCTGGACGCGGGTTCGAATCCCGCCGACTCCACTATTTCAATTTTACTTATAAAGTAAATCTCGAATTGTTACATTCATAATTGTTTTTATTAATTTCTTTAAGTTAAAAGTATATTCTTAAATTAGTATTCATATTATTCAACCCAAATAAATTATTATGAGACGTTTTATTTTATTAGTGTATTTACTTACACTGCATTTTTTTGTTTATACCCAAGTTCCTTATGGTTTTAATTATCAAACTATTGTAAGGAATACTGATGGTAGTATTAGATCTAACACTGGTATGTTATTTGTTTTTAAAATAATAGATCAACGTGACAATGTGAAATATACTGAATCACATTCGGTCGTTACCAATGAATATGGTCTTGCATCAATTATAATAGGTAGGGGAGCTACAACAGATGATTTTTCTGCAATTGAGTGGGGAAATGCAGCTTATTTCCTTTCTGTAAATATAGATGGTGAAGAGATGGGCTCATCGCAATTGCTGAGTGTTCCTTATGCTCTTTATGCATATAAATCTTCTAATGGAGTTCCTGGCCCTCAAGGTATTCAAGGCCCTGTTGGCCCTGCTGGAGCAAATGGTCCTGCTGGTCCTACTGGAGCTGCTGGTGCTCAAGGTCCTGCTGGTCCTGCTGGTTCTCAAGGTCCCGCTGGTGCTCAAGGTCCCGCTGGAGCTGCTGGTGCTCAAGGTCCTGCTGGCCCTACTGGAGCTCAAGGTCCCGCTGGAACTGCTGGAGCTCAAGGTCCCGCTGGAGCTCATGGTCCTGCTGGAGCTCAAGGTCCTGCTGGTCCTGCTGGAGGTCCTCAAGGTCCTCAAGGTCCTGCTGGTGCTCAAGGTCCCGCTGGTGCTCAAGGTCCACAAGGTCCTGCTGGTGGAGGAGCTATCAACGATCTCTCTGATGCAGTAGTTCAGGAAATTGGTGGAAACCGATCGTCTATATACTTAGGACATGACCCTTCATCTAATTCTGGTTATTTAAATGCAGAAAAAAATGTTGTTGTAGGAGTTAATGCACTTGATGCTATAACTACGGCAGATAGAAGTGTTGCTATTGGATATGATGCACTTGGTAAAATCGAAGATTCTGGTAATAATACCGCTATAGGATATAATGTAATGAAAGATGCTGTTACAAACTCTCATAATAATACAGCAGTTGGTTATGAATCTATGGTTGCTACTGGCAACGGTGCAACGAATAACTCATCACTAGGATTTCAAACCCTATATAAGATCACTACAGGAGATAAAAATGTTGCCATTGGTAGTGCTGCAGGTTATGAAATAACAACTGGGAGTGAGAATGTGGTTATTGGAAATCTTGCAGACATAAGCAATAACAACAGTGATCGAGAAATCGTAATAGGTCATCAGGCAACTGGAAAGGGACCCGGAATAGCAGTTATTGGAGATGCTCAGCTTACAGCACTCTATGCTGCAGAAGATGGTCAAGCTATAGTTTACACTGGAGGATTAGTTCTAGAAGGTGCAACTGCTAATGCTTATGAGACAACTCTCGGTGTTGTTGACCCTACAGCTGATGCGACATTAAACTTACCTGCTATGGCTGCTGGAACATACTTCTTTCCTGTTTTAGCATCTGCTAGCACTACGTCAATAACATCCACACCAGAAGAATTAAATATGGTAGATGGAGGAACTTCAGCAACTTCAACTACTGTTGTAGATGCTGATAGGTTAATACTTAATGATGATGGTACTATGAAACAAGTTGCTGCCTCAGATATTAAAACATACATTGGAGGAGGAGGAGCCATTGATGATTTAAGCGATGCAAAAAAAGGAGGATCGAATTTCACAGGATCATTATTAATAGGTCACGAGACTACAGGATCATTAAATCAAGCTCAGTATAACACGGCAGTTGGTATTACTGCTTTAGATGCTCTTACTAATGGAGATTGGAATACTGCTATTGGGTATTGGGCTTTATCGGCAAATACTTCGGGAGAGAATAACACTGCTATTGGAAGAGCGCTGGAATTTAACACCACGGGAGATGATAACACAGCAGTTGGACACATGGCTCTATTCTCAAACACCCAGGGAAAGCGAAACGCAGCAGTTGGAAAAAATGCATTATATGCAAACACCACGGCCGATAATAACACAGCAATTGGATGGGAAGCTCTAAAAGCAAATACCACAGGAGCAAATAACACAGCAATTGGATTACAAGCTCTATATTTTAACGCGTCGGGAAATAATAACACAGCAACTGGATACGGGGCTCTAAATAAAAACAACACAGGAAGCATGAACTCAGCATATGGACTACATTCTTTACAATGGAACACCACAGGCGACTATAACGTAGCAGTTGGGTATCAAGCTCTAAGGGACAACACCACAGCCGACAATAACGTAGCAGTTGGGACCCAAGCTCTAAAACTAAACACCACGGGAACGCGAAACACTGCTATTGGTTATCGCGCTTATGATAATGCAGATGAAGAACATGATAACCTAGCCATTGGTTATGATGCCCTTGGAGGAGCAGTTGTAGATGGATCAACGCAAAATATTGCTATTGGAAATTATTCCCTAGACGCAAATACTTCAGGGGCCCACAATACAGCTGTTGGTTACAACGCTTTAACATCAAACTCCACCGGAGGGGCTAATATAGCAATAGGAGGCGGTTCTTTAGATGCAAACACTACTGGAGGTTCTAATACAGCTGTAGGCTGGGGTGCATTAACCGCAAACACAACAAATGGCTACAGTACTGGAGTTGGTAGACAAGCTTTGGGTGCATCCACAGGGGCATCCAATACTGCCATGGGTTATAGAGCAGGGAATACAATTGTAGCTGGAACAAACAATGTAGTTATTGGAATGAATGCAGATGTTGATGCTGCTGGTGCTGCAAATCGAATAGTAATTGGTCAGGGAGCTTCTGGAACTGCCGACAATACCGCTGTCATTGGAAATGCAGATATCACAGGGTGGCTACCCCCAGATGACAATGGGGTAGATCTAGGGACTAGTTCCTTAGAATTTAAAGATGTGTATGTAGATGGAGTTACTTATACGGATGCTCTTGGTTTTGGAACTGTAGCCATGACTCTTCCTACAGCTGATGGTTCTGCTAATCAGGTTTTAAAAACTGATGGATCGGGAACCCTTGCTTGGACAGCAAATAGTGGTGTAGCGGGAGCCATTGATGATTTAAGTGATGCAACAAGTGGAGGAGGCAATTTTTCAGGATCTATGATCCTTGGACATGGAACAACAGGAACATTAAACAATGCACAGTACAATACAGCAGTTGGAAAAACAGCTCTTGCTGCCATCACATCAGGAGATGCAAATGTTGCTGTCGGTTATGATGCATTAGTTTCAAACAACATTGGAAATTATAACACAGCAGTTGGGTTTGAAGCTCTAGAAGAGAACGTAAACGGAACTCATAACGTAGCAATTGGACGCCAGGCTCTAGAAGAGAACGTAGGAGGAACCAATAACACAGCAGTTGGGTCAAGCGCATTATGGTTAAATACAACAGGAACGCGAAACATAGCGATTGGGCATAGCGCTTTAGATGGTGCAGATACAGAAAGTGATAATCTTGCAATTGGTGTTGGCGCGCTTGGAGGACCAATTAACGGAGGAATACAAAACATTGCCATTGGAAATAATTCTTTGGATGCTAACACTACGGGAATCAACCAAGTTGCTTTGGGTTATGATGCTTTAAGTGATAACACTACTGGAAATTATAATATTGCCATTGGACATAGTAGTTTAGAGAGAAACACCATAGGAAATTCTAATACTGCTATTGGATATGCTAGCTTATTTAATAATACCGAAGGCAATAATAATACTGCTTCCGGCTATTCTGCTTTATATAGTAACACCACTGGAAATGATAACACAGCCATCGGATTGTCTGCTTTAAAAGCTAACACCATAGGAGTTAAAAATAGCGCTGCTGGATATAGAGCTTTATTTTCTAACACGGAGGGATACGACAATATCGCTCTTGGACATAGTTCTTTATATGTGAATACTACGGGAGATAGAAACATTGCTATTGGTGTTCGAGCTCTTGATAATGCAGACACAGAAAATGACAACTTAGCCATAGGTCATGATGCGCTTGGAGGACCCATTGCTGGAGGAGACAAAAATGTTGCCATTGGAAATTTTTCATTAAAAACTAACACTTCGGGAATTAATAACATTGCTATTGGCTACGATGCGATGAAAACTAATGAAGGTGGAGACAAAAATATCTCAGTTGGATTCCAAAGTTTACAGGCAAATACTGAAGGAAATAAAAATGTTGCTGTTGGAATGTATAGTATGTATGCTAATACAACTGCTTCAGACAACGTTGCCGTAGGATATGAAAGTTTGAAAGTTAATACGACGGGAACTTCTAATACAGCTTTGGGATATGCTAGTTTATCAGCTAACACTACAGCTAATTATAATACCGCAATAGGATGGCAAAGTATGTTAGCCACTGCTGGAGCTGGCAATTATAATACTGGTGTTGGGGCTAGAAGCCTAGAGTCTAACACTACTGGTGATAATAATATTGGTGTTGGAGTTAATAGCTTATTTACAAATTCAACTGGTGATGGTAATATAGGAGTTGGTAGAAATGCTTTGTATTCAGCTAGTGGAAGTAATAATACTAGCATTGGACACTATGCTGGATCTAATCTTACTTCAGGATCATCGAATGTATATGTTGGTCAAGGAGCAGGTGCAAGTGCGGGTAACGTACAAAATGAAGTTGCTATTGGTCAGGGAGTTACTGGTGCTGGAACTAATACAGTATCAATAGGAAATACTAATGTAACAGCTATCAAGGGTCAGGTAGCTTTTTCAACCTACTCTGATAAAAGAATCAAAAGGAATATTGATGATTCCAAACTTGGATTGGATTTTATCATGAAATTAAGACCTGTTACTTATAAAATGAAAAATCCTGCTGATTATCCAAACGAGCTTTTAGAAGCGAGATTTAGAGACGTTCCAGGCAACGGACCATTTGTTGGTGAATTTGAAAGACCAGCAGATGATGAAAACACGTATGATGGATTAA
>CABZXU010000015.1 GCA_902529805.1 uncultured Marinoscillum sp.
TTTCTAGTAACTTTTCTTTTTGGCTTTTCTTTTTCAACAACATCTTCAACATCAGCAAGAATTCTTCCGCAAAATTCACACAAAATAATTTTCAATTTCTGCTTTATTTCTGTTTGTCTTTGAGGAGGTACAACATTGAAGCAACCACCACAAGCGCCTCTTTTTACTTTCACGATTGCTAGTCCATTTCTCTGTCTTTTTACCAGTTTAGTATACGATAGAAGTAGGTTTTTTTCAATTTTTTTTGAACGTTTTAATTTTTCATTGTTAAGTTTTTCCTCATCGCCTTTACTTTCACTCAGAATTGTATCTAATTCTGATTTTTTTTCATTTAGATCAAGCTTTTTTTCTTTAATTTTTTTCTTTGTTACTTTCTCAATATCTTTTGTTGATTCTATTTTTTCTTCATTTTCAAGAATCTTTTTTTTGAAAATTTTTAGATCCAACTCATTAACTTCAATTTCTTTTGATATAGCATCATATTCACGATTATTTCTAACATTTAACTGCTGATCTTTATATTTTTTAATAAGTTTTTTTGCTTCTGATATCTTATTTTTAAAATCATCAATGTCTTGATTAATAGTACCTAACTCATTTTTATGGTTATCAAGTCTTGTATTATAACCCTCTAGTTCATCTTCTAAATCTTGAACTTCTTGTGGTAAAGCACCTCTAATATTTTTTAAATCAAAAATTTTAGAATCAATTTCTTGTAGCTTTAAAAGATTCGTAAGCTTCTTACTAACATCTCTTTCCATATTATAAATTATTTTATACTAATAATATTTTATCGGATTTGAATTTATTTTCGATAAATGAACTGCAATATTAACTAATTTTTTATTTAAATATTCAAAAATTAATTCTTTTGTAAATTGTTCACTTTCATAATGTCCAATATCAATAATTAACATCTTACTATCCCCTTCAAAAAAGTCATGATATTTTAAATCTGAAGTAATAAATACATCAGAATTATTTTCTAAAGCTTTATTAATTAAGAATGATCCAGATCCACCACAAATTGCTATTTTATTAACATTTTTTTTATTTAAAATTGTATGCTTGATTACTTTAGATTTAAAAACGTTTTTTAATTTATTTAATAAGCTACTGGTGTCAATTTTTAGATTTCCCACAATACCGGATCCGATCAATTTACTTTTATTATTTATTTTAGTTATATAAAATGCAACTTCATCGTAAGGATGAGATTTTTTTAAGCAACTAATCAATTTTTTCTCGAGATGACTTTCAAAAAGTAATTCAACTTTAACCTCATTAGAATTTTGAAATTTATTGTTTTTTCCAATGAAAGGAGATGCATTATTATCAGGTCTAAATGTGCCCAATCCTTCACTTTGAAAACTACATGAATCATAATTTCCTATTTTACCAGCACCTATTTTAAATAGTTTTTTTAAGGTATTTTCTTTATAATCTTTAGGTACATAAAACTCAATTTTTGATAATAAATTACTTTTTTTATTAAGAATTTCAATGTTTTTTAATCCTATTTTATCTGCAATTTTACTATTAACGCCTGTTATAATATTATCAAGATTAGTGTGCATCGAATAAATTGCTATAGAATTCTTGATCGCTTTTATAATAGATCTTTCAACATAATTTGATCCGGTAATTTTTTTTATCGGACGAAAAATTAAGGGATGATGAGATATTATAAGATTACATTTTTTTTTTATTGCTTCATCTATTACTTCTTCTGTGCAGTCTAAGGTAACTAAAATGCCTTTTATTTCGTTTTGTTTAATTCCAATGATTAATCCAGAGTTATCATATTCTTCTTGTAGACTTGGTGGAGCCCAATTTTCTAAACATTCGATAATTTTATTTAATTTCATAAATTAAAAATGAATTTCACAAAAAAAATATTTTCTTTTTTATTTGGTTCAGGGTTTTTTCTTTTACTTGCCTCTCTTATTTATGACTTATTTACAAGTCTAAGAAATTTTTTATATGAAAAAAATATTTTTTCAAGCATAAATTTCAAAATACCTATTATTTCTGTTGGAAATATATCTATGGGAGGAACTGGAAAAACACCTTTAGTTGAATATTTAGCAAGTTATTATCTTAAAAAAAATTATAATATAGTTATTTTAAGTAGGGGATATAAGAGGAACTCTAAAGGGTATTTAGAGGCAAATGGTACTCAGGATTATCTATCTATTGGAGATGAGCCAATGCAGTTTTATTTAAAATTTAAGGAAAAATTATTAGTTGTAGTTTGTGAAGATAGGGTATATGCAATAAATAAAATACAAAGAAAATATCCTAAAACTAACCTAATAATTTTAGATGATGGTTTTCAACAAAGAAAAATTAAATCTTCATATAATATTGTTAATTCTCAGTTTTCTAAACCATTTTTTAATGATTATTTATTTCCTTATGGCTTTTTGAGAGAGAAAAGGAACAATATAAATAGAGCTGATTTACTTGTGTTTTCCAAAGTTTTAAATAAAAATAATTTATCAGATTTTAAAAATCATATTTCTAAAAGTTTAAAATATTTTAAAAATGAAGAAAAAATTTATTTTTCTAAAATTAAATATTTAAAGCTTATTCCTTTATTTAAAAAAAATACTTCATTAAATAAAATAAACAACTTTATTTCAGTATCAAGTATTTCTGATTCCAGCTTATTTGATCAATATTTGAATTTAAATTATAATATTATTAAAAATTATAAATTTTCAGATCATCACATATATAATGTTAAAGAAATAGATAATATTGTTAATTCTCTTAATGAGAGAACTGCTTTAATCATTACAGAAAAAGATGAGCCTAAGTTTAAAGTTTATCAAAAGAAGCTTTCTAAATACTCAATATTTAAATTACCTATTCAAATAAGTTTAATTGATAAAAAAAATGAATTTTTTGATAATATTGATTCTTATTTAAATTTATATAATAACTAATGAGAAAGGTCTTATCAATAATTTTAATTATATGTTCAATAAATTTTTCTTTATGTGGTCAAGAAAAATCTAGAGAGGTTGTAAATACAGGAGAAGAAGAAGAAGAAATAAATAATAAGAGAACAATTTTAGATGATTCAACATTTAACGTTTATAGTGCCAAAACCACTTTATTTTTAGAAGAATCCAATTTAATTGATGAAGATTATTCATTTAAATTTTTAGATACCACTCTATATAATTTTGAATTATTTGATCTCACAGAAAAATATAATATGAAGTATCAAAATCTAGGAAATTTAGGAACGGCATTATTTGACTTAGAATATAGTAAACCTAACTATATAAAAACATTATCTGGCTTTAATGCCTATTTGCCGTATTATGAGAATTATAAGAAAATAAAATTTTATGATACGAAATCTCCTTTTATTGATTTGAATTTAATATTTGGTGGATTAGGCCGTTCGAAAGTTGATTTTTCTTTTTCAAGAAGTGTAAATAAAAATTGGAATCTTGGCTTTGATGTACATAGGATAACCTCAGATAAGCAAATTGGTGCTACTAAAAGCAAAGGAGATAGGAATATTTTATCTTCATCATTTGATTTATATGTATATCATAATTCAAAAAATGATAAATATAAATTTCTAACCTCATATTTTAATTTAAATCATAATTTATACGAAACAGGGGGAATGTTCTTAGAAAATGATGATTTGCCAGTTAATTTTTTTCAATATCAAGATTCTGAAGTAAACTTAATCGATGTTGAAAATCATAATAAATTTAGAAACTTTCATAGTTATAATGAGTACTCTTTAAATGATAATTTGAAAATTTATTATTTATTTGATTATTTAAATTATAACAATGAATATATAGATGGTAATTTATCTCAAAATTTAAATTTTTATGACAAAATTTTAATTGATTCAACTCTAACACTTGACACATTTAATATTAAAACATTTGAAAATAATATTGGATTAAAGGGAAAGTTTAAATCTATTTATTACAATATTTTTCTAAAGAGATATGATTTGTCTTACTCCTATCTAATAACGTCTCTTAAAACAAAAAAAAATGAACTTATTTTAGGTTCAAAAATAGAATTTAATAAAAATTCATTTTTATTTAATATTGATGCATTTATTAAAGATAATGGCAATTATAATTTATCAGGAAAAATAAATAGTAAGTATTTTGAGGGCAATTATTTTAGTGGTTTATTTGATCCAACAATAATTGAAAATTATTTTACTGGCAACCATAATTACTGGAATGAAAATTTTAATTCAAAATTTATTAACCAGATAGATTTTAAACTAAAATTATCTAATGATTTTATAAATTTTTACCCTGATGTACAACTTTCATCTATTAAAAATTATATCTATTTTGATAAAACTAGACTTCCTAAACAAAATCAAAATACTATTTATAAAAACACCTTTAGTGTATCTTTCGATGTTAACTTTTTAAAATCCTTATTTCATTTAGAAAGTAAACTTTCTTATACAAATTTAGCAGGAAATAGTGTGAATGATTTTTTAAGATTACCAAAGTTTAAATATTTTGGTAAGCTATACTATTCAGATATTTGGTTTGATAATAAAATCCCTATTGAATTAGGAACAAACCTTTATTTTAGATCCTCTTATTTTGCAAATGCATTTAGTCCAGATATTCAGCAATTTTATATACAAAATCATTTCAAATTGAAAAGCTACTTTCTTACAAATATATATTTCAGCATGAAAATTGAAAATTTAAGAGTTTTTCTTAAAATGCAACATTTTAATCAATTTGAAAAGTTAGATGGATATTTTGTGACACCATATTACCCAGGTCAGAGAAGGGTTTTAGATTTTGGAATAAGATGGTTATTTTTTAATTAGAATTTTATACGTTTGAACATGAAAAGAATCTTTCTTATACAAGTTTTTATTTTTTCATTTTTGTTTAACTCTTTTTCTCAAACATATATTAAAATGAATGGCACCTATGCTTTATTTGCAATTCCTAGCATTGGTATAGAAGTTGGAATTGCACCCAAAGCTACCTTTCAGCTAGATGCAACTATGTCATTCTGGAATTCGATAAATGATAGACCATGGGTATTTAATCAAATATTTCCTGAGGTTAGATATTATTTTAAAGATAAAAATGATGGTTTTTACACTGGTATTCATATTGGCTATGGTATGTTTAAATTATCAAAGAATAATTCTTATGCTAAAAATAACCAATATCAATATGGGTACATATGGTTTACAGGTGCAACGATTGGTTATCAATGGAAAATAAAAGAAAATTGGCTATTAGATCTCTTTATTGGAGGTGGCTGGTCAAAAGCTGATTATGAAGGGTTTGATAAAAACCTTGGAAGTATAAGATATGATTTAGCAAGTGGAATTAATTATAGTGCTCAATCTTTACCTTATCGTGGAGGTTTAATGATTGGATATAAATTTTAACTTTATAAATCTTATTTTTTTTAATAAAATATATATGCTTTAAATTTAGAATTATAAATGACAAAATCCAGAAGAAATTTTTTAAAAAAATCATTACTAGGTCTTTCAACAATACCTTCATTAGCTCTTATATCTAAAAGTGAAACATTTACATCACTTAAAAAAATTAAACAGCACCTTTCAAATGTTAATAAAAATGAGTTCTGGTCTGAAGTTCGAAATATGTTTCCTACTGATAAAAATGATACATATTTCAATAATGGGACATTAGGTGTTCAGTCAAATTATGTTTTAAATAAAGTCATTTCTGATATGAGAAATAATGCAATTAATGGTGCAAAAACTGACTATAAAGGAGGAGGTCCTAACTTATTATCAGGATATGATCCATATGTTTCAATAAGAAAAAAGCTTGGAAAAATTTTAAATTGTAATTTTGAAGAATTGTCTCTTATTCAAAATGCAACTTTTGGCATGAATTTTGTTGCACATGGTCTTGATTTTAAGAAAGGTGATGAAGTTATAAACACAGATCAAGAACATGGTGGTGGATTTGCTGCATGGAGGCAGTTATCTAAGAGAAAAGGTGTCGTTTACAAAGAAGCAAAAATGCCAGTTCCGGCGAATGATAAAGAACAGATAATTAAATCAATTATTAACCAAGTTACTAAAAAGACAAAAGTCATTGCTATCCCACATATTATTTCCGTTTATGGTACTGTAATGCCAGTGAAAGAAATATGTGATTTTGCTAAATCAAACGATATTTTTACTATTATAGATGGTGCGCAAGCGGTAGGTCAAATAAATGTTGATTTAAAAGAATTAAAATGTGATGCTTACTATTCAAGTCTTCATAAATGGCTTTTATCACCACCAGGAAATGGTATTCTTTATTTGGATGAGTCCATATCATCAAATATTTGGCCAACACTTTCTAGTTATAATTGGGATAATAAAGAAGATAAAGGATTTAGTCTTCAACAATCTGGAACAGGAAACCCATCTTTAAGGATTGGTTTAGATGCTTCTATTGATTTTTTTAATATAATAGGTGAAGATAGGTGGTTTGGAAGAGTTAAAGAATTAGGTAAGTACCTAAGAGATGGTTTAAAGAAGTTAAGAAATGTAGAAATAGTATCTTCTCATAATGAAGATTTATGTGCTGGTTTAACTACATATAAAGTTGAAGGAATGACTGGTCCTGAATTGCAAAAGATACTATGGGATAAAGAGAGACTCCAACCTCGATCAGTTGGAAAAGAGTTAATGAGGCATTCTGTTCACATATATAATCAAAAAACAGAAATAGATAGAACCTTTAATGTAATTAAGTCTTTATCATGAGTCAAATAATTGATTTTTTTGCTGATGTTCCATTAATCTTTAGAACAGGTATTTTACTTGGCGGAATTGTTCTATTCTGGATTTTAGAGGGAATTATTCCTCTTTATTCATTTAAATATAAGAAAGGTATTCATGCTTTTTTGAATCTATTATTTACTACAACTACTGCAATTATTGGTTTTGGGTTCGCTTTTTTATTACTTAAATCCACAGAAATAGTTAATGAAAATCAGTTTGGAGTTATTCATTTATTTGATTTTCCTTTAGTTTTTGAAGTAATAATTTCTTTATTGATTCTTGATCTAATTGGAGCATATTTAGTTCATTTTATTGAACATAAAGTTCCATGGATGTGGAAATTCCATGTAGTTCATCATAGCGATAAAAATGTTGATGTTACAACAGGCCTTAGACATCATCCTGGAGAAACAGTATTTAGGATTTTGTTTACAATTCTTGGTGTTTATATCTCTGGAGCCTCTATAGGAATGGTTATGCTATATCAGAGTATATCAGTATTATTTGCTCATATTACACATGCAAATATTAGTTTGCCTAAAAATCTTGACAGAGTTATTTCGTATATATTAGTTACTCCTAATATGCACAAAGTACATCACCACTTTAAACTCCCATTAACTGATACAAATTATGGTAATATTTTTTCTATATGGGATAGACTTTTTGGGACTTATTCTTATGTGGACGATTCTAAGTCTTTAGTTTATGGTATAGATACTCACATAAATGATAAGAAAATTAATTCGTTTTCTGATTTGTTATTAATTCCATTTAAAAAGATAAAGAAAACAAATCAATCAAAGTTTTCATAGATATGAGTTTTGAAATTCCTTCATCAAAAAAATCATTAAATAATATTAAAAATTATATAGTAAAGACACCATTAAAGTATTCAGAAAGATTATCAAAAGAAACTAATTCAAATATTTTTTTAAAATTAGAAAACCTCCAAAAAACAGGTTCATTTAAAGCTAGGGGAGCTTTAAATAAAATATTAAATATTATAGAGACAGAAGAAGTAGTAGCTGCATCTTCCGGAAATCATGGTGCTGCAGTTTCATATGCATTATCACAAAAAAATATGACAGGAACTATATATGTTCCAAAAAATGTAAAAAAATCAAAAGTAAAAAAAATTGAATCATATGGCTCTAAATTGGTAAAATTTGGAGATGATTGTCTTGATGCTGAAAATGAAGCTATTCGTTTATCTAAAGAAAATAATTTTACATTTGTTTCTCCCTATAATGATTATGATATTATTTCTGGACAAGGAACAATTGGGGTAGAGATATTAGAAGAAAACAGCCAAATTGATATTGTTTTTATAACAGTAGGTGGCGGTGGTTTAATTTCTGGAGTTTCAAATTATATGAAATCTATTAATCATAATATTAAAGTTATTGGTTGCTCACCCTCTAATTCATCAATTATGATAAATTCTATAAAAGAAGGTAAAATAGTTAATACTGAATCAAAAGATACTCTCTCGGATGGCTCTGCTGGAGGTGTTGAGGAAGGATCAATTACTTTTAATATGTGTAAAGAATTAATTGACGATTACTGTCTTGTTTCTGAAGAAGAGATAGCATTACAAATTAAAAATTCAATGAATTTAGACAAAATGCTTATAGAGGGATCTGCAGCAGTAGCTATAGCATCAGCTATAAAGATGAAGTCATACTTAGAAGATAAAAATGTTGCAATTATAATTTGTGGTGGAAATATTGGGTCAGATACATTAAATAAGATATTATGAATTCTAAATTTTATACAAAAGAACAAATATTAAAAACTCTTAAAAATATTGATTTATTAGAATCAATTGAGAAAGGTTTTGTAGAATACTCTAGAGGAAATTCAGTTGTTCCTCCTGTAGGTGAGTTATTATTTGATCAGCCACCAGGAGATGTTCATATCAAGTATGGTTATATAAAAAATCAAGATAATTATGTTGTTAAAATTGCTTCAGGATTTTCTGAGAATGATAAAGTTGGTTTATCATCAAGTCATGGAGTTATGGTAATGTTTGATAGTAAAACGGGTTATTTAAAGTGTGTTTTACATGATGAAGGTTATTTAACTAACGTTAGAACAGCTATTGCTGGAGCTATTTGTGCTAAATATTTAGCTCCAAAACAAATAGATGGGATAGGTATTGTTGGCACTGGAATACAAGCTAGGATGCAATTAGAGTACTTGAAATTAGTTACAGATTGTAGAGAAGTCTTTATTCTAGGGAGAAATAAAGAAAAAATTTCTAAGTATATTGAAGTCATGAAGTCTCATGGTTTTAATATCAATATTGTAAGTGATTCAAAAGAGTTATGTAAAAACTCAAATTTAATTGTTACAGCAACCAATGCTAATGAATCACTTATTTATAAAGATGATATTAAGGAAGGGACGCATATTACCGCTATGGGTTCTGATACACCAGATAAAAAGGAATTAGATCCAAAAATTTTAAATATAGCAGATGCTATAATAGTTGATAGTATACCTCAATGCTTAGAAAGAGGTGAAACTAAAAATGCTCTTGATAGAAATCTTATAAAAAAAGAAGATTTAATCGAAATAGGTTCGATTATTGATTCTGGTGAAAAATTAAGAAAAAATAATAATGAAATTACAGTTGCTGACTTAACTGGAGTAGCAGTACAAGATATTATGATCACAAACGCAGTTTATGAACAATTAATAAAATAGTATGAAAAACTTATTAAAACTCATTCTAATTTTCTTTATATCATTTGATTCTGATGCTTCCTTCATAAAACCTGATAATAATCTTAAAGATATTATTAAAAATTTAAAATATAGAAATGTAGGACCAACAAGAGGGGGGAGAGTAACTACAGTACATGGTGTAGAATCTCAAAAAAATGTCTTTTATATGGGTACAACTGGTGGTGGAGTATGGAAAACATCAGATTTTGGAAATAATTGGCATAACGTTTCAGATGGATATTTTAAGTCACCTTCAATTGGTGCTATTAATATATATCAAAAAGATCCAAACATAGTTTATGTAGGAACAGGTTCTGATGGTTTAAGATCAAATGTTATTGTTGGAAAAGGAATTTATAAATCAGAGGATGCAGGTAAAACATGGGATCATATAGGACTGGAAAATGTTGGTCAAATTGGTGCAGTAGAAATACATCCAGATGATTCTAATACAATATATGTAGCTGCAATAGGTCAACCATTTAAGAATAATAAAGAGAGAGGACTATATAAAAGTACTGATGGAGGTAAATCATGGGATAAAATACTTTATTTATCAGATTCTATTGGAATTGTGGATTTAGAATTTGCTCCAGATGACCCAAATACTTTATATGCTGCCTCATGGAGAGTTGAGAGAAAACCATGGACAATCATTAGTGGTTCAACCAATGGAGGAGCTTATAA
Source organism: uncultured Marinoscillum sp. (assembly GCA_902529805.1). Taxonomy (GTDB): domain Bacteria; phylum Bacteroidota; class Bacteroidia; order Cytophagales; family MED-G16. Next base: position 10,217 of record CABZXU010000015.1, read on the forward strand.
ATCAGTCGATGCTGGTAAGACTTGGAATAAAATTGATTTGGGTTTTGATAGTAAGTATATAGGAAAAATTGATTTTGCTGTATCTAAATCAAATCCTGATAGGTTATTTGTAATGGTTGAAGCATCTGAAGATAAGGGTGGTTTATATAAATCTGAAGATAGAGGGAAATCATTTGAACATATGAACAATAGGGAAGAGCTGGTTAATAGACCTTTCTACTATTTGAATGTAGAATCAAACCCACTAAATTCTGATATTTTATATTCCAGTGCTAATAGATTTATGATTTCTAAAGATGCTGGAAAGAAATGGAAGTCTTATTCTACACCTCATGGTGATAATCATGATATTTGGATTAATCCAAATGATACATCAGTATGGATTCAGTCAAATGATGGAGGTGCTAATATTACCTTTAATTCTGGAAAGACATGGACTACTCAGTTTAATCAACCTACTGCAGAGATATATCAAATAGAGGTTGATGATCAGTATCCATATTGGTTATATGGTGGTCAGCAAGATAATTATTCAACAGTATCTGTACCTAGTTTACCTCCATATGGGCTTCAGGCTGGACCAAATGCATATATTACAAATACAGGGGGGTGTGAGACAGGACCTGCGGTTCCAAAACCTGGAAATCCAAATATTGTCTACTCAAACTGTAAAGGCAGGTTTGGTGTTTACAATAAAATAACAGGGCAAGAAAAACAATATTATGTAGGTGCATCTAACATGTATGGACATAATCCAGAGGATCTTAAATATAGATTTCAGAGAGTCTCACCAATACATATATCTCCACATAATCCAGATGTTATTTACCATGCATCACAGTTTCTTCATGTTACAAATGATGATGGAGTTACATGGGAGACTATATCTCCTGATCTTACAGCATTTGAGTCAGACAAACAAGTTATTTCTGGATCACCCATAACTAGAGATATAACGGGCGAGGAGTTTTACAGTACCATTTATTCAGTTAGAGAATCACCATTAAAAAAAGGGTTGATTTGGGTTGGTGCCAATGATGGGCCTGTACATGTAACAACTGATGCGGGAAAAAATTGGAAAGATGTTACTCCTAATAAAAATATAAAAGGAGGTAGAGTTGATTCTGTTGAACCTTCATTACATAATCCATCTAAGGCATTTGTTACTATTCTTAGGTATCAATTAGGTGATTGGAGACCTTATATATATAGAAGCTACGATAATGGGAATTCTTGGGATCTTATAACAGAAGGAATTCCAGCTGATTATCCTGTAAGAGTTCTTAGAGAAGATCCTAAAAGAGAAGGACTACTTTTTGCAGGTACAGAATTTGGAATGTTTATTTCATTTGATGATGGAAATAGTTGGCACTCATTCCAACAAAATTTACCGGTAACACCAATAACTGACATTAAAATTCATAGAAATGACATTGTTTTATCTACAATGGGAAGATCATTCTGGATTATGGATAATATTAATTATTTGAGAAACTTCAGTTTTAATGATAATGATTTTTTATATCCTATTACAAATACAATAAGGTATAGAAATCGTCCATCAAATAATAATCATGTAAGTTATCCAAGAACTTCTGTAGATATTGATTATAAAATAATAAAAGACTCAGTAGGGGAAATTTTAATTATGATTATGGACAATGAAAATAATTTAATTAATTCATATAAGTCTATCAATAAAAATCAGAATATTCAGAATTATGAGATGTCAACAAATGAATTTACCTTCATTTCTAATAGTAATATATCTAAAAAAATTGGTATAAACAGGTTTAAGTGGGATATGAGACATAGGGGATCATGGAATAAAAATTCAAGATATTCATATAGAAATGGTCCAATGGTTAAACCAGGTCAATATAAAGTTATATTAACTGTAGATGGGATTTCATTTACTGAAAACTTTGAAATTATTTCTGATCCAAGAATTAAAGATGTAAGTCCTGAAGTTTATGAGGAACAGGAAAAGATTTTACTTGAAATCAGAGATTTTATGACTGATGTTAGACTTTTTGAAGATAAGGTCTCTAAAATGTTAGAGAAGAAGCCAAAAAACAAAAAGTATCTATCTATTGATAGAGAACTTAAGACAAAGGAAGGTACTTATATGCAACCAATGTTGATTGATCAAATTAGATATTTACAGTCAATGTTAAGCAGAGCCGATCAAAAACCTGGAAAAGATGCTTTAAATAGATTAAAAGATTTAAAATCAGAATTTAATATATTAAAGAATAAGTTACGCTGACAAGTCAATATTAAGTTTAGATTTAAACTTTTTACGTTCATACTCAAGAATTTTATTTGATTCGATTAGAGTTATCATTTTAAACTTAATGCTTTTATTAGGTTTAATCTGAGTGATTCTTGATATATCAACATTACAAATATTTCCAAGAATAGGGTAGCCTCCTGTAGATTGAGAGTCACTCATTAATATTATTGGGTTTCCGTCTCTAGGAATTTGAATAGTTCCTTTGTTTACAACCGTGCTTTCAATTTCATCATGATTCTTAAGTTCAATTGTATTGTTTATTAATCTCAAACCCATTCTATCACTATTTGCTGAAATATTAAAGTCATTATCAAACAATGTTTTTTCATTTTGAACTCTATTAAAATGTATTCCTTTTATTATTCTTATATAATTATTTTGATCATATCTTTTTATGAAAGATGATGGTATTCTTTTAATTTTAGGGCTTTTAATATTTTTGAAAGAAATAGTATCATTCTTATTCAGTTTTTTTCCAGACAATCCTCCTATTTGAATTTTTTCATAAGTAGAAAGGCTTTTAAATACTTTTTTTAGTTTCATACATCCAGAGAATCCAATATAAGCTCTATTACCGTCAATACATTTTTTTATGTCTAGTATATCTCCACTTTTTACTTTTATTGAAACTCCTGTTTTTATTTTTTTATTATTTAATTGAGTATCGCATTTTGAACCAAATATTCCAATATTTCCTTCAAAATTTATTTTAATTTTAGGCCCATAGTATGTTATTTCGATAGTTTCTGAGTAAATATCTTTATCCAATAACCAGTTTGTTAATATATGAGAATATTCATCCATTGGACCACTTTTTGGTATACCATATTTCTTAAACCCAACTCTTCTTAAATCTTGAATAGATGAATAAACTCCTGCTCTTAAAATTTCAATTGTATTTTTCAAAATCAATAACTATTAAATTCTTCTCTTGTTATCTCTTTAAAGATTATTTTATCACCTTGTTTTATTTTGATTGGTGGGTCTTTTAATTTATCAAATAGCTTTAGTGGTGTTCTTCCTATTATATTCCATCCACCTGGACTTTCTATGTTATATATACCTGTTTGATTACCAGCTATCCCTATAGAACCCTCTTGGATATGTGTCCTTGGATTCTTTTTTCTTGGAAGATATAAGGACTTATCTAAATTTCCTAGATAAAGAAATCCAGGTAAAAACCCTACCAAATCAACTTTATAAGACAAATTATTATGTTTTTTTTTAACTTGATCTATATCCAATTCACATTTAGTAGAAATTTCCTTTAAATCAATTGCAAAGTCTTTATCATAACAAATAGGTATTTTCCAAGTTTTTAAACTCCTGTTATTAGTAAAATTTTTATTTGAAATAAGGCTTTTAATATTTTTAATAAATTTTTCTGATGTTATTTTATAAGGATTAAATATTATACCAATAGAATTTTTTAGACTAATAACATCTTCAATTTCGTTTAAATTTAGCTTTACTAAATAATTTGTCAACGTTGAACTTTTTAGATCATTTAAATCTTTAATAATAATAATAGAGTCTCCTGAGGGAATTATTTTTATCATTCTACAATTTTAGATTTAAAAGTATTGTATATGGTTTTTGCAAATATGTGCGCGTTGGGTTGATCACCATGTATGCAGATTGTTTCTGCATCAATATCAATTAATTTTTTATTTATAGTTTTTACTTTTCCTTTATATATCATTCTTGATAAATGATTTATAGAATTGTTAATATCTGTAATCATCGAGTTTTCATCATTTCTGTCGACTAGGGTTAGATTATCATTATAATTTCTATCTGAAAAAACTTCTGACACATAATCTATTTTATGTTTTTTAGATATTTCTTTCCATTTCATTTTTGATGGCCCGTATAGCTTTAAATTAGGGTCTATTTTCTTTATTGTTAAAACAATTGTTTCCGCTATATCATCATTGATACTTGCCATATTATAAAGTGCGCCATGAGGTTTTACATGATGAAGTTTTTTACCATAAGACTCAGTAATTCCTTTTAATGCAGAAACTTGATAAAGTATAATTGATTCTAATTCATTTAACTCTAAATTAATTTTTCTTCTTCCAAATCCTTTCAAATCAAAATATGAGGGGTGAGCACCAATTTTAACGTCATATTCAATAGCTAGTTCAATGGTTTTTCTTATAGTATTTGGATCTCCACCATGAAAACCACAAGCAATATTGCTTGATGTGATAAATGGCATTATTTTAGAGTCGTTTCCTATTTTTTTATCATAATAGGATTCTCCCATATCACAGTTTATATCTATTTTTTTTTTCATAATAATATCAAACTCCTATAACTTATTAACAATGATATAATAATAATAATAATACCGAATAAATTGTATCTAGCAGAATTAGTAAATTCACCCATTATTTTTTTCTTATTTATTGACCAAAGTAGAAATCCAGCAATTAATGGTAAAAATAATCCATTTATGAATTGAGCGAATTTTATTATAACAATAGGTTTATAACTTAAGGAAGAGAATAACACACCAATAATTATTACAATATATGAAACTTTTTTAAATGATGGGTCTTCCCATTTAGGCTTATAGTTAAATATTCCAGAAAGTGCATAAGAAGTAGCAATTGGTGCAGTTATAGATGAAGTAATTCCCGCGCAAAAGAGTCCAATAGATATAAAGTATTTTGAGAAATCGCCAAGGATAGGAGATAGCTGACTTCCTAAATCAACAGCATTTTTTATTTCAGTCGGATTAAATAAAGTATGGACTGATGCAGATGTAATTATTATTGATAAGGAAATTATACCACCAAAAACTATTGAAATAATTGTATCAAATATTGAATTTTTATAATCATCTTTATTTTTCCATTTATTTTTTGAAACATAGGAATGAAGAAATAAATTATAAGGAACAACAGTTGTTCCAATTAGTCCAATAACATAAATAAAATTATTATCATCAACTGAAGGGACTAATCCATTTAATAAATCAGAAACTTTTGGTTTTGAAATTATAGCAAGAAAAATAAATGTAAGGCTCATTATTGAAACAAGGATAACTAAAAACTTTTCAAATACTTTGTAAGAGCCATTTCCAACAATTAATATAAGTATGAACCCTATAAAAATTGGATTTAAGTTAATTTTATGATTAAATATGTTAAGACTTGAACTTCCAATAAATGTTTCGAGCCCCATAGAAGTTCCACTAATATTCCCAGATTCATACGCAGTATTCCCAATAAATAGAGATAAGAATATAAATGATACCGCTATTTTTCTAATAAAATTATTATCAATATCAGTTATGATTTCACTAAGGCCTTTTCTAGATATAACTCCTAATCTTGAACTAATTTCTTGAAGATAACACGTAGCAATAATTGAAAATACAATACACCAAATTAGAGAGTAACCAAATTCAATTCCTGATAAAATACATAAAGTAACTGTTCCTGGGCCAATAAATGCTGATGTTACAATTATTCCAGGTCCTATGTTTTTAAAATCTTTTAACACATTTATTATTTTGTTAAAATATCTGAAGCATCAGAATCTAGATACCAGGATAAGTTGCCAGATGTTGGATTTATATAAGTTGCCGGATAAGAATTGAAGTTTCCTTTTTTATTAATGATTTCATCAACTACGTATTTTTTTCCTGATCCAGGAACATAAAATATAACTTCATTAGCATTATTAATTATTTTTTCTGATAAACTAATCCTTTTTTGACCTGAAGTGGGATGAGTTGCAATTATGCATTCTTCTTTATTTCTAAATTTTAAAAATTCATGAGGGAATAAAGATGCTGTATGACCATCATCCCCTAATCCAAGAATAATTAAATCAAATTTTGGAATATTGTTTTCTAGTTTTAATTTTTTTTTTAAAATTTTATTATAATCAATCAATTCATTTTCTGGATCATTTTCACCTTTAATTCTAAATATATTTTCTGGTTTAAAAATATTGTTTTTAAAAAGGTTTTCTTTAGTCATTTTATAATTACTTTCTTCAGAATCAGGAGAAACACATCTTTCATCTACCCAAAAAAACTTAGTCTCAAGGTTTATGTTTTTACTTAGTTTTTTAGAAAGTGTTTTAAATAATATTTTTGGACTAGTTCCTCCTGAAATAGCTATAGAGCTATTTATATAATTTTCAATAATATAATCAGATAGTTTATCTGATAATTCTTCTTTTGTTTTATAAATATTAATATTCATATTACAATTCACATATTTCACCATCATTTACAAGATTTTTACAAGGGTATCTCCAAGTATTTTCATTTCTAAATAAATCGTCACATTTTTTTGGTCCCCAAGTACCAGCTTTGTAACCATAAAGTTTTACTTTATTATTATTTATTTCATTTATAATGGGGTCAACAATTTTCCAAGCTTTTTCTACAAAATCACTTCTTGAAAATAGCATAGTATTTCCTTTAAAAACATCCAGAATTAATGTTTCATAAGCGTCGTCAATTATATCTTCACCAAGATTTTTATAATGAAACTCAAGATTTTTATTTATAATTGATTTTTCTCCAGGGTTTTTAAGATTAAACTTAACCACCATTCCTTCATCTGGTTGTAGTCTAAAAATCAACATGTTGGTCTCATTATTAGGACTAAAAACATTAATATTTTTTTTAAAGTTAACAACTATTTCTGTGACTTTAGTTGCTAATCTTTTTCCTGTCCTTATAAAGAAAGGAACATCTTTCCATCTTTTATTATCAATGAAAAGTTTACATGCAAAAAATGTCTCAGTTTTAGAGGTTTTGTCTACTCCTTTATTGTCTGTATAATTAATAAATTTTTTCAATTTTGTTTTTGATGCTGTGTATTGACCTCTGATTATATCTTCTTGAAAATTGAGTTTTCTAATTTTCTTTAAAACATTAATTTTTTCATTTCTAATACTTTCAGGAGAATTTTTATTAGGCTCCTCCATTGCCACAAGACAAAGTAACTCAAGAAGATGATTTTGAAACATATCTTTTATTGCACCAGTACCATCATAATATTCACCTCGACCTTCTATTCCAATACTTTCAGCTGCTGTAATCTCTACATAACTTATGTGATCTTTGCTCCAAAGAGCACTGAAAATAAAATTTGTAAACCTTGAAACTAAAATGTTTTGAACTGTTTCTTTGCCAAGATAATGGTCAATTCTAAATATTTGTTTTTCTTTAAATCCTTTTATTAAAATTTTATTAAGATTTTTTGAAGATTTTAAATCTTTTCCAAAAGGTTTCTCAATGATTATCCTTCTGTAACCTGAGTTTTCTATGTTTAATTTTTTTTTGATAAGTGATTTAACTAATGGTTCATATGCACTAGGGGGTGTTGAAAGATAATAAATTACATTAGTGGTTGAATATATTTTTTTGAATTTTTCAATATTATAGCTCAATAAATCATAGTCACTTTCCACATAAGGGTCTAACTTTATGTAATTAGCATTATCAATTAAATTAGTAGAAAGCTTATGAAACACACTTTTAGTTACTTTTTTTCTACCACAACCTAAAACATGAAAGTTTTTAGGGATTTTATTCGATTTTCTAATTTCATTTAATGCTGGAAATATTTTTCTACTTGCTAAGTCTCCTGTAGCCCCAAAAATTACCAAAATGTTTCCAGTTGTATTTTTCACTATAATTATTATTAATATAAGTTATTAAAAAAGAAAATAAAATGTAATTTAAATATTGAGAAAAATATATTACATATTTGCAAAAAAAAACATCTTAATTGAAAAATAAAAAATTTGACTTTGGTTTAGTTGGTTTAGGAGTTATGGGTAGGAATTTTATTCTTAATGTAGCTGAAAATGGATTTTCATGTATTGGGTTGTCTTCTAGTATAAAATCAATCAAAATTTTAAGAAAAGAAGGTAAAGATTTTATTGTTGATGGCACTCAATCAGAAAAAGAATTTTTAAACTCTTTGTCTAGACCTAGAAAAGTTATGCTTTTGGTTCCCGCTGGTGAACCAGTTGATTCAACAATTAAAAAATTTCTACCATATTTAGATAAAGACGATATAATAATAGATGGAGGAAATTCTCATTATGATGATACTGAAAGAAGGTATAGATATTTAAAAGAAAAAAATATAAAATTTATTGGAGCTGGTGTGTCTGGAGGTTCAAAAGGTGCAAGATTTGGTCCAAGTATCATGCCAGGTGGAGATAAAGATTCTTATGAGATTATTAAACCTATATTTGAAAGTGTATCTGCAAAAGTTAAAGGAGAGCCTTGTGTTACATATTTAGGAAATACTTCTTCAGGACATTATGTAAAGATGATTCATAATGGAATTGAATATGGAATTATGCAATTAATATCAGAGTCTTATCATATATTAAAAAATGGGCTAAATAAAGAAAATATTGAAATTCACAATACCTTCAAAAAATGGAATGATGGTATGTTGAATTCATATCTTGTTGAAATCACTAGAGATGTTTTTAAACTTAAAGATGAAAAATCTGACAATTATCTAATTGATTTAATTTTAGATAAAGCAAAACAAAAAGGAACAGGGAAATGGACTTCTCAAAGTGCTATGGATTTTGGTGTAAGTATTCCAACTATTGATTCTTCTGTGTCTATGAGAATAATTTCTTCTTTTAAAGAGACTAGGGTTAAGGCTCAGAAATTATATAGTAAAAAAATTATTCCTTCAACTTCATCAATAAAATCTGATGATATCGAAAAAGCTTTAATTTTTAGTTTTGTTATAACTTTTGCTCAGGGTTTATCACAATTAAAGGTAGTATCAGAAGAAAAATTATATAATCTTAATTTTGAAAAAATTTGTAAAATTTGGAGGGGTGGGTGCATAATAAGAGCACAATTACTTGAAGACTTTATGCAAGCCTATAGGAAAAACTCATCTCTTGATAATCTAATTTTTGATGATAACATTTCTGAAATTATTAATAAAACAGTTTTCTCAATGAGAAAGGTTTCTATTTTTTGTATTGAAAACAATATACCATCACATGCACTTCTTTCATCTTTAAGTTACTTTGATTCTATAAAATCTTCTATATTACCAATGAATCTTATTCAGGCTCAAAGAGATTATTTTGGTGAGCATACATATGAGAGAATTGATAAAGAGGGGTTGTTTCATACAGACTGGGAAAAGAAGTAATAGTTATTAAATTTGATTATGAAAAACCACTTGAATCATTATATTTTTTTCTCTATCAAAATCAGCTATTAATCTCATTCTTATAGTCTTTTTTTTCGAATTTCTTATGACTTTATATTCAGTGGTTACTCTAATTTTTGAATTGGACTGTTCTTTATATTTTGTATCAAGTATTTTAACTGAATCACCATCTTTTAACAATGATTCTATGTAATTTTTAGAAAGAAAATGTGAAAAATCAATTTCAGAAAATTCTTTTACTTTATTATTATCTATTTCAAGATTAGTTGAATTTAGCTTAATGTTTATATTATTAGAGTTTTTACTTATAATTTCATTTTTTTCTTCTCTGTTAGAATATTCACTTTCATTTTTAAGCTGAGAGCAAGCAGTAAAAAAAAGAAATAGTATTAATTTTTTCATTTGATTTTTAGTTTTTCTATTAACCAATAAAATAAGAAAGTTATAAGAATAGCTCCAACTCCCATTGATATTTTTAACCAAAAAATATAATTTGAAAATGATTCCTCAGATGTGAAGTCTTCCATTATTTTAATTTTTTTAATTGTAAGTACAAAAAAATTGCAATAAGACCAAAACCGATAATATGCAATGTATTCAACTCCATATTTATTTGATTATTGATTCAAAAAGTAAATATTATTTTTCATATTTGTTTTTTTAATAAGTCATATGGAATATATATATATTATTGTTCGTCCTTTAATAGTTTTTATATTAGTATATTTTGCAGTTAAAGAAAGTCTTAAGGATAAATTTATAATTGAAGTTAAAAACGATAAAAAAAGGTTTCTTCATCCAAATGTTATAATAGTTAAAGTTCTTAAATCAGTAATAATAATATATTTTATTCTTAATATAATAATTGTAGAGTTTTTTTAAAATCTTATAATATTTCAAATACCCATTATTAAGTTAAAATTATTTATCTAAATCAATAATCATCATTTCAAGCATTTTAGTATTAGATCTTAGTATCATATCTTGAGTTTTTCTAATATAGTTAATCTCAACTAAGATATAGATCATAAATCCAATCAAAGAAATGAAAAATAGTTTATCCCTATTCATCTTATATAAAATTTAATTAAAAGAAATTTCTTATAATTTAACGATTATTATATATGATTAGTTAATATTTTATTCGGTTTTTTTTGAATGCGGTGGTATTTTTTCATCAATTAATTCTCCATTAGAGTAAGTTCTTTCATAAGCTAAATAACCATTGTCAAACCATCTTTTAAATTGTCCATCTAAAATACCATTTACAAAATTAGCTTCCATATTTCTTTTTCCATCTATATACCAATGATTCCATAAACCATGTTCTTTTCCATTTTTATTAGTTCCTTCATACATCATTTGTCCATTATCATACCATCCTCTAGTAAAACCATCAGATAAACCATCTTTAAAAGATCTTTCAGACTGCATTTTTCCATTATTCCACACTTTAAATGAGATTCCAGTAAATAATTCATTGTTAAAGTAAACAACTTCATCTTTTGTAATTAATTGCTCATCTTCAACTCTAATTAGATCTTTTTTTACTTTTTCAGAGCAAGAAAATAAAATAAATAAAAAATATAAATTATTTAATCTCATTGTTTTAATATGGTTTTCTTCATAAAGTCTTTAGCAAATTTAAATGATAATTTTCTAGAAGAAGGGTTACCACCTATATTAACACCTCGAGACACACAAAAAACTAAGCCTAATTTTTGAAGAAATGGATTTGACATTGGTATATTGATATAATTCATTAATATTTGGCCAGTTTTAGTTAATTTAAATTGACATTTTGTAAAATTATAAGCATTCTCATTAACAACTACAGGTGAATCTCTATCAAAACCATGATGAGAGTCTTTGTAAACAGTAATATCAATATTTGTTTCTCTTTTTAATATTCTCACAAGATCAATACATGGTTGGGATGGTGTCCAATTATCAAGCTCACCAATTAATATATGTATCGGAGATTTTGAAAAACTTTTATCTTCAGGATTAATAAAACAAGCTGGATAAAATGCTAAATGAGATGCAAAAGATAAATTTTTGGTTATAGCATTTTTTAATGGTAGCCAAGCAGAAAAAAGAGTTACCCCGCCTCCTAAACTCCAACCGGTAATTGAAACATTGTTTTTATCTATATTTGGATGATTAGATAGAACTTCTAATGCTCTATATGCATCAAGAACCATTGCTGCAGTAGTTACTTCTACTTGAGAGCCTACAGTTGTTGTAATATTTCTACTTTTAAAGCTATTCAATTCAAATGTTGCAATACCCATATTTTGATACATTTTTAAATATTCATAATGATGGTCTTTCCATCCCAAGCTACCAGCAACTCCAATAACCAAGGGGTATTTTTTTAAAGAATCAGTTTCATTTACAGGTATAGTTAAAATACCATTTACTTCTTGCTCTTCTTGATTTTTAAGGTTAGTGATAACGTCATAAAAAGAAAATGGATTTGCACTTTTGAAAGTTATTTTTTGAGAATAAAGGACATAAGCAAAAAAATTAAGTAAAAATATTAAATAGATCTTTTTCATTACCTATTTCAATTTATATAAATTTTTTTAATCTAGATATTTGGATAAAGAAAATCGTTATATGGAAATCTTTTTATATGAATTTTTTTTATTTCATTATAGATAATATTTTTAAATTCATCAAGATTCAATTTATTCTTTGCAGAAATGAAAATTGTTATATTTTCAATTTTAGATATCCATGTTTTTTTCATTTTTTTTATATGTTTTTCTGAATCATAAATTTTACTTTTAGGGATTAAACGATCTATCTTATTAAATATCAATATTGTTGGTTTATTAATTACATTAATTTCTTTTAGCGTTTTATTAACAGACTCCATATGATCTTTAAAATTATTATGAGATATATCAACTACATGAAGAAGTAAATCTGCTTCTCTTACTTCATCTAAAGTACTTTTAAAAGATTCAATAAGTTGAGTAGGTAGTTTTCTAATAAAACCTACAGTATCTCCTAATAAAAATGGTAGGTTATTAACTACAACTTTCCTTATTGTTGTATCTACTGTTGCAAATAATTTATTTTCTGCAAAAACATTAGATTTTGAAATAGTGTTCATAATAGTTGATTTTCCAACATTTGTATAACCAATTAAGGCTGCTCTTACTAATTTTCCTCTATTTCCTCTTTGATTTGACATTTGTTTATCTATTTTTTTAATCTTTTCTTTTAATAATGAAATTTTATCCCTAACAATTCTTCTATCTGTCTCAATTTCTGTTTCTCCTGGACCTCTCATTCCAATTCCTCCCTTTTGTCTTTCTAGATGAGTCCACATTCCTCTAAGTCTTGGTAATAAATATTGACACTGAGCAAGTTCAACTTGGGTTCTTGCATAACTTGATTTAGCTCTTTGAGCAAAAATATCAAGAATTAGATTAGTTCTATCTAGAACTTTAATTTTTAAAATTTTACTGATATTATTTTCTTGAGCAGGAGATAATTCATCATCAAAAATTATTGTTTCAATAAAGTTTGATTTGATGAATAAATGTATTTCATTAATTTTTCCTTTCCCAATTAATGTTTTTGGATTAGGACTATCAATTTTTTGAAAAAATCTTTCTTTAACTATGCTCCCTGCTGTAAGTGCTAAGAACTCAAGTTCATCTAAAAATTCATTTGATTTTATCTTATTCTGATCCTTATTGATTATTCCTACTAATACAGTTTTTTCAAGATTGTTATCCATATTTAGTTAGGAGAAAGGTTATGAAACTAAATTTACTACTTGTATTGTGACCAAATTTTATTGATACCATTAAACTCTATAGATAATACATCATATTTGGCTGGTGTATTTTTTGTTTCCATTCCAGGAACATTAGAGCCAGCAGGCATTCCAGGAACAGCTAAACCTCTTATTTTTGGTCTCAATGAAAGCATTTTTTTAACATCTTTTGCAGGAACGTGACCCTCAACAAAATATCCATCAATTATACCAGTGTGACAAGAAGAAATTTGTGGTGATATTTTATTAATCATTTTAATTGAATCGACATTATTTAGCTTTACTGTTTCTACGGAAAATCCATTTTCCTCCATATGTTTAACCCAATATGTACAACATCCACAAGTTGGAGACATATATACAACAAGCTTATTATTAGAAAAAAGATTAAATGATAATAATAATAGAGTGAAAATAAGTCTATACATTTAAAATGATTATTCTGTTTTGATTAATATAACACCCCATGTTCCTTCTTCTCCATATATTGTAGCAGCTTGGGACCCTTTTAAAAGTCTCATACTTTTAATATTTGCTGGATTAACTAATCCTGAAAGTTGACTATAAGTTCCAATTCTATTACCATCTAAATAAAAAGTAACTTCCATCTGAAACTTTACACTTTGTGTTCCTTTAATATAAATTTCAGCACTGTCTTCATTATAAGAACCAAAAGAACCAGATGAACCAATATCAATTCCAGGTAAATTTCTCACTTGACATAATAAGCAATTAGAAAAAGTCTCTCTCTGAGAATCTTTATCCATCGATAATTGATTTTTTGTTTTCACAGTATATATTGTATCACCACGAGTAAATGTATTAGATAAACTGTTTTTTTGAACGTTGCAGCTAATAAAAATGAGAAAAATAATCGCTGTAATTATATAATATTTGGTTCTATACATACTTTTAATATTATTTATTTTCAATAACGAAATTAAAAAAAGAATGTTTTAAAAAAAAAGGGACGAATAACTATTCACCCCTTTTAGTAAAACAATTATAAAAATTATTTCTTTTGAGCTTGATAGTCATAATATCCATCAACGGGGTACATAACATGAGCGTAAGGTGTACCATCAAACATAACATATGGTGCGCCAGAATTAAAATCTGTTGTCATACCTTCTAACGATGCGGGATCTTTAGGCATTCTCATTAAATGTGGTCCCGATTCAATCCAATGACCTGGAGCTGCATCTTCTTCATTCATAACCATAGGCGTAGTATTATCTTCACCCATATCACCATGTAACATCCATGCATATCCATCTTTATCCATTACTGGTATTTCTCCAGCAAAATAAGCTCCAATCCATTTAAATACTTCTGCATCTCCACATAATGCCATGGCTTCATGAGCATCTTTCCATCCATTTTCAGGATCGGACATGCCTCTTGGATTTGCTGGTAAACAAGTCCATCCATTAGTTCCTTGTCTTAATAGTTTTCCTCCCATGTCAGGTGGTCCATCGTATACTGTAGCTTCTTCTGCTATGTAAGCAGGAGCAGCAGTAGAATATGCCCAAACTTGCCACTCAACTGAAGTGTGTGGAGCATCAGGTTCAGGTAAATTTGTCATAACCATATAGTTTGACATAGTATCAGCTGAACTTGTTTCATTATTATTCGCATTATTACAGCTCATTATGAATAAAAATGAGAACAAATAAATTAATATATTTTTCATTTTGATAGTTTTAGTTAGTAAACATTATATATTAAAATTAACAAACTATTTTGCTAAAAAAATAATTATGTAATAAAAAATTACTATTGAAATTAATATGCAAATAAATGTTGCAATCTGAGTAATTAAACTATGACCTCGATCTGAACTATCTTTTGATACAATAGATATGATATATAAACTAAAAAAAATAAGAAAAACACCAATTGCTGATAACATTCAAATTAAAAAATTTTATTCCTAAATAAGGCATAAGCTATTTGCCATTTTGAATTGGTTTTGTATCAGGCATTAATTTATTTAAAATAGTATAAACTGGACAAAATTTAGTTAATGGACTAGCAATTTGTAACAAGGCTACACCTACTGCAACATAAATCCAATCTACATTAAATTGTTGTGCAAGTGATATTGAACCTAGATATAATAATCCTACAATTCCATCGTGAACTCTAATTTTAATAATTTCCTTTTGCGAAGTCATAATTTATAATTTTTTTTAATATATATTATACAAGAATATAATTCAAATTAGAAATAAAATTTCTATTTAAAGCAAATTTGATTTATAATTTTTTAATTATAAAAAAAGTTATCATGAAAAATTTTATATTAATATTTTTTGTTTCTATGTTTTTACTAAGATGTAATTCTGTTTAAAAAAAAAAAATATCGAATAATGAGGTGGAGGGTAAAATATATGAGTTTTTTGAAACTTTATCAGTAAAAAACCCTGATAAAGAAAAAATTTATAATTTAGTTACCAATGATTTTTACATTTTTGAAAATCAAAAAAAATATACAATGCAAGAGTTTCTTGAGTTTGTATCCACTATAAACATAATAGAAGATAATTGGGAGTTAACAAATTTTGATATTAATACCGATTATAATTCTGCTCATGTTACCCTTAACAATAAAGGTGAATTTATCGTTAAAACACCTGATGGTAATGTTAAAATGGAATTTGAATGGTTAGAAAGTGCTTATTTAATTAAAGAAGATGATAAGCTAAAATTGAAATTTTATTTTTCAGATACTGTTACTGAAAGCGTAAAACCATTAGATTAGTTCATATTTTATAAATGATAAAGAAATTAGTTTTCATATTTTTCTTAACTTTCAATGTATCATATTTAGTTTATGGTATTTGGGGTAAAACTGGTCATAGAGTTGTTGCCGAAATAGCAAAAAAAAATTTAACCGAAAATGCATTAAAAAAGATTAATTCAATCTTAGATGGAGAATCATTACCTACTGTGAGTACATGGGCTGATGAAATAAAATCCAATCCTGAATCTAGAAAATATAATACCTGGCATTATGTAAATATTCCTTTAGATAATGACTATGCTGATATCGAAAAAAATAAAAATGGTGATGTGGTAACGGCAATAAATGAATGTATAGAAGTATTGAAAAATAAAAATTCTTCATTATCCTCAAAAGCTTTTTATTTGAAATTCTTAATACATTTAGTTGGAGACATTCATCAGCCGTTACATGTTGGTAGATTTGAAGATAGGGGAGGTAATGATATCAAAGTCAAATTTTTTGGTAAGCAAACAAACCTTCATAGGCTCTGGGATACTGATATGATAAATGATCATATGATGAGTTACAGTGAATTTGCTGAAAATTTAGATAAAATAAAATTTATAAATACTACATTAATTCCTACTGAATGGCTTAAAGAGTCTCAAATTGAAGTAAATAAAATCTATAATGGAGTCAATAATGACGATTATATTGGATATGAATATATTTATAAAAATTTTCCTACTGTAGAAAAACAACTTTACAAAGCGGGCATTAGACTTGCAGATATTTTAAATGATATATTTTTATGAAA
This sequence comes from uncultured Marinoscillum sp., assembly GCA_902529805.1. Classification (GTDB taxonomy): domain Bacteria; phylum Bacteroidota; class Bacteroidia; order Cytophagales; family MED-G16. Next base: position 27,050 of record CABZXU010000015.1, read on the forward strand.
GTTTTATTGTTGATCTTTATTAATTTTTTAACATTTATTTCTATGGCTCAAACAGAGAATCAAAAGTATATTGTTACTAATAAAATAAATGATATAGAAATTAGAGAATATTTACCTGCCATATATGCATCAGTTACATTAGAAGAGAATAGTGCCAAACAAAATTCACTGTTTAGAATTCTAGCAAATTATATTTTTGGAGGAAATGATGAAAATCAAAAAATAGCAATGACTGCGCCAGTTCATATGCAAAAAGAAAATGCTGGAGAAAAAGATGCTTTGACTATGAAATTTGTTATGCCTTCAGAATATAATTTGAATGATTTATCAAAACCAAATGATCCTAGAGTCAATATTTATAAATCAAATCAAAAAAAATACGCTGCTATAGGATACGGAGGTTATAATAGTGACTCAAAAAGTGATGATCATTACAAAAAATTAAAAACTATTCTTAAAAATAATAATATTAAATACAGCGGTAATCCAATATATTTAGGATATGACCCTCCTTATAAGTTTTGGGGTAGAAAAAATGAAATTTTACTAGAATTAGAATAAAATCTATTCTATCTATTCAAATGCTTTGTTGTATTCAGTTGGATCGAATGCATTGTAAGACTCAATTACTTTCATTCCTTCCCATTTAAACCATGCATATCCTCTAACTACTAATAGTTCTCCGGTTTTTTTATTTATTCCGTTCCATGAATACCAATAGTTAGTATAAATTTCACCATTATTATAGAACATAGTCATTGTTTCACGATCGATATTCTTTATTCCATCATAATATTCATGACCAAGCATAAAAGCTTCGATAGTTTCTTTCGGAGTAAATTGAGAATCATTTACGTTAAATACGGCATTTTCTGAAAAAATTGATAAAGCAGCATCTGAATCTTTGTTTTCATATGCATCTACAAATTTATTTACAAGATTATTTCTTTCGTCAGAAGCGGATATGGTTCCAGACCAATCAGAATTATCTGTTTTTGAATTCTGTTGATTACAACTGATAAAAAAAAGTATAGTTAGTGTTAAAAATATATTTTTCATATCTCTTATTTAAGTTTAAAAAACTAATCTAGCTATCAAAAAACTAAAATTCAAATAATTTAGAACTAAACACCTGTTTTCTGATCCCAAATATCTATTTGCAATCTATTACTAAATTTTAAATTTTCTTTTTTACAAAGTTCTATCACGGTTTTTCTATTTTTTATAATAGACTTTTGACTTTCTCCTGCGGGCATTAACCATATTTTTTCTCTTGATATATGTTGATTAAAGTCTTCTAAGATTTCTTCGTAATCTTTTTTGTTAGATATTACAAATTTAAAAATACTATCTCTGCTTTTGGAATTAATAGTTTTTAATGCTTCAGGAACTATACAATCATTTTTGTTATTTCCACTATTTGATAATTTAGGAGAGCAATTAAACAAATCAACCAATTGGATTAGTTCTTTATTTGGAATAATAGTTCCATTTGTTTCTACTTCAACATAACATGCTGTTAGTTTTTTTATAAATTTTAAAAATAACGTAAGATTTTCTTGTTGGATTAATGGTTCTCCACCTGTTATAATAAGATGAGCTCCTTTTTTAAGTTCATCAATATATTTTTTTTCTAGTATTTTATGAATTTTTAAGCTTTGACTTTTTCTCCATATTTCTATGGTATCGCATCTCCATTCAGCATTATTATGTAATTTTTTATCAATTTGTGTTCCTTCACCTCCACAAATAAGATTACAACCTCCAAGTCTAACAAATACAGATGGAACTCCGACTGTTTTTCCCTCGCCTTGTATTGAAAAAAAGATTTCGCTAATAGCTAATTTTATACTTTTCATACAACCAATCTACCAATAAGAAATTAAAAAAAACCCTTCAAATGAAGGGTTTTTTTATTAGTTAAATAAAAATGATTTATTTTGACCGTATTTTAAGAAAATTTCTTAATACTACTCTTTTTTTAAGGTCTCTAAGCCTATTCCATTCACTATTATTTCCATCAGATATATCTCCCATATTTGATCTTATGTAATCTCTAAAATTATCAAACCAATCAATTGTTATGTGAGAAAAGTAAGTATCACTACCATAGTCATCTAATCTTCTATGGAAATTCCAACCGACTCTTAAATCATCATTAGAAATTTTTTTTGTTCCTTCAATTTCTGCCGTTTCATAGGAAGCAAAAAGATCATTTTTGACTTTCATAAAGTTTAAAACCATAATATTAGGCACGTCTTCGGCTCCTTTTCTTCTTACAGATGCTAAATCATTTAAAGTAGCTTTTCCAACCCTCTCTCTAATTGAATTAACATTTTTCATAACTGAACTCATTTGAGTTTCATTCATTCCAACTGCTTCCATAGCATTCCATTCAGCAGGTTCTTTATCAAAATCATAAATGTATGTAACCATATGGGTAAAGTCTTCTTGAGGGGTATCCACAACTTTCCATGCATCCCAAGCAAAAAGGCCTCCTTCATCTACTCTTTTTTGATGAATTTTTGAAAAATGATTTTTTAAAAATGCATCATAAGCTTCTACATCATGTGCTTTAATAAATACCTGTTGAAAAACTAATTCTTGAGAAAAAGAATTAAAACAAAATAAAAACAAAATAATAGTTAATAATTTTTTCATAAAAATTTAAATTTTTTAGTTTAACTGTAAAATTAGATAAAAAAAAATTTTAAGTTATTTATCTTTGAGATAATTAATTGTAAATTTTTTTGTGAAATTATTTATGAAGAACATTAAAACTATCTTAACTCTTATAGTATCAACTACAATAATTAATGTCTGGTTATTTAGGTTTAATGATGAAACTATATATAGAGGCGGTGATGCCTTAAATATGCTTGAGGAATTTAATATTTATGGTTTTAGTGAAACATTTACTTACATCATTGGTTTTATTAAAGTTAGTTGTGCTTTAGCCTTATTATTATCAATATACTACAATAAAATATTACTACCAGCTGCACTTGTTATAATTGCTCTTATGTTCGGGGCTTTAGTTATGCATTTCACTGTAAGTGACGAAATTATTAAATTTTTACCTGCTGCTTTAGTTTTAATCGCTACATTAACTATAGTTTTTTTAAATAATTATAAATATTCATCAAATGAAAAATAATTTTTTATTTATCCTATTCTTAATATTATCTTGTCAAGAATCTCCAAAAAAAGAAGATTCAGTCCTATTAAATAAAGATTCTGATGAGATTGTTTTTATTCTTGAATTGTCAACTAAAGAAAATTCGGTAGAGGATGTAGAAGATTTTACACAATATTTATCTGATTTTATAGTCAAAAGAGAGCCGAGTACAGTGTATGGTTATTTTATTTCAGAAGATGGTAAAAATGTTACTTTAATTGAAAGATACAATAATAGTGATGATGGTATACAGCATGGAGTAGATTTTATTAATGGCCCAAATTTTGAAAGGTTTTTTGAAATTTTTACTATTGAATCATTTATCACTTTGGGAAATGCAACTGATGAATTTAAAAAATTTGCATCGGAAAATGGATTTGAAATAGATTATAGAGAATCTATTGGGGGTTATGTTAGAAAATAATCAATTTCTTACGTTATTTTTTAAATGAGGATTATAATAAAAATAATTTTATTTTCTGTTTTATTCTATTCATGTCAAGATAATTGCGATTACTATAGTACTTATGTAAAATATAATCCAATATATTCAAATATGGATGAATTAAGAGATTCTGTTAAATTCATTAATAATCGTGAAATCAATAATCCTGGAAAACTCAATTATAAAGATGGGTATCTTTTTATTAGCGAGACTAAAAAGGGTATCCATATTATAGATAATAGGAATCTGAGTAATCCCATTAATATTGGTTTTATCAATTTACCTGGAAACTATGATATAGCTACTAAAAATGATTTTTTATATGCTGATAGTTATATGGATTTGGTGATTTTTGATATATCTAAAATAGATTCTGTAAAAGAGGTTAACAGAGTAAAAGAAGCATTTAAAAATTATTACTTAAACCAAGGTTTATATTCTGAAGAAAATGGAATGATAATAGGATATGAGGAAGAGGTTGTTGAAGAATATATAGAAAATCATAACTGTGGATTTATATGGGAATAAGAAAAAATAAATATTTAAATTATTTATATAAATTATTGATAATCAGTCTTTTATCATGTGATACGTCAAGTGATGGTCTTTCTGGTTTTTCTGAAAATTCCTCAGGAACTGGTATTGGAGGTTCTATGGCAAGATTTACTATAGTTGGAGATCATTTATATACTGTAGATGCTTATAATCTTAATACTTTTGATATTTCCGATCAAAAACAACCTGATTTTAAGTCTGAAATCGATTTGGGTTGGGGAATTGAAACAATTTTTCCTTATGAAAATAGATTGTTTATAGGTGCCCAAAGTGGAATGCATATATATGATCTAAAAAATCAAGATAAACCTTCTTGGATATCAACCTATGAGCATATGACTAGTTGTGATCCAGTTGTAGTTCAAGATAATTATGCTTTTGTAACCCTAAGGGGTGGAAATGAATGTATGGGATTTGATAATCAACTTGATATTATTGATATTTCAAAGATTGATCAACCTACATTATTTAAAACATATGAAATGATTCAACCTCATGGACTTGGGGTAGATAACAATTGTCTATTTATTACTGAAGGTGAGTTTGGTTTAAAGATGTTTGATATATCAAATTTGAATAATTTAAAATTAATAGAACATTTTAAAGATATTAGCTCAATTGATGTTATTCCATTTATGGATGTATTAATGGTTATAGGTGATGATGGTTTTCATCAATACTCTTATGATTGTGAAAAGGCTCAAATTGAATATATTAGTACAATTCCTATAGTTAAGCTTTAAAATGAGAATTTATTATTATTTTTTTATTGCTCTATCATTTTCAGCTTTTTCTCAAAAAAAGGATATTCTAATTATAGATGGTAAAAAATACAAAGGTCAAATATTAGAGTATTTTAATAAAGATTTTAGCTATGGTGATTCAGGATATATTTTATTTGATAATGGAATTTCTCAGGATACTATAATTATATCATCTGAAGATAATTATAAAATAAAATTTAGACGATTTAATAGTTTTTTTGAATTTAAAAAAAAGAGTTGGAATGAATTAGAGTTTGGTTTTGATTTTCATTCAGGATTATCAAGTAAATTACTTTTTTCTAAAGGAATTGTTAATGATAAAATTTTAAATCCCGGATTTGGTATTGGGATTTTTAAAATTGATCAAATTAATTTTTCACCATTCTATTTATCTTTTAATAAAGATATATTTCCAATAGATATAGAAAAGAAAAAGAATTCTAAATTTAGGACTTTCATATATCAAAATATAGGATATTCAATTGGAAGTGATTTTGGTGATCAAGATTATATTTCTACTAAAGGTGGAATTTATTTTAATTTAGGTGTAGGTTTTAAAAAATCTACCTATCGAAATAAGCATATATCATTGAAAATAGGATATCTAATTCAAAAATATAAATCAGTAAATAATATGTTATGGGATAATACAGGTTTTCCAATTCTGAATAACCCTTCCTCTTCAAATAATAATATTATAAGAAGGAAAGGATCATTTAGAGGATTGACCATTACTTTTTCTTTAATTTTTTAAGAAAAAGAATATTGATTATTCTTGGCTATTTTGTTCCTGATATAACATAGCTTCTGCTTCAATTTCACTAGTATCAAAATAACATTGAGTTGCAACTATTTTATCTCCTTCCCACTGCCACCAACAATGAAATGTGTTTTTTTGTAATTCTCCAGTTATTTTTGACTTACCTGACCAATCTGACCAATGATTTGTATAAACTTCGCCATTATTATAATTAACTGTAGTTATTACAGGATCAATATGCTTCATTTCATCATATAGTACAGAATGAAAATTATATCCATTGATTAATTCTTCAACAGTATAAACATCATTATTCACTTTATGCTCTCCATCGGGTGTAAAGTAATCTCTAGCAATTCCAAAATCTCCATCTGTATAGCCTTTAGCTAATTTTTGAACTATTTTACTTTTTTCATCATTTTGATTAGTAATACCACTCCACTCAGAAGTATCAACATTAACATTATTATTACATGAAAGGAATAAAAACGACGTTAATACCATTAATAATATATTTTTCATAATTAAAATTTTAGTTATAATTTAATTCTAATCTATAAATATCAAACTTAAATTCAAAATTGATGATGTTAAGTTTGATTTTTTTTTTATTTTAACATATTAATTATTAAAATTTATTTATATGAAAACATTTAATGTGATTTATTTATTGACCTTTCTTTTTTTAGTATCATGTCAGACACAAACTGCTGAAGTTACTGAGAAAGACATTGAACCAACAAAAATTGGAATAGAAGTAGCTGATGATGGAACTGAAATTGATTTAATTGCCGGAGATCTTTCAACTAATGATGTTTGGAAAAATTATATGAAAGCTCATAATGATGGAGATTTGGATAAAATAAGAGAAATGGATTCCGAGAATATTAAAGTTTGGGGTCCTAGAGGAGAATATGTTGATGGGGTAGACGCTCATATTGAGTTTTTGAGCCAATGGTTTAAGGATGCGTCTCCAATATGGGAAATTAATTATTTAATTGCTAACGAGTTAACTGATCAAGAAGGTGTTAGAAAACAATGGGTAACATCCGGAAGTGATATTACTCTAACTGTTGAAGGCAATGAAGTTAAAGCTGTTCAGGTTATTGATGCTTTAATATCAAATGGTAAAATTGAAGGTTTTTACGTTTATGAGAGAGTAAAGCAGGATAATGAAAATGGATTGTAGATAATATCTATAGTTGATTTAATATATTAAGAAGTATTATATTTATTTAGCTATTCTCTATTATTTCTTTATAGTGATATATTTTAAGTCCTTTTTGCATTGATTTTGAAACATTAATCATAGAAATTGCAACATTTTTTGCCTTTATAGGTTTATATATTTCAGGCATTAGAAAAGAAAATTTCGGCATTAAAAATTGAGCTATTTTTTCTCCTATTCTCCTATCTTTTCTATTACCTAATAGCAAAGAAGGACGATAAATAGATGTAGACAGTAAGTTCATATTTATAATGTTTTTTTCAATCTCACCCTTAAGATTTAGATAAAAGTTGTCACTTTTATATTTTGCACCTGCAGTTGATACTAAAGAAAAATTTTTTACTTTAAATTTTTTGCATGCTAATGCAATATTTGAATTAATATCATAATCAATCTTTCTATATTCATCTTTATTCCAGTTTACTTTGGATTGAGTTGTTCCTATCGCTGAAAATACAAAATCACTATTTTTAATTGTATTAGAAATTTCTTCATAATTTGAAAAATCAATAATATGATTAGTTATTTTTCTATGATTTGAATTAAATAACTTTCTTGTAACAAAATTTATTTTTTTAAAAAATGAATCTTTTACCATTTCTTCTTTTAGGAAAGTTCCTATTAGTCCAGTTCCTCCAAAAAGTGTTATTTCAACAGATTTCATTTATGAGATTCAACAACTTTTTTAACAAATTCTCCAATTTTATTTGAATTTATCCATCTTGCAACAATCACCATATTATTATCAGGTATAATAATTATATAATTTCCACCAAATCCTGACGCATAATAAATTGTTTCAGGGAGACCTTTCCATTTTCTTTTATCTTTATTTAACCACCACATATAACCATAAGAAGGGTTGTTTTCTGAAGGTTTAGTCGCTCTTTTGATCCAATTTGCAGATAGAAGTCTTTTTCCTTTCCATAGTCCTTTTCTTAAAAATAATAAACCAAACCGGGCATGGTCTTCTGAGTTTATAAATAATCCACCACCAAAATGACCACCACCGCTAACAGATTGAATATTTAAACCATCAATTATTACCATTGATTTATTATAACCATACCATCTCCAAGTAGTTGAAGCACCTATAGGGCCCATAATTTTGTTTTTTAATACCTCAGGTAAAGGTTTTCTAAAAACATTTAAAAGAGAATATGATAATAAATTTACTCTTACATCATTATACTTATATTTTCTTCCTGGTGGTAATAGTTTTTGTTTTTTAATTTCTTCTATATTTAGGTTTTTTGGAGGTCTATCTGCCCAATCATGCATTCCAAAGAGTTCACCGGACCATTCTGATGATTGGTTTAGTAAATGGTGCCATGTTATCATACTATTGTGAGGATCATCAAACTTTCCATCCCAAACATAGTTTTTTACATAGTTTTCAATCTCAATTATTTTTTTATCAAAAGCAATTCCAGCCATCGTAGAAAGATAACTTTTAGTTACACTAAATGTCATATCAACTCTTTTTGTATCGCCCCACTTTCCAACTATATATCCGTTTTTTATAATTAAACCATTTGGTTTTCCTCTATCTTTTGTTGGTCCCTTTATTTTAAAGTAAGGTTCTTTTCCAAATGATTTTATTATAGAAATTCTTAAATCATTTTCAACTGAATTTTCGTTATCAATAGCAAACTTTATTGCATTCTTTATTTTATCAGAAATTAAACCTTGAGATTCTGGAGATTTTTCAATCCATTTTTTATCTGGAAAATAAATATCCTGTGAATATCCTTTAAAACAAATTAAAAAAAATATAAATAGTTTTTTCATTACCCTAAGCTACACACTAGAAATTTAAATTAAAAGAGAGCTGATTTATTAATAGATTTTATTATTAATTTTATATTTGAATGAAGTATTTAACTATTACCATACTATTTTTTTTGTGGAATTCAACTTATAGGTGTGCTGATGAAGAAGGATTAATAAGTTGTAAAAGAGTATCCAAAAGTATTATAGGTACTTGGCAAGGCTCACAAAATTCAACTGGAAATATTTTTGATGATAATTTTACTTTAGAAGTCACAAAAGCATCAAAATGTAGTTTTGAAGGAATAACTTCTTATTCAAAATCGACTACAACTTATAAGGTAAAGGGAGAAATAGATATGTATGGTTGGGTTAAATTTAGGGAGGTTGAATATATAAATGATGGAGGAGAATACACCAATTGTACACAAATTGAAACTGAATGTCAAAAAGTAAGGTGGCAAACGGGGACATTATTTGAAAAAGCAAAATACAGTGATAGTGAGTTTTCAGGTTCCTGGAAGTTAGAGGGAATAAACACAACCTCTGGAAATTCATGGAATGGTATGGTACTAAAATTAAGTGGAAAATTTAATTTACAAAAGTTAGATTAGCTAATTAATTATCTATTTCTTATATGTCTTATAAGTCTTACCAAACCCAAAACAAAATATATTATGCTTAGAATTAAAATCCATTGAGATAAAAAAGGTGAATTTATTTTTTCTGGAATATTGAAATAAACTAGTAAAGAAATTGAACCCATAAACAAATACAAATAAGAAATTTTTTGTAAGCTATACATTTGAAATTTTTAGGTTAGATGTTACTTAATTGTTTTTTTAATTCAATAACTCGTTTCAATCTTAAATTGGTTTTTAAAGATGATGAGTGTCCGGGATTGATTATACTTCTGTGAATCCTTTTTTGTAATTGATGAAGTTTATAAAATAATTTTCCCTTGTCCACATTCATATTTAAACCTAAAAATATTTAATTTAAATTCAAAATAAGTTAACTCAATATATATTTAATTATTACTTATCATAGTGATCATATAGGTATAGAGGAAGTGCTAATGAGAATCCAACAAATGATGCAATTATATATTTTGAAATATTTAAACCATTATTAATTTTTTTATAAATTAAATAGCTAAAAAAAGATAAGTATGCAATCGATATATCCCATGAAATCATTGAAGTTGGATGAGAAGAATAAATTTCTGATATAAAATATTCAAATGTTGGATTTGGGCCCTTTAGAAATAAAAATAAATGATAATAGGGAAGAATTACTCCCAGAAAGCAAAGTAATAAAAAAAGTAGTTTCATAGTTATAAATTTAATTTCTTAAACATAAGAGATTAAGATAAACTATTAAAGTATTAATTTGAAACTATCAATTAATTAATAATAATTAAAATGATAGTTACTTAAAAAAATTGTAATTTAGGGAGATAAATAAGTGGGGTAGGATAAAATCCAAGGGTATCAATAGGATATATTAAACTACCCCTTACTTATTTAATATTTTACTAGGTATTCTAATTACGAACTTAATTCTATTGGGTTTCTTTAATCAAAAAAAAATTTTATTAATATAAAAAATTCTAAATTTTCTCATATTCATTAAATACTTTTTTTGAATTGTATAATGGATAATGTACGTTTACCTTATGATTAAATGTAAACTGATTAAAGAATTTATAGAAAAAAAAACTTACGTTATTAAAAGGTATAGATTAAAAATAATTTGGAGAGATGCTCTTCATAAAAAAATTTATGAGTCTTTTTATATTCCTAAAAACATCTAATTATAAATTATTCTACATACGATGCTTTAAAATTTAAGGTCTTTTTAACCATATCTAGTTCACCTGTAGCTATAATAAATTTTCCATTTGACAGATTATCAAGAGTATACAATTTAAAAATATTTCCATTCTTTCTATAAATACCTCTTAATATTGCTCTTGTTATTTCTTCTCCATTTTGTGTCCATGCTGTTCCAGTAAATTCACCTTGTCCATCAACATCTAGATGACTAGTAAAATTATAAGATAAATAAGCTCTACCATAAGGGCCAGCTTCTCCAGAGGCTGTCATCTTATAATTATTAAGATCTTCAGAATACATCATATCAACAACAAAATTAGCCTCAAAAAGACCATCACCATATTTTAAATCTTGTGAGAATAAATTAAAGGTTAAAAACATAATGGGTATAATTAATAATTTTTTCATAGTTTCAAATATTTAAATTAAAAGTTAAACTTAAACACAAGTATTTAAAAAAATAAATTATTGAATTAAAATTGATTTAATTTTAATAAATGTATTGGTTGGGACTAATTTTTACAATTTGTTTATTTTCCAAATCTATACCATAAAGGATTGAATTTCCTTCATCTTTTAAGCAATTTTTTGTGAATTCAAGACGGCAATTTGTTTTGTATTCATAAAAAAAAGCATCTCCGTCTAGATTATTTTCTTGACTTGCCAATTCTTCAATCTTATTTTCATCTATAGAAGATTTATTTTTAATTTTTGGTTCATCAAGTTCAACGATCATCATTTTTTCATCAGCTAAAATTACAACAGCATATTTTTTCCCTTTGGTTACTAATTTTTGTTCGTAAGGAACATTTTTGAGTATTTCAAAACCTGTCATGAAAACAACATTAATATCTTTATATTTTTTATTATCAAAATGTACGGATTTGCAATTATATACAAGTTTAGCACTAAGACTATATGTTATTAATTGTAAAAAAATAATATATAGTAGGATTGATCTATACATAACTAAACATATGGAATAAAAATTAGTTAATTTATTTTGGAATTAATTTAAAAATCCCTTTATTCTCAACCGATAAGTATATATAACCTTCAGGACTTTCTACAACATCTCTAACTCTTCCAATATCTTTAGCTATCTTTTCGCGATAAATTACTTGATTTTGATCATCCAAAACCAATCTCTCCAAATAACCAAAGCTTAATGATCCAACAACTAAATTACCCTTCCAATTATCATATTTATCTGATGATATATATTCAAAACAACTTGGTGCTATAGATGGTGTCCAATAATAAAGTGGTTGTTCCATTCCATATAATTTTTTAAGATTAGTTATTGTTGTACCATTATAGTTTTTTCCATATGTTATAGTAGGCCACCCATAGTTTTTACCTTTTCTGATTATATTAATTTCATCACCACCCTTTGGTCCATGTTCGTTTGTCCATATCATTCCAGATTCTGGATGTAAAAATATTCCTTGCGGATTTCTGTGTCCATAAGAATAAATAGCATCTATAATATCATTTTTATCTACAAAAGGATTGTCTTCAGGGATAGATCCATCTTCATTTATTCTATAAACCTTTCCTCCATCACGACTTAAATCTTGTGGATTTACATTTCTATTTCCTCTATCTCCAATTGTAAAAAAAAGAAAGCCATTATTATCAAATTGAATTCTTGAGCCCCAATGTTGACCTTTTGTAGAATTTTCTTTGCCTCTATAAAGAATTTTTTTATTAATTAATTTATTTTCGTCTAGAATAGCACTAATTATAGCAGTATTTCCACCATCGCTTTTATTTGAACTTTCAGCAAAAGATAAAAAAACTTTATTGTTTTGATCAAATTTTGGATGTAGTTCTATATCCATTAATCCACCTTGACCCATTAGATATATTTCAGGTACTCCAGAAATTTCCTGAACATCATTATTTTTAAGTTTAAAAATTTTCCCTCTTTTGTCAGTAAAAATTATCGTATTTTCATCTATGAATTCAAACGCCCAAATTATTTTATTATAATCATAAATTTTAATAATTTCATAATTAATAGAGATTGGGTCATTAGCAACCTCATATTTCTCTTGACTAAAAATATTTTTATTAGGAACTATAATTAAAAGCAATAAAATTAAATATATTTTCATATGTTATTTTTTTAAATAAAACTAAATTTAATATTTAAAATTGGCAATATTATCAATTAAATTTTTCCTTATCTATTCTAAACTTAATACTAAAATTATCGAAGAAAATTCAAAAGTGTAAAGTATTATATTTTTTAATACTTAATTAATAAAATTTCAGATTTGAATATATTAGTTATTAAATTTATAGATAGCAAAAGATATGATAAATAAGCAAGTAAAGACACCGCTGCTTAAAAGTAGAGTAGGAGCTCCCATTAACTGCAAAACTTTGAATATTCCACTCATAATAAAGCTACATAGTGCAAGTACACCTGAGATATAAACTAACTTTTTCAAATCAAATTATAATTAGTTTTTAATTAAAATTTTATCACTGGACCTACAGACAAACTGAATCTTACATTATCCACTGGTCCATATGTTCTTAATTGTATAACCCTTCCTTCAACTCTAATTCCGAATTCAGGTGTGAAAATAAAATTAACGCCAGATTTTAATCCAATAAATAAATCATTTCTAAAGTTATTAGAACTATATGCTTTATTGAAATAGCCAACACTATTTCCAAAAACATATTTCATTCCAACAAAACCAAATAATGGACTTTGAAGTCCTATAAGGGCTCCAACATACATATTTTGAGTTTTTGCTGTGTGAGCATTAAATGGAAAAAAATAAAATTTATAAGATAATTCTGAATACCCTACTCCATCAAAAAATTTTCTTAAAAAATTTAATTTATGGAATCTTGCCATTATATTTCCATTACTGTCGAAAGTAGAAAATTTATATCTTCCCCATTGTGACCAAGGATTAATTTCTAGAGCTTGATTTTCATTGATAGGCATTTCTATAGAAAATGAATTACCTAAAAAATCTAAACGATTTTTATATAGATTATTACTAGATGCATTGTTTAGATTAAAATAAGCTGAAGTAAGAGGAACGATCCATAAAGAGTTTTTACCAATTCTTTCAGTGACTTCGAAATTAACTATTTCCTCTACACCACTTCTATAGATGATTTTTTCTATCCTTCCTAATCTTAAATATTTTGTTTGACCACCTGATCCAGGTATTTCATATTCTATATCAGTATCTGAACGACCAACGGTTTCAACATCTAATATATCTCCATTTTTTAGATATATTTTATCTTGAGCAAATAATTTAAGATTAACAACAAGAAATAAAATACA
>CABZXU010000016.1 GCA_902529805.1 uncultured Marinoscillum sp.
ATTCTGATAAAGAAAGAAAAGATTTAGAAACATTATATACAGAAAGTTTAAATAATATTGTTGAAAAGCAAGTTATTGAAGCTAAAGTTGTTGGTTTAACCAATAGAGATGTAGTTTTAAATGTAGGTTCTAAGTCTGATGGAATTGTTTCTATTTCTGAATTTAGAGATAATAAAGATTTAAAAATAGGAGATATAGTTAATGTATATGTTGAAGAGAGAGAAAACATAAAAGGTGAACTTATTCTTTCAAGAAAGAAAGCAAAACTTATTGAATCCTGGGATAATATTCAAAAAGGTCTAGATAATGATGAGGTTATTGAAGGTTTTGTTAAAAGAAGAACCAAAGGAGGTTTAATAGTGGATGTTTATGGTATTGAAACATTTTTACCAGGGTCTCAAATTGATGTTAAACCAATTAGGGATTATGATATTTATGTTAATAAACCTTTAGAGATTAAGGTTATAAAAATCAATTATTCAAATGATAATGTTGTTGTGTCTCATAAAGTATTAATTGAAAAAGACCTTGAAGCTAAAAAAGAAAAAATTCTAGAAAAATTAGAAATTGGTCAAGTATTGGAGGGGTCGGTTAAAAATATGACAAGCTTCGGTGTTTTTGTTGATTTAGGAGGAGGAATTGATGGTTTATTACATATAACAGATATTTCATGGGGAAGAGTTAACCACCCTCAAGATATTCTTAATTTAGATGAAAAAATTAAAGTTGTGGTTTTAGACTACAACAATAAGGATAAAAGAATATCTCTAGGAATGAAACAATTAACTGAACAACCTTGGAATTCTTTAGATGAAAAATTAGATGTTGGTTCAGAAGTAGAAGGTATAATTGTAAATGTTGCTGATTATGGAGCTTTTTTAGAGCTAACCCCTGGAGTAGAAGGATTAATACATGTTTCTGAAATGTCTTGGTCACAACATTTAAGAAATCCATCTGATTTTATGAATGTTGGAGATAAAATGAAAGCTATTATTTTATCAATTGATAGAAATGAAAAAAAGATGTCTCTTGGTGTTAAACAATTAAATCAAGACCCCTGGACTAATAAAAAGTTATTAAAAAAATATTCAGTTGGAACTAAACATAATGGATTAGTTAGAAATTTAACAAATTTTGGTTTATTTCTTGAGCTTGAAGAAGGCATAGATGGTCTTGTTCATGTTTCTGATCTTTCATGGGAGAAGAAAATTAAACATCCATCTGAATTTATTAAAGTAGGAGAAAATCTTGAAGTTATAGTTTTAGAGCAAGATAATCAAAATAAAAGGCTTGCTTTAAGTCATAAAGATACAATAAAGAAACCTACAGAGAAGAAAGAAGAAAAGAAACCTACAGAGAAGAAAGAAGAAAAGAAAGTAACAGAGAAGAAAGAAGAAAAGAAAGCGATAGAGAAGAAAGAAGAAAAGAAAGCGATAGAGAAGAAAGAAGAAAAGAAAGCATCAGAGAAAAAAAAAGAAAAGAAAGCGACATAGAAGAAAAAGAATATAAACTCTAATTCTAAATAAAAAATTTAACTCAATTTGTTAAATTTATTTTTAAAAAAAAATTGGTCCTGTGGCCGAGTGGCTAGGCAGAGCTCTGCAAAAGCTCCTACACCAGTTCGAATCTGGTCGGGACCTCAAATTTTTTTTCTACTCAAAATGAGTATTATTATTACTCATTTTGTTTATATTTGTGTATGCTTAACACTTTAATCTCTTCAAAAACCAGATTAAACCTTCTAATTAGGTTTTTTTTAAACTTAGCAAAAAAAAATCATCTAAGAGGATTGGCAAATGATTTTAATGAGTCAACAAACTCTATAAGACTTGAGTTAAATAATTTAACTAAGGCAGGTTATTTGATCAAAAAAAAAGAGAAAAACAAAATTAATTATTTAGCAAATCATAAACACCCCTTATTTAATATACTTGTTAACCTTGTAAGAAAACATACTGGTATTGAAGAGATAGTAGAAAATATTGCGTCTTCAATTCAAAACCTATCAGCTATATACTTATTAGGAGATTATTCTAAAGGTATTGATTCAGGGAATATTGTAATATATATAGAAGGCAAGATAGTTGATAAAAAATATATAAATAATGTTATTAATAAAACAGAGAAAAAAATTAAGAGAAAAATAACTATTGTTAATGAAATTGATCCTTTTGAAGAAAAATTATTAATCTATGAGTCTAAATAATATTAATAATAAAAAATGGTTTGTTTTATATACAAAACCAAAGCATGAATTAAAGGTAGAGGAAAATCTCTTAAATTTAGGTATAGAATCTATTTGTCCTACAATTTTAACAAATAGAATTTGGTCTGATAGAGTAAAAAAGGTTAAAGAGGTATTAATTAAATCTATTGTATTTGTAAAATGCTCTGATAATGAAAGAAATACAGTTTTTAATATCCCATCTACTTTAAAATATTTGTTTTATTGTAATAAACCTGCAGTTGTTGCAGATCATGAAATAGAACATTTAAAAAAGTTAAATAAAGACAAATACATTCTAAATAAAAATTTATCAATTGGAGATACAATTTTTTTAGATAAAATTAATCAGGAAGGATATGTGAACAATAAATCACAGAATAAGACTTGGATTAATTTGAAAAATATTAACGTTAGAATCTGTATTTAAAGATTCTATACATATAATTATTTGGATAGGTATGTGAGTATCATTAGCGGAGCTATTCATAAGTTTAAGTATATTATTAAATTAGTTTAAATAATAATTAAAAAATTTAACTACCGTTGGTAGTCGAGAAAAATAGATAGTTTAGATGAATATTGAGAAAGTATTAAAAAACAGAATTCTTGTGTTAGATGTTGCAATAATGATAGCTCACGGTTATTCAACACTTACTGAATGTAAAAGTATTTTGGAATTTAATAAAGGTATGTTAACTGTGAAATAAATTAAGTTAATAAATATAAATAAAATATGTTAAAAAATAGTAGAATACTAATTACAGGAGGGACAGGTTCATTTGGAAAGACATTTATTCCGATGACTTTAGAAAAGTATAACCCTAAGGAAATAATAATATACTCCAGAGACGAGATGAAGCAGTGGACTTTAGCAGAGAACTTTAAAAATGATTCAAGAGTTAAATTTGTAATAGGTGATGTTAGAGATAGGGATTGTTTATCTAGATCACTAGATGGAGTTGATTTTGTAGTTCACGCAGCAGCCACTAAGATTGTTCCTACAGCAGAATATAATCCATTTGAGTGTATAAAGACAAATATTAATGGTGCTATGAATATTATTGATGCTTGTATTGATAAAGGAATAAAAAGGGTAGTAGCACTTTCTACAGATAAAGCTAGTAACCCAATTAACTTATATGGTGCAACAAAACTAGCATCGGACAAGTTATTTGTTGCGTCTAATACATCTTCAAATTCCCATAATTCATCTTTTTCAGTGGTTAGATACGGTAATGTTATGGGTTCCAGAGGATCAGTTATTCCATTTTTCATTTCTCAAATTCCAAATGGAGAACTTACTATTACTGATAGTAGAATGACTAGATTTATGATTAGCCTTGAGGAAGGAGTAAAGTTAGTTTGGCATGCATTTGAAGATATGTTAGGAGGAGAGATATACGTAAAAAAAATTCCTTCAATGAAAATTACAGATATTGCACTTTCAGTTGCTCCAAAACTTTCTCACAGAATAATAGGTATAAGACCAGGTGAAAAAATCCATGAACAAATGATAGGACTCGAAGATGCTGCACACACATATGAGTATGATGAACATTATAAGATTCTTCCAGCAATTCACAACTGGTCAAAAGATCCTAATAGAATTAAAAACGGGAAATCAGTTCCCTCAGATTTTATCTACAGCTCTGACAATAATAAAGACTGGATGTCAAAGGAAGAATTGAAAAAATGGATTGAAAGTAAAAAAGGGAAAATAGGTGTTATTTAGTTTTAAATTTTGAAAAAAAAGATACTTTTTATTGGAGGTTCTAGTTTGTTGGCACATTGTTGGACTAAATGTTTAAAGGATAGATATGAAATTATTTTATCTACTAATAACAATAGACCTGATTTGATTGATTATAAAACAACAACTCTAAATTTTAGTTCGACGAATAATTTAAAAAAAGATATTATAAAATTAAATGTTAATATTATTATTAATTGCATGGGTTTTACCAATATTGAATCTTGTGAAAAAAATCCTAATATTGCATTTAAAATCAATTCTGTATACCCTGGATTAATTGCTAATATATCTAAAGAATTAGGTATAAAATTTGTTCATATTTCTACCGATCATTTATTTGATGGTAAAAAATCATTTTATAAAGAAAATGATTCAATAAATCCATTAAATATTTATGCGAAAACAAAACATGATGGTGAAAAAAATATTTTAAAGGTTAATTCAAATGCATTAATAATAAGAACAAATTTTTTTGGTTGGGGACCATCATATAAAAATTCATTTTCTGATTTTATATTAAATAATTTAGAAAATAATAATAGTATTTCATTATTTACTGACGTATTTTATTCTCCAATAATTGTTTCTGAATTATCAAATACAACTAATAAACTTTTAGAAAAAAAATTTAGTGGAATATTTAATGTGGTTTCCAATGAGAGAATATCTAAATATGACTTTGGTATTATGCTTGCCAATGAGTTTAATATGGATAAGTCATTAATAAAAAAGTCTAAATTTTCAGAAAGAGAAGACTTAGTTTTAAGACCTAGAGACATGAGTTTATCAACTAATAAATTAGAATCTAAAGGAATTAAAATTAAATTTTTAAAAGAACAAATAAAAGAACTTAAATCTCAAGTTTTAATTTCAAAAAATAAAATTATTCCTTATGGTAGACAGAATGTCAATAATAATGATATTGATGAAGTTGTTAAAGTTTTAAAATCAGATTATTTAACTCAAGGTCCAATTGTTTTGAATTTTGAAAAAGAAGTAGCTAAATATACTGGATCTAATTTTGGGATAGCAGTAAATAGTGCAACTTCAGCACTTCATATTTCTTGTTTGGCTTTAGGTTTAAAAGAAGGTGATTTAGTTTGGACTACTCCTATTAGTTTTGTTGCTTCAGCAAATTGTGCTAAATTTTGTGGTGCAGATGTAGATTTTGTAGATATTGATTCCAAAACATACAATATTTCAATAAATGCTCTTTCAAAAAAATTAGAAATAGCAAAAAAAGAGAATAAACTTCCTAAAATTGTAATTCCTGTCCATTTATCAGGTCAATCATGTGAAATGGAAGAAATAAATGAACTCTCAAAGCAATATGGTTTTAAAATCATTGAAGATGCTTCACATGGAATTGGAGGAAGATATAAAGGTAATCCAATTGGTAGTTGTAAGTATAGTGACATAACAGTTTTTAGTTTTCATCCTGTAAAAATTATAACATCTGGAGAAGGAGGTATGTGCACAACTAATAATTCTGATTTAGCAAATCTTTTAGCTAGATATAGAAGTCATGGAATAACTAGACACGAAGACGAAATGACAAAAAAATCAGATGGTCCATGGTTTTATCAACAATTAGAATTGGGCTTTAATTATAGAATGACTGATATTCAAGCTGCTCTTGGATTAAGTCAATTGAAAAAATTAGATGATTTCATAATTAAAAGACATGAAATATCAAAAAGATATGATTTAGCATTTTCAAACGACTCAATAATAACACCTTTTCAACATCCTGATAATTATTCATCATATCATCTTTACATTATTAGACTTAAACATTTCTTTAAAGGTTTAGATAAATTCAATTTATTTAATAGATTAAGAAATGCTGGAGTGCTTGTTAATTTACATTATATTCCAATTTATAAGCAACCTTATTATGAAAAAATTGGATATGATTATAAAAATTTTCCTGAATCTGAAGAATATTATTTAGAAGCAATTAGTTTACCAATACATACTTTGTTATCAAAAGAGGATCAAGATTTTATTATAGAAATAATTTTAAATTTTATAGGTAAGCAAAAATCTTTTATTATAAATTCTTTTGAAAGAGAACTAAAAGGATATCAAAATATTTTTTAAAATTTAATGAGAGCTCCTGAAATAGAATCCAAAAGATTAGTTTTAAAACCTTTAAATACTTCTTTCCTTTCTATAAAATATGTTAAATGGATGAATGATCCCCAGGTAATTAAATACTTAGAAAGTGGAGGAGATTATACAATTTTTAAGCTAAAATCTTTTTTAAAAGATGTTGAAAAAAAGAAAATATTATTTTGGGCAATAAATATTAAGAAAACTAATAATCATATAGGAAATATTAAAATTGATCCTGTACATTCAAATCATGGTACATGTGAATATGGAATAATGATGGGGGATAAGTTAGAGTGGCGCAAAGGTTATGCAAAAGAAGCATCAGAATTAGTAATAAAATATTGTTTTGATAATTTAAATTTAAGAAAAATAACTTTAGGAGTAGTTGAAAAAAACACAAGTGCTATTGAATTATATAAAAAACTAAATTTTACTATTGAAGGTAGATTTATTAATCATGTTAACTATGATGGGGTGTTATATAATGTGATAAGAATGGCTTTATTTAATAAAAATTATATTTAATATTTATGAAACTTGTTTTAGGAACTGTTCAATTTGGAATCCCATATGGGATAAATAATTCAAAAGGAATTCCAAGTGACAATGAAATTTCAGATATTTTAAATTTAGCTTATAAAGAATCTATAAATTACATAGATACAGCAATTTCATATGGAAATGCAGAAAAAAAAATATCTAAACTTTCAGAAAATAAATTTAATATAATAACTAAATCTAATAACATAAAAACTAAAGTTGAATTATTAACATCAATTTCTAATTCATTAAAAAGATTAAAAGTAAATGCAGTTTATGGATATCTTTTTCATAATTCAGATAATTTGATTAAGTTTCCAGAATTGTGGGATACTTTAATGGAAATTAAGAATCTTAATAAAACTAAAAAAATAGGGTGTTCTGTATATAATACTGATCAATTAGATAAAATTTTAGATAAAGGAATTCTTCCTGATATTGTACAGCTTCCATATAGTTTATTAGATAGAAAGTTTCAAAAATATTTTCCAAAACTTAAAAGCTTAGGAGTTGAAATACATGTTCGTTCTATTTTTTTACAAGGACTTTATTTTATGGATATAAAAAAACTTCCTTTAAAAATAATTCCATTAAAAAAAAGTCTTTTAAAATTACATCATTTATGTGCTAAACTTAATATATTAATAGGAGAATTAGCATTAAATTTTGTATATAACAACCCTTATATTGATAAAGTTATTATTGGATTTGACTCAATGGATCAATTATACCAAAATATAAATATGATCAAAAACTGGAATAATAAAATAAAAATTAATGAATCGGTAAATAAGATTAATGTTACTGATGAAAATTTATTAAATCCAACAAATTGGAATTAAAAATTTAAACATGAAAATAATAGCTGAATTAGCTCAGGGTTTTGAAGGTAGTCTAAAACAGGCAAAGTTGCTTTTAAAAGCAGCTTTTTGTTCAGGATCAGATATTGCCAAATTCCAATTAGTATATGCAGATGAATTAGCAACTTCCGATTATAAGTATTATGATTTATTTAAAAGTTTAGAAATGAGTGATAAAGAATGGAAAGAATTATATGATTACTCTTTCAAGCTGAATATAGAATTAAATCTTGATATTTTTGGGGAAAAGAGTCTTAAATTATGTGAAAAACTTGGATTAAGTGGGGTTAAATTACATGGAACTGATATTAATAATATAGGATTACTTGAAAAAGTTGCTAATAGTAAAATAAAAAATATTTATTTAGGTGCAGGAGGATCATATTTATCTGAAATAGAAACAGCTCTTTCAATCTTAAAAAATAAAAAAGTTATAATAATATTAGGTTTTCAGTCGTATCCAACATTATGTTCTGACAATCAAATATCAAGGATAAAATATTTGAAACAAAAATTAATAGGAAAATTTAAAAATTTAAAAATTGGTTTTGCTGATCATGCAGATCCAAAATCAAAATCAAGTATAACATTAGCTGCATCTGCTATTGGAGCAGGGGCCTTAATAATTGAAAAACATTTAACATTAGGAAAAATAATGCAGATGGAAGATTATGAGTCGGCATTAAATCCTGATGAATTTTTAGAATTTTCCCAATCAATTAAGGATTGTTTTTTAGCAATGGGCTCTATTTCAAATTCAAATGATTTTGGAATGAGTAAATCTGAAAAAGATTATAGAAAGATGATTAGAAGACACGTAACTAGTTCAAAAAAACTTAAGAAAGGTAAATTTTTAGGTCCTCAAGACTTAATTTTAAAAAGAACATCATCTAGAGATTTTATTCATAATATAAAAGATGTTTATGATAAGAAGTTGTTAGTAGATATTAGCAAAAATGAAGCTATAACAAAAAATATTATTAAATGAACAAGAAATTAATTGCAGCCCTAGCGTGCAGAAATCAAGGTAGTCGTTTATATGGAAAACCAATTCAAAATCTTGATATTGATAAAGGTGTTACAATAATTGACAATCTTATTGGTTGTTTAAAATCTATAAAATGTATTGATGAAATTGTATTAGGAATTTCTGAAGGAATAGAAAATGAAATATTTATTAAAATAGCTAAGCAAAAAAATCTAAAATATATAATTGGTGATGAAGAGGATGTTTTATCAAGGTTGATTAGCTGTGCGGAATTAAGTAATGCAACAGATATTTTTAGAGTAACTAGTGAATCTCCATTTTTATTTTTTGATCCAGTTGAAGAGCTTTGGAAAAAGCATATAGATAATAATTTAGATGCTACATTCTATGATGATGTTATAGACGGGATAGGTTTTGAAATTATTTCATTAAAAGCTTTAAATGATTCTTATAAAAAAGGTGACGAAAGACATAGATCGGAACTTTGTACATTATATATTAGAGAGAATTTAAATAAATTTAAAGTTGGAAAACCAACTCCACCTAAAGATTTTATTAGAAAAGATTTAAGATTAACAGTTGATAATCCAGAAGATTTAGTTGTATGTAGAATTTTATATAATGAATTTAGAAATTTAGCACCAAGATTTCCTATTAGGAAATTAATTAAATTTCTTGATGATAATCCAAATTTGAAGAAGTTGATATATCCATTTACAGAACAGGGTTATGTTACAATGTATATTTAATTATTATGGGAAAAGGACAAGAATTATATAAAAAAGCTAAAAAGCTTATTCCTGGAGGTACGATGTTGTTTTCTAAACGACCAGAAATGTTTTTACCAGATCATTGGCCATCTTATTTCTCTAAAGCTAAAGGTTGTAAAGTTTGGGATTTAGATGGTAAAGAATTATTAGATATGTCTATTATGGGTATTGGCACAAATTCACTTGGCTATGGTAATGAAGAAGTAGATGCAGCAGTTTTAGAAACTGTAAAAAAGGGAAATATAAGTTCTTTAAACTGTCCAGAAGAGGTTTATTTAGCTGAAAAACTTATTGAAATGAATCCTTGGGCAGATATGGTTCGATTTGCTAGAACTGGTGGGGAAGCTAATTCAATTGCTATTAGAATTGCACGGGCGGCATCTGGTAAAGACAATGTAGCTATATGTGGATATCATGGTTGGCACGATTGGTACTTGTCTGCAAATCACAATGGAGGAGATGATTTGTCAGGTCATTTAATACCAGGATTAAGTCCTAAAGGAGTGCCTAAAAACTTAAGAAACACTGTATTCCCATTTCATTATAACAAATATGAAGAGCTTTTAGATATTGTAGAAAATAATAATATTGGAGTAATTAAAATGGAAGTTTTAAGAAATTTTGGTCCTGAAGATAATTTTTTACAAAAAGTTAGAGACTTAGCGACACAGAAAAATATTGTATTAATATTTGATGAGTGTTCCTCTGGATTTAGAGAAACGTTTGGTGGAATATTTCAAAAATTTAATATAGAGCCAGATATGGTGATGTTTGGGAAAACGATAGGTAATGGATATGCGCTAACAGCAGTTGTTGGAAAAAGATCCGTTATGGAAGCTGCTCAAGACACATTCATAAGTAGTACTTTTTGGACAGAACGCATTGGCCCGACAGCAGCTTTGGCAACACTAAAAGTGATGGAAAGAGAGAAGTCTTGGGAGAAGATTACTGAAACAGGAATAAAAATGCAAAAAGGTTGGATGAATTTAGCTCAGGCTAATCATTTGAATATAACTATTTCTGGGATTCCAGCCATGACTACATATGGTTTTAATTACGATAACGCTGCCGCATATAAAACTTATATTATTCAAGAAATGCTCAAAAAAGGCTTTTTAGCAAGCACTCATTTTTTTGCGAGCACTCAACATAATGATGATCATCTAGATTTATATTTTGATGCTTTATCTGATATTTATCATATAATATATAAGTGTGAATCTGATGCAATAGATATTAGTAGTCTATTAGATGGACCCGTTTGTCACTCAGGGTTTAAAAGATTGAATTAAATATATCATTAGTAATTTACTTTAAAATAAAAAATATAATAAAATGTCATATAAATTAAAAAAAAACGAATTAGGATTTTTAGAAGTTTATCCAAAACCTAATATATCTGAATTAGATGATTATTATTCAAAACAGTATTACCAGGAAACTAAGGTTAAGTCTTACCAAAAAAATTATTCGGAGGAGGAATTAAGTGTTATAAAAACTAAAATTTCACAAAGGGCTTATTTAGCTAATCAACACAATAGCGTTAAAAAAGGGAAATTATTAGATGTCGGTTGTGGAGAGGGATTTGTAATGCGTCATTATCATGATAAAAACTGGTCAATTGAGGGAATTGACTTTTCAGAATATGGAATTACATCATTCAATCCCGATTTATTGAGTTTTTTTGAGAAAGGAGATGTACGTTCAATTATAGAAAGCAAAATAAAAAATTCGAAAAAATTTGATATTATATGGTTGGGGAATGTCCTAGAGCATGTAATTGACCCAATTCACCTGCTTAAAAGATTAAAATTATTGCTTAATAGTAAAGGTACTATTGTGATAACTGTTCCAAATGACGGTTCTTCTTACCAGGAATTATTGCTAAATAAAAACTATATCAATATAGATTTCTGGTTTTCCCCTCCAGATCATCTTTCATATTTTTCATATGATAGTTTAATTAATTTAGTAAGACATGTAGGTTATGATTGCCTTGATATTATTGCAGACTTCCCAATTGATTTCTTTCTGCTTCATTCAGGGTCAAATTATGTTAACAATCCCAAATTAGGTAAAGGTGCACATAATGCAAGAGTGGAAATGGAAAACTTTATTTCAAAAAATCCAATTGAAATTGTAAACTCATTTTATAGAAATTTAGCTAAATTGGGTCTGGGCAGAACCTTAACTATTTTTATAACTTCAACTAATGTATCTTAATAAGATGACTAGATTAAGTTTTAAGTATCCTTCTCATTTAGATAACTTATAATCAATTTAATAATAAGGAAGAAGTATTTTGAAAAACAAGTATAAAGCATTAAAAAGGCAATTTTTTAGTGAAGGTAAATACTCTATTGTACCTATTCGGTATGAAGACCGGTTTAGCATATTAAAGTGGAGGAATGAGCAATTATATCATTTGAGACAAAACAAGCCTCTAACTAAGTCAGATCAAAAAAACTATTTTAATACTGTTATAAATAAATTATTTGAAAAAGAACAGCCTAGTCAACTTTTGTTTTCATACTTACAAGATGAAGAATGTATTGGATATGGAGGTTTGGTTCACATAAATTGGATTGATAAAAATGCAGAAATCTCTTTTATTATGGATACTAAATTAGAGAAAGAACACTTCTCAATTCATTGGAAAACGTTTTTAAAATTGATAGAGCAAGTTGCATTTAATGAACTTAAGCTTTATAAGATATTCACTTTTGCTTTTGATATAAGACCGCATGTATTTACTCCAATTGAAGATTCGGGTTTTGTTAAAGAGGCGACATTAAAAAGTCATATTTTTTTTAGTGGAGCATACAAAGATGTGATTATTCATAGTAAGTTTAACACTTTCAATGAACTGAAGGCATAAAAGTGTTAAACTTACTATGAGAAACAGTGGCTTAAGAGCGTCAAATAGATCAATTAGTAATTGTATTGTTTGTCAAAAGCATTTATTTAAAATGTTTTTATATGGATACTGGCATGCAAAAGAGTTTGATAGCTAGTTACTTTCTTGATGTTAAAAATTTACAAAAAAGGACAATTAAAATCACCAATTTATTTTTCTGAAAACATATTAAAAACAATTCATATCAACGCATGAAAATAGCTATCATTTCTGATATTCACGGTAATTATGATGCTTTAGTTGAAGTATTAAAAAAAGCAAAAAAAGAACGTGTTGAGCATCTATTGGTGCTTGGTGATATAGTAGGCTATTATTACCATCCAGATAAAATAATGAATTTACTTTCAGGTTGGAGTTTTGATATTATTAAAGGAAATCATGAAAAGATACTAGAAAATTTAATAGCTGATTCAGCATTAAGTGAAACAATTCGATTAAAGTACGGAAGCGGTCATCAAGATGCTGTAATGAAGTTAACAAAAAAGCAGATAGATTTTTTAAAGAATCTACCTGA
Organism: uncultured Marinoscillum sp.; assembly: GCA_902529805.1. Lineage (GTDB taxonomy): Bacteria > Bacteroidota > Bacteroidia > Cytophagales > MED-G16. The sequence continues at coordinate 12,688 of CABZXU010000016.1, forward strand.
AACTAAATCGGTTCAATTTGATAACACTTCTATATTGATGTGTCATGGAAGTCCTTGGTTAAATGATTATTATATTTATCCAGATTGTGAACAAGAAATTGTACAAAAGTGTGATTCAACAACACATGACTTTGTTTTAATTGGCCACTCTCATTACGCTTTTTCTATAAGAAATGCTAATAGTATTCTAATAAACCCTGGTTCAGTTGGCCAATCTAGACAGATAGGAGGAAAAGCGTTTTGGTGTATTATTGATACTACAAACAATTGTTTTCAAATGTTGTCAACAGATTATGATACTAACAAACTATTAAAGGAAGTCAAAGAAAAGGATCCAGAAATAAAGTATTTAACTGAAGTTTTAAAAAGAAATTGATTTATTATTTATGAATAAAGCATTAAACATATTAGTTACAGGTTGTGGAGGAGATATTGGACAGAGTATTGGGAAAACGTTATTAAAATCTAGCTTTACTAAAAACTTATTCGGAATAGATATTTCAGATAAAAATGCGGCAAAATTCATTTATCCTAATTTTTCGGTAGGTTTACCTATTAGTCATACAGATTATTTATTTAAATTAGAACAATTTATAGAATTACATGCGATTGACCTCTTGATACCAGTATCAGAGCCAGAATTGAGATTTTTTTCTGAACAAAATATTTTAGATACAATAGGTCGAGCAAAAATGATAACCGCTTCATCATTGGCATTAGAAATTGGCTTTGATAAGTTTAAAACTGCTGAATTTTTGAAAAAAGAAAAATTACCTTTTCCAAAAACCTTTTTAGCGAAATCATTAAAAAACATCAATAATTTTCCTGTTATTTTAAAATCTAAAACAGGTTCAGGGAGTAAAGACATACATAAGATTAATTCGATGGAAGAGTTTTTGTTTTACACTAAAAATTCTATAGATGATTATATAGTTCAGGAGTATATTACTGACAAAAATGGTGAATACACATGTGGTCTATTTAGGAGTAGTAAAGGAGAAATACGATCATTAATTTTTAAAAGAGAACTAACTGGTGGATTTAGCAGTTATGGGGAGGTTGTTGAGAACAGTGATGTAACATGTCTCTTAGAAGACTTGGCCGTTAAGTTAAATTTAATTGGGAGTATTAATGTCCAGTTAAGAATCACTAATAATTCACCTAAAATTTTTGAAATCAATCCCCGGTTCTCGAGCACAGTTTTCTTTAGAGATTTGTTTGGTTTTAAAGATTTGGAATGGTCTATAAAAAACTTACTAAGTATTGCTTTAAGCTCTTATGAGCCTCCATTAGTTGGAAGTAAATTTTATAAAGGTTTTAATGAATACATTGATAAATTAAATAAAAAAGACTAATATTATTTATAATGAAAATTAAATAAAAATGTAATAGTTAAAATTCTAAAGAAATACAGAAATGAAAAATAAATGTATGATTGTTGCTGAAATTTCTGCTAATCACGGTGGGAATATAGAAATAGCTATAGAAACTATTAGAGCTGCTAAAAGAGCTGGAGCAGATGCAATTAAGATGCAAACATATAAACCAGATACTATTACTCTTAATTGTTCATCGGATGATTTTAAAGTTCAAGGGGGCACCATTTGGGATGGTAAATTTTTACACGATCTTTATCAAGAAGCTTTTTTGCCTTGGGAGTGGCATAAAGAATTATTTGATATTTCTAAGGAAGAAGGGTTAATATGTTTTTCAACTCCTTTTGATTTTACTGCTGTTGACTTTTTAGAAGAACTAAAATGTCCAATTTACAAAATAGCCTCTTTTGAAATAGCAGATATACCTTTAATTGAATACATCGCAAAAAAACAAAAACCTATTATAATGTCCACAGGTATAGCTAAGTACGATGATATTAAATTAGCAGTAGAAACATGTAGAAAAGCAGGAAATAATAATATTACTGTATTAAAATGTACATCATCTTATCCAGCACCAATTGAAGAAGCTAATTTAATAATGATGCAGAGATTTTCTAAAGATTTTAATGTTAAAATTGGACTTTCAGATCATACCACAGGTAATTTAGCACCTATATTAGCTGTCGCTAATGGAGCTACAGTTATCGAAAAACATTTTAAGTTAAATGATAAAGTTGGTGGTCCAGACGCTTCTTTTTCAAACAACGAACAGGAATTTAAACTTTTAGTAGATGACATTAGAAAAGCAGAGTTAGTTATGGGGGTTGAGAGTTACAATTTATCTCCAAAGCAAATTTTAGGAAGAAGGTATGGTAGATCCCTCTATGTATCTGAAGATATAAAATCAGGTGGTATTTTAACTAAATCCAACATTAAGTCAGTTAGACCAAGTTTTGGATTACATCCAAAACATTATTACGAAGTAATCGGAAAAACGGTTAATAAAGATTTAAAAAAAGGGGATAGATTAAATCTTGATCTAATTAATTAAATAAACTAAGACAAAGTTTATTAATTACTCTAGGTATAACTTTTATGATTGAAATTAGAAAAGTAAAAGAGTTAAAGAATAGTGCTATCTATCTGATTCCAGTGGTATTTAGTGGCTTACTCCCTTTGATTACCTTGCCCATTTTCACTAGAATTCTAACGCCAGATGATTATGGTGTGTGGGCTTTATCTCAAGTATATGCATCTTTTGTCATTGGAATTGCAAATTTTGGTTTAACAATTGGTTATGAAAGGAACTTTTTTGAGCATAAAGAGGTAAAAGAAAAGCTCAGTCTACTCTATTCAACTCTACTATTTGTAATAACATCTTTTATTATTTTTGGCTTAATTACTTTTGTTCTAAAAGATCAAATTTCTGAATGGATTATTGGTTCTTCAGAGTATTCTGACATTTTATTTTTGACATATTGTGCAACAGGTATCATGAGTTTAAAAGTGTATTTTTTGATTTATTTTAAAAATACTAAAAATGCAAAGAAATTCACAAAATATACAATTACTGAAAGTATCTTGATAGTAACTATCTCATTGTTTTTGGTGGTCTATAAACATGTTGGAATTATTGGTCTTGTTTGGGGACAACTTATTGGCAGTTTAATAACGATAGTTATTCTTTCTTATAACTTCATGCGTTTTGTTTTACCTACTTTAAATGGTAAGTTATTAAATCAGTCTTTAAAAATAAGTATCCCCTTAACACCAAGGATATTTTTTGGATTAATTAACACCCAGTTTGACAAATATATGATTGGGCTATTAAGTACTGTTGCTGGTGTTGGAATTTATAACATAGGACAAAAAGTTGCAAATATTACTTTGACCTTTATGAACTCAATTCAAAATGTTTTTGCCCCTGAAGTGTATAAACGAATGTTTGAAAACGGTGAGGAAGCGAAGAAATCTATTGGAAGTTACCTTACTCCTTTTGTATATGTTTCAATCTCTATTGGTTTTGTTATTTCTCTTTTTTCTGAAGAAATAATAGTATTACTAACTCCAGTTTCATACCATAAAGCAATTGATATTGTAATTATTTTTTCGATGTTATATGGAACCTATTTTTTCGGTAAACAGCCTCAGCTTGTTTTTATGAAAAAAACCTATATAATTACAATACTTACTTTGGTAAGTATTGTAATTAATATTGCTATAAACATTCCATTCATTATAAAATGGGGTATAATGGGAGCCGCATGGGGAAGTCTATTGGCAGGAATAATTTCGGGAAGTATATCGTTTGCTATATCTCAACATCATTATAAAATTGAATGGGAATATAAAAAATTAGGAAGCATATTTTTACTTTATTTTGGAGCTGCAATAACGATGATCATGTTTAGGCATTTTGACGTTTCCTATTGGATAAGAGCGATTGTTAAGTTTTCGTTACTAATAAGTTATTTCATTCTTGGAGTGAGATTAAATTTACTAACAAAACAGAACTTTACTCTTGTAAAAAGTTTTTTAATCCCAGCAAAAATATAAGATGATGATTCTGTATACAATACAATTTATAAAGCAGATAAAATGAAATTGGATATTCCATTTCTTACTAATCTATTAAAAAAACGGAAACGTAGACGGATTAGGAGTCTCATGAGAGGATTTAGAATGCTTAAACAATCAGGGCATTTGGGCAGGATTCAAAACATTAAACGCATTCTTACTGAGCAATCATTAAATCTTATTGAAAAAGATTTTTCATCAGTGATCATGGGGGCAGGAAAGGAGTCAGGAGAATTGATCGTAAGACAATATCTCTTGGCTAGATTTTGTGATCTGAATTTTAATAAAGCATTGTTACGATCATTAGGCAATAAGAAAGGAAAAGTTGTTTATGGAATGCCAAGGGAATGGCGGAAAATCATCAACAAAAACGGGTTTAAAACTGCTAATTTTCAATCTGAAATATATTGGAGATTTTATCTTTTGGGGTTAATTGGGTATGGTATCATTAGAATAATTACAAACGTGTATCAGAGTACTATCTCTTTGCGAAAAAATGTTGCAAAACCACAAGCTCATGTTTTTTTTAATGATCTAACACCCAATAATATTCCAGGTTCAGAAAAGAAGTCTAAAACTCATGATATTATCTCGTGGTATATAAAATCTAAAGTTAAGCAAAATGGAATCAAAGAAATTTATCATAGTGCTAAACAAAGTTATCCAATAAAAATTGATAAAATTCAAGTAGTATCTCGTAAAAATTTAGAACCGAATTTAGTTTGTTTTAAAACAATTCTTAAGTATTGTTTTTGGGGTATATGCGCAATTTTCATTGCTCTTATTGATTTATTAAGGGGGCACTGGTGGAATGCTTTACTATTTAATCAAGCGACCCTTTCCGCTAAGATTAGATTTTTACCACAAGAATTCATAGCCAAAGAATATTTGTTTCACCAATCGGGATGGATTTATCGCCCACTATGGACTTACGAAGCTGCTAAAAGAGGTTCAATTATTACACTATATTTTTATGGTACCAATATTGAAGGATTCAAGAGGAAAGAATCATATCCACACTTAAATTATGGTTGGAAAGCAATGAACTGGCCTAATTATCTTGTTTGGGATGAATACCAGTCAAATTTTATTAAAAGGGCAGCAATAGCCCCATACAAAATAAATATTGTTGGTCAAATTTGGATGCAGGGAAAAATAGAACAGATAGAAAAATCAAAGAAAAAAAACATATCAATCTTTGATATTACACCTGTAAGAGATTCCTTTTATGCAACTCTAGGACTAGAGTACGATTATTATACTCCAGAAAATTGCGTAAAATTTTTATACGATTCTTATAATAGTATTAACTCTAGTAATTGTTCGACGTTATGGAAAAAAAAACGAGAAATTGGAACTCTTGCTCACATCAAACACAGAAGGTACTCTGAACAATTAGAAACGAATAAAAATATTGTTTTAGTGGATCCTGATTTATCGGCAATTCAAGTAATAGAAAATAGTATTGCTGTTATCTCCATGCCATTTACTTCTACAGCACTAATCGCAAGAGAATTAGGAAAGCCCTCGGTTTATTACGATCCATCAGGTTTATTACAAAAAAATGATAGAGCAGCGCACGGAATTCCTATTTTAAGTGGACAAGAGGAACTAAAAGATTGGATGAGTAATTTAGTTAATGATAAAACTATATAATATTAAGTATTCTATTTTGATACGGAGAAAGTATAAAAACAATAAGAACAGCCTATGATAAAAATCAAAAACTTCTTTCAAATATTTTGTAATGAGTTTATTACTTGGATAGATTTCTTTATTAGGTACACACCTGCTAGATTTGGTATATTAGTTAGAAAAGGTTGGTTCAAATTGCGTTTAAACCATAGCGAAACATTGCATATCGATTTTGGTTGTGAATTTATTAACCCAAGTTCTATATCATTTTATGGTATAACAATGATTGGTAGCAATTGTTATTTTAATGCAGATGGGGGAACAATAAAAGTTGGAAATCACACCGGCTTTAATATAAATTCTAATATTAATGCTTCAGTTGGTGGAAAAATTGTCATTGGGGAGCACTGTGCAATTGGACCAGGAGTTATTATGAGAACAGCTAACCATCGATATTCTGATCCAGATATACTTATTCAAAACCAAAAACATGATATAGCTGATATTATTATAGAAGATGATTGTTGGATTGGAGCAAATGCAATAATTTTAGGTGGAGTACATATTGGTAAAGGAGCTGTTATAGGAGCAGGTGCTGTAGTAACAAAAGATATACCTTCCATGGTAATTGCTGTAGGTGTACCAGCTAAAGTAATTAAATATCGTAAAAAATAAAATTGAAAAAATGAAAGAAAAATGCCCAGTATGTAAAAGTAATAATACGGAAATATTACGTAATTTTCGTAATACAAGTAATGTTTATAGTGGTATGAAGTTAATTCATTGTATTAATTGTGATATGGTATTTGCTGACCCAATGCCCAGTGAAAAGGCTATTGAGGATTATAATTCCACTTACTTTAGTAGTGCGCATGGTGATCAACCTCAAAGTGATATAGCAAATGCTTTATTTTCTGGACTTGCACGATTACGAATAAGGCATGTAGAAAATTATCTTAAAAAAAAATCAGTTGATGTTAATAATATTCTAGAAATAGGTCCAGGTAATGGTTATTTTGCACAACACTGGCTTGAAACTAATTCGAATACAAAATACAATGTAATTGAAACTGACAGCACATACCATACAAACCTTAAAAAGCTTGGGATTCAGATTATTAAGACATCAGATACTGAGAAATTAGAAGAAGTAGATCTCGTTATTATTTCCCATGTTCTAGAACATGTTATAGATCCATATGGATTTCTAACTAAGGTAACAAGTCGACTTCGTAAAGGAGGTATACTGTTTGTAGATGTACCTTGTAACGATTGGATGCATAAGGCCAATGATGAACCACATCTTTTGTTTTTTAATGAAAATTCAATATCACATTTATTTAAAAAAATGGAGCTTAAGGATATTCAAACAACTTATCATGGAGAAAAAATTGAAGATTTACAAAATCCTTCATTTGTATATTCCTTTTACAAAAGGATACGTTCTAAATTAATTTCTTGGGGAATAGTAAAGCCATTTTCACGTGTTCAAAAAGGTATGGAATCACTTAATAATTCTCTGGAACGAGCAGTGATTTCTAATTATAAAGCTCATTGTGAGTCATTGAAACCTGCTTGGTGGTTGAGAGCTATAGCTATAAAAAATAATTAAATTTGAACAATCCAGAGATTTTCTTCAAATTTAATTATTTTAGCTACTTTTAAAATTGGATGGTTCAATTTGCTAATGATATTGAACCAAATGTAATATTTTTAGGTATAGCTGTCTGATCAATAAAAAAAGATAAAATTATTAAAATTTCATTTTATGAATAATTATATATCAAAAATTTTTAATCTTGAAAATAAAGTTGTTTTACTTACTGGAGCGGGCGGGTTTTTAGTTGGAGAGTTATCTAGATTATTAGCTAAAGTTGGTATGAAAGTAATTTGTTGTGATGTTAACTTTAAGAACGTTGAAAAAATTACAAAACAAATTATAGAATCTAGGGGAAATGCTATTCCATTTGAATTGGATGTTACAAATAAGGTAGGATTTGAAGATGTATTAGAGCTTGTGATTAAAAAGTATGGCAGATTAGATTGTGTATTAAATGGTGCTGGGATAAATGCACCAACTCCTTTTTTTGAAATTTCAGTTGATGAGTGGAATAAAATATTATCTGTACAGCTAACTGGTACTATGCTTAGCTGTCAGGTACTAGGTTCTTATATGGTGAAAAAAATGCAAGGATCTATTATTAATATAAGTTCAGCTTCATCAGGTCCGCCACTTTCAAAGGCATTTACATATTCTGTATCAAAAGCTGGAGTAAAAAACCTTACTCAGAATCTTGCTCGTGAATGGGGAGCAAAAGGTGTAAGGGTAAATGCTTTACGTCCAGGTTTTTTCCCTACTAAATGGTCTATGGAAAAATTTATTACACCTGAAAGAGAAGAATCAATTCTAAGACATACTCCTATGAGAAGATATGGTAAACCAGAAGAATTACTTGGAGCTGTACTTTGGCTTTTTTCTGATGCTTCAAGTTTTGTAACAGGTGCTGAGATAGAAGTAGATGGCGGTTTTACTGCAATGACAATTTAGCTTTATTTACATAATTAATAAATTAAATTAAAACACTTTATATGAATGTTAAAAAAACAGTCTTAATTACAGGAGGTTCACGTGGTTTAGGGAAAAAAATAGCACAAATATTTTTTAATAATAACTTTAGTGTACTCATAGCTTCAAGAACTAAAGGAGATTTCGATTTTTCTAAAGCTATTGACTATAGGTATATTAAAACTGATGTTCAGCAACCTTTACAATTGAAAAAAGCAGTAGAGTATGCAATAAAATGGACAGGAAGAATAGATGTATTAATCAATAATGCCGGTATTTCCAAATGGAGTTCTTTGAGCAATATTAGTGAAGAATTTTGGAACATGATGATTAATACAAATTTAAAAAGTGTATTATTTGCTTCAAAGGCAGCTGTTAAAAAAATGTTACCAGGAAGTTCTATTATAAATATTTCTAGTCTAGCTGGTAAAAGAGGGAGCGCTAATAATTCTGTATACTGTGCTACTAAATTTGGTGTTAATGGTATTACTCAATCTTTAGCAAAGGAATTAGGTATAAAAGGAATTAGGGTAAATGCAATTTGCCCTGTTTATATAAGAACAGAAGGATTAGAAAAGGCCTTAAATGAAACTGAATCTCCTTCTAAGGGAGGAAATTTTAGCGATTTTCTTTTAGATTTCGAAAAAAAGCAAACTGCTTTAGGCGTGTTGCCAACAGAAGAACAAGTGGCAAATACTTGTTTATTTCTTTCATCAGAATTAGGGGATGGTATTACTGGGCAATGTATAAATGTTGATTGTGGCGTAATGCCTCAATAAATAAAATTAATGAAAAAAAATTCAATAACTATTGTAATACCTGCTAGAATGGCATCTAGTCGTTATCCAGGTAAACCTTTAGAATTAATTTCAGGAATTCCGCTTATTGAACATGTGAGAAGGAGAGCATTACTAGTTAATGAAGCGACACTTGTAGTTGTTGCTACCTGTGATCTTGAAATAAAAAATAAAGTTGAAAGCTATGGAGGAATATCTGTAATGACTAAAGATACTCATGAAAGGTGTACAGATAGAGTTGAAGAGGCTATTGAAAATTTACCTGGGGATATAATTGTTATGGTTCAAGGCGATGAGCCTTTGATAATGCCAAAAGCAATTACTGCTTTGATTACCCCTATGTTATTAGATAAATCTCTTCCAATAGTTAATTTATTATCTCCACTTGAATCTAAAAAGGATTTTGATAATCCAAATATTGTTAAAGCTGCATGTAATATTAATGGTGATATTATGTATTTTTCACGCTCAAAAGTTCCTTTTTTTAGAGAAAATATAAATGTGCCTATATATAGACAAACTGGCATTATGGCTTTTAGACGTAACGTTTTAAATGAATTTGGATCATTAAAACCGTCTCCTTTTGAAGTAGCAGAATCGATAGATATGTTTCGTGCTTTAGAGAATAATATAAGAATTGCTGGAGTTGCTGTTAATTATTCAACATATGGTGTTGATAGAGTTGAAGATGTTTTAATTATTGAAAAAATTTTAAAAAATAATAAAACACAAAAAAAGTTATTTAACAAAATATTTTATTAGAATGAAAGCTATTATTAAAGTTGGAATAATTGGATTTGGATACATGGGTCAAATTAGATTAAGAAATATAATTCATAATAAAAACATGGAATGTAAAGGAATATGTGATCCTGAAAATAAAGATAATATTATAAATGAAGGTATGCCTTACTTTGATAATTGGAAAAATCTTATTAATTCTGACATTGATGCTGTAATAATATGTACTCCAAATTATTTGATTCCAAAAATTGCTATATATTCAATGAATTTAGGAAAACACGTTTTTTGCGAAAAACCACCTGGACGTAATTATTCAGATATTTTAATGATTAAGGAAGCGGAATCAAATAATCCTAATGTTAAACTTATATTTGGTTTTAATCATAGACATCATCCTGGAATAACTGACGCTAAATCAATTATTGATTATGGTTCTTTAGGTAATATAATTACATTAAGAGGTGTTTATGGTAAAGGAGGTGGTTATGATTATCATAATTCTTGGAGAAATGACGTTAAAATTTCAGGTGGTGGAATATTACTTGACCAAGGAATTCATATGCTTGATCTTTTTCGATATTTTGTTGGTGATTTTATTGAGGTTAAAGGCATGAGAGCAATAACTTCATTTGATGTTGAAGTAGAAGATAATGCATTAGTGATTTTAAGAACTTCTTTAGGTCAACTTGCACAATTACATTCATCTGCTAGTTCCTGGAAACATAAATTTAGATTGGAAATAGGTTGTGAAAAGGGATATGCTATTATTAGTGGTTTACTTTCTAAATCTGGAAGCTATGGTAGAGAAAAATTAATTATTGGGAGACGTCCCCAAAAAGAAGAAGTTGTAGCAATTGGTAATCCAAGAGAAGAAATAATATATTATGATAATGATCCTTCTTGGGATTTAGAAATGGAACATTTTTCAAAATGTATAATTGAAAATAAGCCTATATTAAAAGGTACATCAAACGATGCATTAAAAGTTATGAAAATAATTGATGAAATATATAAATTACCTATAATTAATTTAAAAGAGAATATTAGTAATATATAATTATGCTTGCAAGATCAATTAAAGAAAAAATTAAAAAAGGCAATGTTTCTATTGGATCCTGGATTTCGATGGCTCATCCTTCAATTGCTGAGATAGTTGCAACGGCTGGATATGATTGGACTGTTATTGAAACTGAACATACTTCTATTGATGTATCTGAAGTTTTACGTTTAATTATAGCAATTGAAAAGTCTGGATCAATCCCTTTAGTTAGATTAGCTGGGAATGATCCAATTCAAGCAAAAGCTGTATTAGATGCAGGTTCAGCTGGTTTACTAGTCCCTATGATAAATACAAAAAAAGATGCTGAAATTGCTGTAAAAATGTCTAAATATCCCCCTCTTGGATACCGTGGTGTTGGATTAGCACGTGCTCAAGGGTATGGAAATTCTTTTGGAGAATATGTTAAATCCGCAAATAAAGATTCTTTATTAATTGTTCAAATAGAACATATTGATGCTGTCAATAATATTGATGAAATATTATCTGTCCCTGGACTTGATGGAATATTTATAGGTCCATATGATTTGTCTATGTCTCTTGGAATTCCAGGTAAATTAAACCATCCTGATGTTGTTAATGCTAAGAAAAAAGTTTTAAAAGCTACTTTAGATAAAGGATTAATTGCTGGAATTCATTGTGTTCATCCAGATAAATCATTCCTTGATTGTAAAGATGCAATTAAAGATGGTTATAGTTTTATAGCTATAGGTACTGATATACTTTTTCTCGGAGATAGTGCCAGAAAAATTTATTCTGATATTAAAACAAAATTATTATAATTTGAATATAAAACCTTCAATTAAAGTTTTAATCTTTGATTTTGATGGAGTTATAGTTGATTCTAATCATATTAAAGATAAAGCTTTCAAAACAATTTTTAAAGAATATCCCGAACACTATCAAAATTTAATGAATTATCATTTTAAAAATGTGTCTAAATCTAGAGTATTTAAATTTGATTATCTCTTAAAACTTATCAATAAAGAAAATGATTATAAACTAAAAAATGAACTAATGAAAAAGTTTTCTACAATTACTATTGACTTAATGAAATCAGTTCCTTTTGTAAATGGTTTTAAAAAACTAGTTGAAAAATTTAAAGATCTACCCTTATATTTAATTTCTGTTACACCAATTGAAGATCTTGTAATCATTCTAAATAATCTTTCGATATCAAATATTTTTAAAAAAACATATGGGTGTCCTCCATGGAATAAAATTAGTGCAATAAATGAAATTTTAATTTTTGAAAAAATTAAACCAAACGAAGCTATTATGATTGGAGATTCGATAGGAGATCAAATCGCTTCAAAAAAAACCAAAATTAATTTTATAGGACGCTATAGTGGTCTACCCTTTGATAAACCCTCACCAAAAATTTTTAAAGATCTGAATTCTATATCTAAATATTTAACAAGAAAAATATGAAAAAATCTATATTTATTGGCTTATCTACTTTTTGTGAAGATGATAATATGCCTACAGAATTATTAAAAAAATCAGGTTACAAATTTGATATTAATAATACTGGGAAAAGAATAACAAAGAAAGAAATTTTAGAAAAAGCTTATAAACATAACGTGATAGTTGCAGGAGTTGAGACTTATGATTCTGAAATAATGTCATTATTGCCAAATTTAGAATGTATTTCAAGATGTGGTGCAGGTATTGATTCTATAGATTTAGAATTTGCAAAAAAAAATAAAATATCAATTCTTAATACACCAACTGTTCCTGTTCAAGCTGTTTCTGAGTTAGCTTTAAATCTTTTTTTATCATTAAGTAGAAAGCTTTATCAACAGTCTAAATTAGTACATTTAAAAAAGTGGGAAAGAATTAAGGGTCACTTATTATCTGGAAGAACTATTGGTCTTATTGGGTTTGGAAAAATTGGAAAAAAAGTTTCTCAACTATCTAAAGCATTTGGAGCTAATATAGTTGTTTATGATCCTTTTATAAAAAGTTCTTCATTTCATTCAGATATAAAATTTATTGATTTTGATGAATTATTATCTATTTCTGATATAGTTTCTATTCATGCTTCTAAGTCTTCTGAAAATCAAGTTTTTATTGGAAATCAAGAATTTAAAAAAATGAAAAATGGATCGATTATTGTTAATTTATCAAGAGGAGACATGATTGATGAAATTGCACTAATTAATGCAATTAAATCAGGAAAAATTTCAGGTGTTGGTTTAGATGTTTATCCTAATGAACCGTATTATGGTGATTTATGTAACTATGAAGAAGTAATATTAACTCCACATTCAGCAACATTGACATATGAGACGAGATCTGAAATGGAATTACAATGTGTACAAAATGCAATTAATTTTCTTAATGAAAATAATTAATATAATAATGTAATTTGATAATTTAATTATATATTTATGTTATTGGTTAAATTACAGTATCAAGCTTAATTAAATGAAATCAAATCATTTCTTTTCTCAAAAATATTTAAATGAATCTAAACAAATAATTGATAAATTAGATTGTGAGTCTATAGAAAAAATGACAACACTTTTGGTTGAGTTAAGAAAAAGAAAAGGTAGACTTTTTCTTGTTGGTGTTGGTGGAGGCGCTGGACATGCTGGTCATGCTGTTAATGATTTTAGAAAAATTGCAGAAATAGAATCTTATTCCCCTAGTGATAATATTAGTGAATTAACTGCAAGAACAAATGATGAAGGATGGAATACAACATATATTGAATGGCTAAAGATTAGTCGTTTAAATAAAAATGATATGCTATTTGTTTTTTCAGTAGGAGGAGGAGATTTAAATAAAAATATAAGCGCAAATGTTGTTAAAGCTGTAAAGTATGCTAATGATGTTGGATCTGATATTATTGGAGTTGTAGGTAGAGATGGAGGATACACTGCTTCTGTAGCTAATGCTTGTGTAATTGTTCCTACTGTAAATTCAGACATGATAACACCTCATACCGAATCTTTTCAAGCATTAGTTTGGCACTTAATTGTTTCGGATCCTCGTATTCAAAAGATATCTAATAAATGGGAATCAAGTGTTTAATAATGTACTATATTTTATTATATGAAAAATAAATCTATTTCTGATCTTAATGTTAAAATTTTTGCAGATGGTGCTGATATTTCTGGTATGATGGAAATGTATTCTAAACCTTATATTATGGGATTAACGACTAATCCAACTTTAATGAAGATGGCAGGTATATCAGATTATAAATCATTTGCTTTGGACGTTTTAAGTAAAATAACTGATAAACCAATATCCTTTGAAGTTTTTTCTGATGATTTTTATGAAATGGAGGATCAAGCATTAGAAATTTCTAGTTTGGGTTCTAATGTATATGTTAAACTACCTGTAACAAATACTAAGTCTGAACCAATTTATAATCTTATTGATAAGCTTTCTAATCAAAATGTTAAGATGAATATAACAGCAATCATGACTATAGATCAGGTAAAAAATGTTGTCGAAAAATTAAACCCATCAATACCGAGTTATATATCTGTTTTTGCTGGTAGAATTGCAGATACAGGATTAGATCCAATTCCACTAATGAAAGAATCATTAGAAATTATGAAAATTAATTCTTCAGCTGAACTTATTTGGGCAAGTCCAAGGGAATTACTTAATATATTTCAAGCTGATGAAATAGGGTGTCATGTAATTACAGTAACAAATAATATTTTAAATAAACTTTCTCTTGTTGGTAAAGACTTAAATGAATATTCTTTAGATACAGTTAAAATGTTCTATAATGATGCAAAATCAGCTGGATTTAGTATATAATTCTATAGATATAAATATTTAATACAATGAATTCTTCTTGTCCAATATGTAAGTTTTAGACGGGGCTCCTTGTACTGTTATTTCATTTTAAAACAAATATTCCATTTATAAAATGATTACTGAAAAGCAATATACTGAACTTTGTGAAGTATCTAATGAGATACTTAATCGTCCTGATTCTAAAATAGAAAGAGTTGCAATTCCTTGGCTTCATGTAATTAGAGAACACCCAATCTTCCTTGCTAAATATGAGACTCTTTTTGATCAAAATAATTTCCTTGGCCTTTTTTTAAAAAACATTAAAGAAAGTTTTTCTAATAGATTACTTTGGTGGAGGCAAATTTTTCGAGCAATCAGAAGTGACGGAAAATCTTGGTTTGGAGAAGATGACTTATCAGGAGAAATTGATTATTTATTTATCTCGCATTTGCTCAACCCAAATCAGTATAGTAAAACAGAAGACTTTTATTATGGTAATATGCCAAATGATTTAATTAATAAAAATAAATCAGTTGTAGTAGCTTCAATAAGTCATTTTAGTAATCATAAAGGGTTTTTCAATGAAAACTTTGTAAAAAGTAATGTTCCTCGATTATTTTTTTCAGATTCGCTAGGTTTTAAAAGAGAAATTGCAATTAGAAAACGACTAAAAAAGGAATCTGTTAAATTAAGAATTATTGCTAAGGATGAAAGAAAAACGTTAAAAAAACGAATATTTCAGGAAGCCTCTAAACAAGTTCTAGCACAAGATGCACAAGCGACTCTTAGGTTGGAGCATCAAATAAATGCTTTAGTCTCTAGATTAATGCCTAAGGTAATTATAGTACCATATGAAGGGCATGCATTTGAACGTATTGTTTTTGCTAGTGCTCGTTCTGTATCTTCCAATATTAAATGTGTTTCATATCAACATACAGGTGTTTTTCGTCTTTCTAATGCAATTCGACAAACATTATCTAAGCAATACAATCCGGACTTAATTCTTACCTCTGGATCAGAAAGCAAATTTGAGTTAGAAAAAGCACTATCATTAAAAAAAACCCCCGTCTCCATACTTGGCTCAACTCGTGGTATAATTGATTCTAAAGGGATTTCTAAAACAAGATTATTAAAAAAAAGAAATGCATGCTTAGTTATACCAGAAGGTATTAATTCTGAGTGTATTAGACTTTTTGAATTTTCCTTGATGTGTGCGAATCAAAGACCTGATATATTATTTGTTTGGAGGTTGCATCCAATTATTACATTCGAAAAATTAAAAAAGATAAATAAAAACTTTAAATCTCTTCCACAAAATATTATTTTATCTTCAGACTCAATTGAACAAGATATAAATCGATGTAATTGGGTTTTATATAGAGGCACAACAGCTGTATATAAAGCAATCTCTGGAGGCTTAAGGCCTTTTTATTTGTCAATCCCCGAAGAAATTTCAATAGATCCATTATATAAATTAAAAACTTGGAGAATTAATGTTAATAGACCAATTGATCTATTTTTTTATATAAATAAAGATTTAAATAGTAATTTTGAATATCATGTAGATAATTTTGAAATGGCCCAAGCCGTTTGTGAAAAAAAATTTTCTTGCATTAATATTAAAGTATTGACGAACCTAGTTATAAAGAGACCTTTTAACCAATAAAAACAAATAGATTTTGATATATCTAAAAATTATATTGATCATATTAAAAATCAGACTTTCTCACATAAAATAGCATCTGAAATGTTTTCAAAATTTAATTACAAGGTTCTTGTTGATATAATTGATAATAAATAATATGACTTCTTTAAATTCTAAAAAAATAAAATATCCACTTGTTAATTTCTGTATGATGTTATTTCTTCCATCTACCTTAATTTCAATGGTTTTTATAGACCAACAAAATAGTTTGCTTATTTCTATAGGTCAAGTATTTGGATGGATAAGCTATCTTGTAGCTGGTATTTTTATTTATAATCTTTTTAATAAAAAACTTATAATATTAACCATATTTTCTTGTGTTTTATTATCGAAGTTTTTTTCCTTAATTTTTGATAATAATGGTCTTGATACATTATATATAATATTTCAAGCTATTTTTTATTCTATAGGAGGTTCAATAATAATATTTCAAAAACCCGATTTAATATACAGACAGGTAATGATTATTTCATTATTAAATCTTATAGTTGTTCTTTTTCAAATTACTGGGGTAGGAGGTTCTTTTTTCCAAATTTTAACAACTCATGGTGATGATAATTTTGTTACTCCAGTAAATACCTTATTTGCTAACCAAAGTAATTTTCAATATTTACTAATTCAAGGAAGACCAGCAGGTCTATTAGATGCTAATGTTATTTTATCTTTATTTGTTTTATTTAGTATAGTAGTTCATTTTTCTAGATTTAAGAAAACATATTATTGGGGAACATCTGTTATAATAGCGTTATTGGTACTATCAATGGCTAAAATTACCTTTTTAGGGTTTTTATTAACAGGACTTGTTATTTTTATTTTAGGAAATAAGATTCAAAAGAAAAGATATGTAAAGGGCTTATTAAATCTTGTTTTATTTTTATTTTTATATATAATAGTATTTCCTGGACTTGCAAATGTAAATCTATCATTTTACACATTTAGTTATAGTTTCTTTATTAGATTAAATGAAATTTTATCTGTTTTATTACCAAATTTAATTACATCATATGCGTACGATGAAGCAATTATAGAAGGAACCAAACTTTTTACTTGGTCTGAAGATGATAATGAATATGTATCTGGGATATCTAAATTAATTGCTAACGTATATGATAATTTGTATTTATGGATTTTGATTTTTTCTACATTCGTTTTTTTATATTCATACTCTCTAAGAAATCATATCAAAGATTATCCTGAAATTAAATTTAAAATTATTTTTACTTTACTTGTTATTGGAATATTTCCATTTACGAATTCAATTTGGACCAGACCTATTTTTTGGTTAATGATTGGATTTATTTTTTTTCCTATATTTAGTTATTTGAAACCAAAATCATTTAATATTTCTTCAAAATAAATATTTATTATATAATTCAATGAAAAATATAAAAGTAAAATATTTAGAATCAGATATTGCTATAGTTATACCAACAAAGGATAGGCCAAAAAAAATATATAATTTATTAGAAAGTATTTCCAAACAAAATTTTTTATGTGGAAGAATAATTATAGTTGATGGAGGAAAATGTATAAAAAAAATAATTGATAAATTTAAAAATACACTAAATATTGAATATTATATAACAAAAAAACCTGGTCAAATTCGACAAAGAAATTTTGGGCTTTCTAAGTTAGATGTTAATACTAAATTAGTTGCACTCTTTGATGATGATATAGTTTTAACACGTTTTGCACTTAAAAATATGTTAAGTTTTTGGAATAACACTGACTCTAATACTGCAGCGGTATCTTTTAATATAATCAATGAAAAACCAGAAAAACATACATTTATTAAAGGATTAATGGGTTTAACTGGCCCTTATCAGGGTAAAATACTTTCCTCAGGGAGAAATACATCAATATTATCTATAAAAAAAGATATTAGGTCTCAATGGGTAAGTGGGGGAGCTACTGTTTGGAAGTTAAATATTTTAAAAAATAATTATTATCCAGAGAAAAATGTAAGATGGGCTATTTTAGAAGATGTTATATATAGTTACCCAATTGGAAAAATTTATCCACTTTATGTTTCAGTAAACTCTAAAGTAAAACATGAGCATGAATATGACCTTGAAATTAATAGGAAATATGAATATTATGGAAAAAGTGAAACCTTGTGGAGGTTTTATTTTGTTAATAAACATAAAGAACTTTCAAAATACAAATACTTTTGGACTCAATTTTCAACGATTTTTGCTAGAGTTATTTTAGGAATTGTTTTTTTTAAAAAAAAACATTTAGATTTTGCAATGGGTCAAATTATAGGTCTAAAAAAAATTTTTATTGCTAAGATTAAAAACAAAGACTTTAATTTGTTAATGAAGGATTCTAACTTTATAGATTAGTTCTATTTTATATAAAAAATTTGAAATATAATTCTAAAATACTTCTTGCTATTGGTTCATCTGAAATAGGTGGTGCTCAAAAAGTTTTTCATAATTTAGTTAAGGAATTGATAAATAAAAAAAAGAGTCTGATAGTAGTTTTACCTGAAGGTGATCTTTTTGAAAAATTAAAAAATTATGAAATAGAGATTCATAAAATAAATTTCAATTCAATATATTCCTTTTCAAAAATCATACAATTATTAAGAATAAATAATATTTATTTAATTAATACCTATTTAACTAAATGCAGTATTTTATTTTCAATTATCAATATTTTTTTTAGAAAACCAATATGTTGTTCTTTACATAATTCAATTATTCATGAAAAACTTAATTTTGTTGAAAGAAAAGTTTATCCATTTTTTTATCATTTTTTATATAGAATATCAAATGGAATAATTGTTTCATCAAGTTATAATAAAAATCATTTTTTTGAAATTGCTAAAATTCCCAAAGACTTTATCAAAGTGATACATAATTCGGTTGATAAAATTGAAAATAGTTATAATAAAGTTAACATTACTAATTCTAAAAGAAAATTAAGAATTGGATATATAGGTAGATTATCAAAGGAAAAGGGTGTAATATATCTTTTAAAATCTCTTAAGGTTTTAAAAAAGAAAATGGATTTTGATTGTTCTATTATAGGAGATGGTCCAATGCGTGAAAAACTTGAATTATTTTCAAAATTAAATTTATTGAATGATAGAGTAAGGTTTCTTGGATTTAAATCAAATGTCTATAAGTTAATTAAGAATTTAGATGTAATAGTTGTGCCATCTTTAAATGAGGCATTTGGTATGACAATTATTGAAGCATTTTCTCAACATAAGATTGTAATTGCATCTAATATTGATGCTATTCCAGAACTTATTATTCATAAAAAAACTGGTTTATTGTTTCCTGTAAAAGATTATTTAAAATTAAATGATTTATTTATGTATGTTTATAATAACAAGAAAGATGTAATTAAAATTCAGAATAATGCTTATAAATTTTATATTAATAATTTTATTCACGCAGTCTTTATAGATAAAACATTAAAATATTTTAATAATTTAACTAATAATTATTAGAATTCTAAAACTAAATTATATCTCATTTATGTTATATATTTGCTATTTTATTTGAATAGTATATGACTAATCTAGACGCAATATTTATTAACGGTCCATTTTTAGAAGGTTTCTCTAGAGAATCTAGGAGCCCTGCTGTAACTAAAAGTGGAACTTTATATTATCCTGCTTGGTTAGCATATGCTTGTGGGTATTTAGAGGAAAGAGGACATAAATGTAAATTAATTGATTCAATTGCTGATAAGATTTCTTTTAAAGAAACAATTAAATCAATTGTTTCTTATCATCCAAAAATTGTTGTTATTGGCACAAGTACTCCTAGTATTGATGCGGATCTTAAATTAGCAAAAGAAATAAAAAAGCATTTAAAAAACGATACATTAACAATACTAGTTGGAACACATGCTTCTGCATGTGCTGAATCAATAATTAAAGACTTTGATTTTGTGAATTTAGTTGCTAGAAGAGAGTATGACATTACTATTTTAGAAATATTAGAATATATTAATTCTGGTGAAAATTGGAATTCAATTAGAGGTATTACTTATAAAAATGATTCTAAAAAAGTAATTTCAAATCCTGATCAACCATATATTCATAACCTTGATACTATACCATTTGCTAGTAAAGTATATAAAAAACATTTAAATATTAAAAACTATTATTATGGTCATGTAAGGTACCCTATGATATCTATTTTTACAAGCAGAGGTTGTAATGCAAGATGTAATTTTTGCCTATATCCTCAAACAATGTTTGGGAATTTTAGATCTAGAACTCCAAAAAATATTGCTGAAGAGTTTCTATGGATAAAAAATAATCTTCCGATGGTTAAGGAAGTATTAATAGATGATGATACTTTTACTATGAATAAAGCTCATGCTCAAGCAACTTCAAAAGAGTTAATTAAAATAAAAAATAAAATTAAATGGACTTGTGAAGCTAGAGCTGAATTAGATTATGAAACTCTTAAACTAATGAAAAAAGCAGGTTGTAGATTGATAGTTACTGGATTTGAATCTGTTGATCAGGATGTTTTAAATAGAATTAATAAAGGTGTTAAAATGGATAAGGTAGATAATTATACTAATGATGCAAAAAAAGCAGGGATAAAAATTCATGCTTGTTTTATGGCTGGTAATCCAGGTGATACGATTGAAACCTTAAATAATTCTTTAAATTGGGCTATCAATAAGGATTTTGATACAGTTCAATTTTTTCCTTTACAGGTTTATCCCGGAACAAAAGCCTATGAATGGGCTATACAAACTGGTTATATTAGAGAACAAGATTATCGTAACTGGGTTACACCATCTGGTATGCATAATATGACTATAAACAAAAATGATAAAGGATTAACTTATCAAGAATGTTTAGATTTTTGTGATGAAGCAAGACGCAAATTTTATCTTAGGCCTTCATATATTTTTAAAAAAATTATTACTGGATTATTTCAACCATACGAGTTAAGAAAAAATATAATTGGATTTTTAAATATTAGAAAATACTTATTTAAAAATGTTTCTAAAGAACTTAAATAAGCATCAAAAGTATAATTGATGGCTCAAATTGTCACAAAACCAAAATATATATCAAATATTTATAATTGTAAGGTTATTGATATTACCCATCTTACTGATACTACTTTTCAAATAACTTTTGAGCGTCCAGATTTTAAATTTACCTCTGGTCAACATATTATTATATCTCTGGATGGTGATCTTCATGATAGAGAATATTCAATTTGTAGCTCAGAGGAAGATTTAAATATGAAAATTTTAGTTAAAGAAGTTAATGGTGGATATTTTACTCCTTTACTTAAATTAGTTAAAAAAGGAGATTATTTAAAAATTAGAGGGCCACATGGAAGATTCTGTATTGATTATGAAAATTCACTTAATAAAGAAATTATTTTAATAGCAACTGGAACAGGTATAGCTCCTTTTAGAAGTATGTTTTTTTCCTATCCAAAATTGAATTTTAAAATTATTCATGGTATAAGATATAATAATGAATCCTATTACAGGGGTGAATTTAAATCTAAATATTTATCATGTACTTCAAGAGAAGGTGGAGGTGATTTTAAAGGTAGAGTAACAGATTATATTAAATCAATAAAATTTCCAGATAATTCAATTTTTTATTTATGTGGTAATTTTGATATGATTTATGAAGTAAATAATTTGTTAACTTCAAAAGGTCACAATATTAATTCAATTTTCACAGAAGCATATTTTTAGTTTATGTTATATATTTTTTGGATACTCTTTTTTTTGATAGTATATACATATTTTATTTATCCTTTAATTTTAAGAGTAATTATTATTTTCTTAAGTGATAAAAAGACTAATAATATAGATATTAATTTTACTATCGATTTTGTTATTCTAGCATATAATGAGGAAAAAGTTATTGAATCAAAAATTTTAAATTCCATTGAAGCAACAAAAAATATAAAAAATTCGAAAATAATAATAGTTTCTGATGGGTCAACAGACAGAACTAATAAAATAGTAAAAAAGTATTTAAAAAATTCAAAAATTAAATTATATGAATTTAAAAGATTGGGTAAATCTCAAGCAATTAATAAAATTATTCCAAAATTAAATTCTGAAATTGTTGTATTTTCAGATGCTAATATAGAATATACTAATTTCACTATTTCAAATTTAATCAAACCTTTTATTAATGAAAAAGTTGGTTGTACCTGTGGAAAGCTAGTATTTAGAAATCCAGGAAATATTATTAGTGGCAAAGGAGAATCGATGTATTGGAAATATGAAAATACTTTGAAAAAACTAGAAAGTAGGATTGGCTATGTTTCTGGTGCTACAGGAGCTGTTTATGCTATAAGAAGAAATTTGTTTAAACAGTTGCCAAATAATTGTATAAATGATGATTTTACTATTTCTATGAAAATTATAGAAAAAGGTTTCAAATGTATTTATACTGAAAATGCCATTGTGTATGAAAATGTTGCTCCTTCTGTTAAATCAGAATTTAAAAGACATATTAGAGATGCAACTGGTCATTATATATCAATTATTCATTTGTATAAATTAATTAATCCATTTTTAGGTTTAAGATCATTTATATTCTGGTCACATAGATTGTTACGTTGGTCTGTACCTTTTTTTATGATTTTTATATTTATTTCAAATATTTTTTTGTTGAATTTAGATTTTTATTTCTCAATTTTTTTGACACAAATTTCTTTCTATTTTTTAGCTTTAGTAGGTTTAATTTTTCATAATAAAAAGAAATTATCTTTTGTTTTTTATGTTCCTTTTTATTTTACTAATCTTAACTTTTCATTATTAGTCGGATTTTTTAATTCTTTATTTTATAAGCAAAGTGGAATGTGGAATAGTACTCAAAGGTGATTTATTTAAA
>CABZXU010000017.1 GCA_902529805.1 uncultured Marinoscillum sp.
GATATTATTCAAAATAAAATAAAGAATTAATATTTGACTTGGAAACTGCGGGATTTATCATATAATTCATATTACTAAAATCAATTGTAGTTCCGTCTTGGGTAAAAAGTTTGAATCTAGAAGGAAGCAGGATACCATTAAAAACCTTGTAATCATAATAAAATGTATAAGTAGAAGTTGTTTCTTTTCCAGGAATAGGTGCTAAACCTGTTTCTTTATCAATTAATTCATATTTTCTAGTAATCAAACCTGTATTAGCATCAAAATATGTAATTTGATTTTCTTGTGAATAAATAGCATATTCCTTGCTTCCGCTTTCCATAGTTACAAAAGCAATTTTAGAATTATTTATCCAATTTATTTCCTCAATAGGCATTGATTTAAAGCTATATATTTTATTATCTTTTGGTTTAAAATAAATTGGTTTTTGAAAATCAGATAACATAACTCCTTTTGTTCCATTAAAAATTATTTTAGTTAACGTATTTGTATTTCCATCAATTTTAAGTGATATTTTATTAGCAAATTTATTTGGTTTTGTTAATACTGATAGATATTCCATTTCATATTCTTGAAACTTAGTTTTTCCCTCAACAAACATAGTCTCTATAGATTTGAGTTTTTCTAATCCCCCTATACGTTCCAGATACCTTAACACAATATCATTTGCAGTGATATACATATCTGCAACGTCAGTGTTGTCACTTTTAGGGGTTCTTGGTGTAGAGTTAGATAAACTATTATATGCTCTTATAATGGCAGATTTTCTTCTTGAGTATGTAGGGTGCTCATCATAACTATCATCATAGTCTCCTTCAGTAATTAACATATTGTTTGTCCACGCGACAGTTTGGCTTAATGTTGCACCCAAATGAAATAATATAGAAGTAGCATAATTATCAGCTTCAAATTCATCCATTTGTGCTTCTTGAATACTTGTGTCTGGCCCTTCCGAAAAATGTCCTTTAATATGATGTCCAACTTCGTGAGCAAGAACAAACATATTTGACCAATATTTTGTATTTAAATAAGGATAATTTGAATTAACATCTTCCAAATATCCTTTTCTATAAAATATATATCTTATTGTCGAAGGGTGAAGCACGGTAGCCACTGCATTAGATACATTATCACATTGCTGTACCACAAAATTTCTTTTTTCTCCAAAAACTGACAATATTCTTCCTAATGCATCTTCAGCAACTCTCTCAGAAGCGAAACTTTTAGCAAGTGACCCACAAAAATTTCTTCCGCGTTCTATATCTTGATAATTCTGACTATTTCCATAGAAAGAAATAAAGAATAAGAAAATTAAGAGTCTTTTCATCCTACAATCTACAACTATCCAAGAAAAATTCAAAAGGGGAGCAGGGTTAGGTAGTGAAATTAATTCGCCTTAGAAATTTTAGTTCTTTTTTCTTCATAAATACTACTGTTGTTATTCGTAGAGATAGAATCTGGAAATGCTTTAAACCAATAATCAATATAATCCACTTGAATTATTGAACCCGATAAGATAGATGATTTAAAATTAGTGTTTATGAAGCCTCCATATTGCGCAGTGTCAATTTTGTAGATAGAAATAGATAATGGATTTATAATATAGTTTTTACTTTCATTGAGATTTGCATTATATGATTCAAAAATTTTTCCATCTTTTGATAGTTTTATTGTAACATTATTACCAGTTGGAACACTAACAAATCTAAATGGAGTCTCTTCATATTTAATATCTAATTGATTTATTTTATAAATAGTTTTAGAATAATAATTTGTATCAGCTTCATTGTATAGAAGTGATATCGAAAAATTTTTATAATTTGAGTTGTCAATCCTAACATAAGCCTCTTTAAATCTTTTTTCTTTATATTTAAAATTTTTAGTGTTAGTAGTGATTTTTCTATTTCCAAAATTATCTATTCGATATTTATTTAATAATTTCTTAGATTCTTTTATATTAAAATCTTCCCAAATTTTGGTCCATCTATTTTGCTTAATCTCCCTTTTCCTTATAGATGAAATATATTCAATGTCATCTAAATTTTTTCTATAATAAATTTCATATAGGTCACCATTTCCGTGAAATATTCCATTATTAAATTCCCCTTCATAAATTTCTTTAATTGGTAGTTTAATAAATAATTCTAAATATTTTTCAATATATTCTTCGATAAATAAAGAAATATAATTTAGAATATCACCACTATGTGAACTAACAGCATTTCTTTCAGGTTTAAAATAAAGAGCAATTCCATAACCATTTTGACAATCACCGGAAACACAAATTTTATTTTCTGTTGGAAATAGATAATTATATAACACCAATATAATTAGAATTGTAAATAATAGAATAAACAACTTTTTCATCCTTCAATCTAAAATTTTTATTCCAAAATGCAAAACGGGGGTAGGTCTGATTGTGGTTCAGGAGGTCGCCGGTTCGAGTCCGGTCTTCCACCCTTTTTTCTTACAATGCTTGCAGTTTTTTCTTTTACAATATAAATAATTCTGACAGTTATTTGACAGTTATTGATTAATCAATCTTTTAAGGCCTTTAAGGTTGGGGATTATTTATAAGTTTTATTTAAAGCTCTTAACATAATTTCACCTGTTTCAATAAGCCAATTGAAATGCTTACCCCATAAACTCTCATTACTTAAATCACATTCTAAACTAGTCAAAATTCTAGAAGCTTTTTTATCTGGTAAGGCTAACCAATCTATTTCCTTACCTTCACATAAAGATTCAAAAAATTCTTTTTGTGAGTAAATCTTATCAAAAATTTCTTGTTTATCAATGTAAACATCTACAGCTATTGAACTTGTTCTTGTATTGTGAATAAAATTTAGACCAATATGACGTATTCCTACACTAATTGAAAACCAATGTTGAGGTCTAGGTTTTCTAGTTATTCTTAATTCACTAGGATTATCTTCAGAATAATCTTTAAGTTCTTCCCAAAATTTAAGCTTTTCAAGTTTAGTTTCTGTAAGCTCCTTACTTCTTGAGTTTTTATTTAAGGTGATTTTTGTCCAATCATTAGGTTCTACAACAATATTAAATTTAGGTGCTGGATTGGAATCCCCAATTTGCCATATTTCGATTTTCACAAGAAAAAAAGAAATATTTTCTGTCATATTTCTATTGAACCATTCAATTGCTTGCTTATGTTCATCTCTAGTATCTGCAACTACCCAGACAATTATTGAAGCATCAAAACTTGAAGCATAGGTTATTAGTTGACCTAAGTGAGAATGGTCAGTTTTTTCAAGCTGATTCTCAATTATAATTTTTTTACCTGTCTCAACTTCATCTGCAGTAATATCACAATTGAATTTACCTGCACTATCCTCAGTTTTAATATTTTCTGCTGAAACACCTATCTCATCTAATAAAATAGAAATATTTTCTTCCTTAGATAGCCATTGAGTAAAATGAGTATCTTCTCGAGCCCAAACTTCTCTTAAATTGACCTTTTGTAAAGAACCTAACTTTTTCATACTTCAATCTAAAATTTTTATACCAAAATGCAAAATGGAGATAGGTCTGATTGTGGTTCAGGAGGTCGCCGGTTCGAGTCCGGTCTTCCACCCTTTTTTCTTACAATGCTTGCAGTTTTTTCTCTCTAAAGATAAATAATTCTGACAGTTATTTGACAGAAATCTTAATAGAGCTTTACATTCTATATTGAATTTTTTTTTTATATTCATATAATGAAATACTATATTTTAATTATTCTCTTCTCTGTATCTTACTCAAGCTATTCTCAAAATGTTTCTTCTCAAAAGAAAATTTATGACGAATTATTTGAAAAGGTATCAAATAAAGGTAAATGGGGAGATAAGGATAAAAAAGGTACAGTAAACTATATAGATAAAAATAAAATATTGAATGCCCTTAAGCTACCTAAAAAAGGAATTTCAGTCTCCCTATCATTTAATATTGCTCAAGATTCCTCTGAAATGAATCATTCCCATTTTGACGATATTACAGAATATAATCATCAAGCATCATCTGTCAATTATAGAGGTTATGATTGGGCTTCAGACAGCTATAGTATATCATATCACGGATTTACTGTATCCCATATGGATGGATTAGCGCATTTAGCTCAAGATGGTAAATTATATAATGGTTATGACGCCTCAAAAATTACACCACAAGGATTTGAAGAGCTAGGTATTGAGGCATTTAATGAGGGTATTATATCTAAAGGAGTTTTAATTGACATTCCACTTTTATATGGAAAAGAATATCTAGATGCAGGAACAAAAATTTCAACAAACGATATTTTAAAATTTGAAGAAAAGTATAATGTTAAAATAGAAAAAGGAGATGTTGTACTTGTTAGAACAGGAAGATGGTTAGAAAAAAGTATAAAAGGTGATTCAGACTATTCGAAATTAAGTGCAGGTTTAGATTACAAAGTTGCATTACTATTAGATGAACGTCAAGCATCGGTTTTAGGTTCAGATGGTACAAATGATGCTCAACCCTCTGGAATTCCTGAAGAAGGAAGTCCAGTTCATAAGTTAACGCTTGTCTCTATGGGAATGCCATTACTCGACAACCTAAACTTAGAGGATATTTCAAGAGAGGCTAAAAAACAAAATAAATGGGAATTTTTTATTTCTGTCCAGCCTCTAAGATTTAAAGGAGGGACAGGTTCACCAGTAAATGCAATTGCATTATTCTAAACCATAGGCATATCTTCTTCTTTTAATTTAGCAATTCTTATATTTAGCTTGTGAAAAAACTCCTTCTTCTATTACTGATTATTCCACTTGTGTTTTCTTGCAATTCAAAAAAAGACAAAAAGATTTCAAAAAAAACGGAATTTAAAAACGGACGTTGGATAAGCACAACTGATTCTACTGAAGGAATTGAAATAAAAAATGGAAAATGGATTTGGTTTAATAAAAAAGGGGAAACTGAATCTATTGTTTCTATTTACGATTTCAAAATACTAAGAGGATATATAAAGGAAATAGAAGCTGAACTTGAGTATCTGGCGATAATAACTGACCGAAGTGATACTTTAAAATATGCTATACTTGAATACAGCAATGAATTATTAAGCTTGAGTTATATTGGCAGAGGGAATACTATCAATTATGCTCCTGAAAAAGAGAAAGAAGAAGAAGAAGAAAAGGAAGCTACAGAAAAAGATTCTCAGAAGGGACAGGAGTCTTTCCTTGAAAAATATAATAATACTATATGGACAGATGGAATATCAACAATAAGGTTTAGAAAACTTTCATCAATAAAATACACAAAATTAACAAAACAAATAAAGGGCTATGTATTTGATGGTTTTTTAAAAAAGAATTCTGATAATATAAAACTATATATTGACCAAGGGTATTTCATAATAAAAGATAATATTGAAACTATCAAAAACATTTATGATATTAATACTGTTAATGGTCTTGGCCTAAGAGAATACCCATCTATGGTTGGGAAAATAGTTGATACACTAGATTATGGAATATCTGTAAAAATTTTAAATAAGACAGGAGAATTTTTTGAGATTGATGGTAAAAAAGGACAATGGGCAGAAATAGAAACATATAATCCATATGGTCATAGACAACATCTTTTTCCAGACAACGATGGTAGAGCTGTTTTTGTTAATGAAGTTAGTGAATTGGATACATACTTGGAATGCCATATGTGTGGATATAAAAAAATTACGCAAAACATAGGGGATATTTTGAGTGTTATAGACAATGTAAGAAATGATTTTGGTGATATAGAATCTAGTAAAAATTCGTTTTTAATAAATAATAATGAATTGATTCATACCCAAGAACAAGAAAATCCGGCAGGAAAGGTTTCTGTAAAATCAAGATTCGTTCCCTTAAGTTCTAACTCTATCTATATTGAGGAAGTAAAAAAAGAAAATAAAATTAAATACAAGTTGTTTAATGATGAATGGCAACGTATTAGAAATGAGTACGCACTTATGCTTGATAACTATTAAAATAATCCAGCTGGAAACTGGGTAGGTGAATGTCCATATAAAAGGAATTAAGTCTGATTGTGGTTCAGGAGGTCGCCGGTTCGAGTCCGGTCTTCCACCCTTTTTTCTTACAATGCTTGCACTTTACTTACGTATAAAGATATAAAATCTTGGCACTTATTTGGCACCTTTGATTAATCAATCTTTTTTCAATTATTGAAAGGCCTTTATAGTTGGGCTCTTAAATTAACTATAATATTCATAGTCATATTCTTCTTTTACATAACCTTAGAGTTTTTATAAACAGTCTTCTTAATCAAGTTTCCTGTTTCATCAAATTCTTTTTTATCAGAAAATACTGTCTTTTTATCATCTTTATTTATTTTTTATAACACTTCTAACTTCTGTTCTTCTATTTATAGCTCTCCCCTCAGGGTATTTATTAGATTCCTTAGGTTCTTTTTCACCATAACCCTTAGCAATTATTCTATTCTCATCAATTCCTTTTTCTACAAGATATTTCTTTACTGAATTTGATCGTCGTTGGGAAAGTCTCATATTGCTTTCATCACTACCAATACTATCCGTATGAGAAGCGAGCTCAATTTGAGTTAATGAATTATTAGATAAACGTTCATATAACCTATCTAACTCTTCCTTATCTCTCTCTCGAATTTCAGCACTATTAGAAGCAAAATGTAGATCCAATTCAATTATATCTAAGTAACTATATAGAACTTCTATTTGAAAGTTATAATTCATAGTAAAGTCATAATTTAAATCGGGAATTTTAATTTGTTTAAAAACATAAAAAGTATCAGCCTTAAATATTTTAATATTATATTCTTGTCCTTGATCTACTGTAATTTCACTTTTTCCATCTATATCACTTATTAATTCTTTTGAAAACCCTAATGAATCATCAACATTCCAAATAACCAACTTTGCATTTGCTTCTGGGATACTATCAAAATCAGATACCTTGATAATTAAAGTACACTTTCCAGTAGTTATATCTAAAATTGAATCATTTATACTGTCTTCTTCAATATAACCAACACAAATTAATGAAACAAATAGAAAAAGTACTGTTATTTTTTTCATATTCTAAATGTAAGAAATATTGGAGGAATTAAAAAGTAAGTATTCCAACAGAAAGAATAAATAATTGATAGATTAATTCTTTATTTGAATTCTTCTACAAAATAAATAATTCTGACAGTTATTTGTCACCTTTTGATTAATCAATCTTTTTTCAATTATATTTATATGTATGAAAAAACTAATCATAATATTATTATTTATTCCACTTATTTCTTGTGATTTAAAAAGTGATTTAAAAGTAGATAGCGCAATTGAAAAAACATTCTCTGATTATGTTGAATATTGGAGTGAGGGAGATTTTGATAAAATAGTAAACGAAATATATAATATTCCTTTTGTATTGTACACTCAAGATAGTACTACGGTTATGAATACAGATGAAGAAGTTAAAGATTTTTTAATTTCAACGTTTGAAACCCTAGAATCTAATAATTATGGGTACTCAATTAGAAATAAATGGGAACATTTTAAATCCGATAAAAATATTTCCATAATTGAAATGAATTTCACAAGATATTTAAAAGATAGTACAGTGATGGGTGAGAATGAAAGAAGCTCATCATACATATTAAGAAAATATAATGGAAATTATAAAATAGTTGGAATGATTCCTCATACTCCAATAAGTGAATAGAGTATAAAATAAATAATTGTGACAATAAAACATAATAAAAGTATAATTCTATTTCCAGTTTTGAGTATTAATTTTAAAATTTGAAGAATGTTAAAAATACCTCCTCCCCTTATAGTTTTAACTTTAATTATTTCTATTTATTTCTCATCAAAAAAAATTGATTTAATTCATCTGCCATTTCAACTCCCTATATCAATTTTTATTCTTTCTGTTGGAATACTTATTTTTATAAATCCAGTACTGCAATTCATAAAATCAAAAACTACTATTAATCCAATCAAGTTCGAGGAAACTAATAAACTAGTAACATCAGGAATTTTTAAATATTCAAGAAATCCTATGTACCTAGGTATGTTGATGATAGTTATATCTACATCAATATTTTATTTGAATATTTACTCTATACTTACCCCTTTCTTATTTATATTATGGATAAATAGATTTCAGATAAAAAGAGAAGAAGTTTTTCTTACAGAAAAATTTGGTAAAGAATATTTATCATACAAGAACAAAACCAGAAGATGGATTTAGTGATTTTTTACCAAAATTTAAAATCTTGGCACTTATTTGGCACCTTTGATTAACCAATATATTCTAAGGCCTTTAAGTGGGGTTTCTAATTGTTTTTTTTCTTTTGAGCTTCAATATGTAATAGCCCAGTAACAGACCATATTAAACCTCCAGTCATAGCAATCCTATCATAATCAACTTCAAGCCAAAGACATAAACCAATTATACCAACTGCAAGAGCTACTGGATTTATAAATACATAAAACTCTTCTTTATTAAATTTACTCATACCTTAAACCTACAATTATCTAAGAAAAATTCAAACCATAGAAATATATTCTTATTTTAAAATTATTGTAAATTGTAAGTGTGAAAAATCTATTATTTCTTTTAGTGTTTATTTCATTTGTTTTTGCTTGTGACAATTCTATATCAAGAAATGAAGAAAACAGTACTTTACTTAAGTTTCCTGAAGTCGTTAGTAGAGAAGAAAGTTCTACGATATCAGTGTCTCAACTGGAGTGGTTAACCGGTCAAAGAGAGGGTTCGCATGATGGAGGAATCGTAGAACAAACATGGTTTCCACCTCGCTCTGGGACCATTACTGCTTTAGTTCGCTCTACAAAAGAACCAGAGACAAGATTTGTTGAAATCATTCATATAAGGGAAATCAATGGGAGTCTAGAATTAAATCTACAAATCTTTAATAACTCACTAGAATCAGAAAATATAAGTGCAACTTATTCTCGAATTCATAAATTTGAATTAACTGAATTGGGAGATAGATATTTAGCCTTCAAGGGAGTTAGTAATGGTGCTCATCGTACTCTCAGTTATCAGCGCTCTGAAGGAGATATTTTTTCAATACACATTGAAACTAATGTTGGCGAAAGAATTGAAATTAAACTTACGCCAATAATATAAACCATAGGCATTTTTATAAATAGTTTATCTTATAAAGTTTTCACTTTTTTATAAAAAACATTAAATTATTAATAATTAACCCTTTACTTATTAACAATTAAACATTTACACATGAAATATTTATTTTTTACCATTTTATCAATATTTATAGTAGCCTGTTCTTCACCTGAAAAGAATCCAAATGCAAAGATTGAAATCTTTGATGAATCTATTTTAGAAATTATTGACATCTATTCAGAGATTGAAGAACTTGCCGATTCTATTTCTCTTCCTGAAGGGCCTGTCTGGGATAAAGCTTCAAACTCATTGCTTTTTACTGATGTCATGGGAAATAAAATTTACAAGTGGAATGAAGAAGAAGGGACAAAAGAATATATATCGCCAAGTGGAAATACTGGTTATGCTCCAAATGTTAACCTAGGCCTATTGGGTGGTAATGGTTTGTTAATCGATGAGAATGGGGATATAATTGTCTGTCAGCATGGAGACAGAAGATTAGCAAAAATAGAAAATGCTTCTTCTAACTCACCAAATTTTACTACACTTATAGATAACTATGAAGGAGGCAGATTCAATAGCCCAAATGACCTTACTTATGCTAGTAATGGAGATATATATTTCACTGATCCATCTTTCGGATTTTTTAATCTAGAAACTTTTCAATTTGTAGATTCTGATTTAAAGGATCTTGACTTTAACGGTGTGTATAAATTCAATGTAAATACAAAGGCATTATCCCTGATAACCGATCAAATTGATTTGCCCAATGGCATTGCACTATCTCCCGATGAGAAATCTTTATATGTTAATAAAATGGCGTTCATTGATGGAAATAGAAAAATATTAAAAATAAACCTAGAGAGTATGGAAATGAGTACTTTTTTTGATGGAGCAGAATTACCACAAGAGGATGAAGGAAATTTTGATGGATTGAAAGTACACTCATCTGGAAATATATTTACTTCAGGTCCTGGCGGTCTTTTGATTATTTCACCAGAAGGTAAGCTGCTTGGTAAAATTGATTTTGGAACTATTACTAATTGTGCATTTGACGATAAGGAAGAATATCTCTACGTAACAGGTTTTGTTAACAACCCTAAAGTTTACAGAATAAAATTAAATATGTAAAACTGGCATTTAATTTATTTTACTTAAGAAAAAAAAAACAAAAATTTCTCACAATAGATTTATTATATTCCCAAAGAAATATAAGTATTTCCACCAACAATGCCGTCTACTTTGAGACCTTTTTTTTGTTGATATATCTTTACTTTATATTCAAGCTGTTTATCAAAATTACCTGTTTGTACTAATCCAAAAATCTTCTGAAGCTCTTTAACTCCATACCCACTTTTCCCCAATCGTAATGTTTCCCTTTGTAATTCTTTGAAGGTGTAACCATCTTCTTTAAGGCTTAAAATAACTCTGAAATTATCAATTTTATAATATATATCACCACCTCTCATACTTGTATAAAAATTTCTATAATTACCATACCA
The DNA here is from genome assembly GCA_902529805.1 of uncultured Marinoscillum sp. GTDB lineage: Bacteria > Bacteroidota > Bacteroidia > Cytophagales > MED-G16. The sequence continues at coordinate 10,634 of CABZXU010000017.1, forward strand.
GGCTTTAAGACTTTTACTCAAGGATTTTGAATATTTAATATTATCAAGACTTCTTATACTAGTGTTAGGATTCAATGTTTTAAAAAAATTAAAGTCATTTTTATAAAACAAATAATGATAAGCTTCAATTAACCCCCAGGGGTCTTTTTTATCGTAGATGGAAGGTTTAGTAACGACATAATTAGGAGTTACTAATATAAACTTAATGCTGGAAGGATCATAAGTCCAGCTTTTCCGGATGGTTCCATCTGCATTTTTTGTTACAGTTTCATTTGTTTTTGAACCAAATGAAAGATGATATTTATATGCCCCAGGATTAACTTCAACAATTTTTACTTTATATAAATCACCGTTTTTTTCATAATCCAATCTTTCAGCTTTTGCTGAACCATATTCATTTAATTTCCATTTAAAAAACCAGCAAGAAGAAAAATTTTCACTAGAATTAAACGTAATTTCTATTTCACTGTCTCTAACTATAGCATTTTTAAGGGATAAATTTTTAAATTCGGGATCATAAAACGGAGCATTTATATAATCTTTCTTTGATATAGGATTTTCTAATAATTGCCACTTTGTATCATCAGGAAAATGATCTCTTATAAATTCTTCAGGCTTTGGATTAAAATATTTTGGTTTAAATTCTCTTCTAAAACTATCCCCTGAACCATATCCTGAAGCCCAAGTCAAATCAAAAATTACGTATCTCCCATCCAATTTGACAACATTCCAAGCGTGATTGGAGTAATACTCACCTATTTGACCAAAACCAGCAACACCCATTCCTGTAACAAAATTATTTTCAATTGAAGAAATTTTACATAACTCTTGAAAAAGTTCTGTATAATCTTGACAAACACCTTCCATAGTATTTATTGTGTTTAGAGGTGTTCTAGCTCTTTTACCATATGCTATTTTATCAGTTATAAATTTTGCAAAAGCATAAACTTTTTCTGTGTCACTATAGTGTGATTTTATGATAGTACTATGAAGTTCATTAATACTTGAATATTTTTTATTTGGGATTTTTTTTACATCATTATATATATGACTATAATCCTGAGATAAAAGAAAAAATGGAATTAATAGAAATATAATTATATATTTCATAACAAATATATAACGGAGAGATGAATATAAAATTGTCTAAGGTCTTTTAATTAATTAATTTTCAATCATACAATTACATTGTAATAATTTTTATTGTTATTTTTAATATTGATAATCAAAACAAATTAAAAAATGAATAAATATTTAATCAAAAGAGAAATTGAAGGTGCTTCGCAAATACCTAGCGAAAAATTAGATGAAATAGGTCAAGGTTCTGAATCAGTTTTAGTTGAAATGAGAAATGAAGGAAAAAATATAGAACAAGAACAAAGTTATGTTGCTGGAAATAATGTTTTTTGTGTCTATAACGCTGACTCAGAAGATGTTGTTAAAGAACACGCCGAACGCGCTGGTGTTCCAGTAAATGAAATAACCTTAGTATCTAGTGTATTAAAGCATAATACAAATAAATAATTGAAACCGCTTTAAAATATGATAAAATATTTTGGAATTTTTATTGCTATTTTTGTCTTCTCTTGTAATTCACCTAAAAAAAATTCTCTAAGCGAAAATAATCTAGAAATGGCCCAGTCGTTTCTTGATAACATAATTACTAATCCAGAAAAAGCGAAAAGTTTACTTCACAAAGATTTTACATTTGCTTGGATGGGAATTATAGAACAAGGAGGTAAAATTTGGAATAGAGAAAATTTATTCGATGAATATTTTAAAAATATTATTCCAGAAATTCTTCCAAATGGTATAGTTTTAAAAACAGTAGATGCTATTTCTGATGATAACGGAGTTGCAATAATTCAAGAAGGTGATGCTGTTGGTAAAAATGGTGAATATGACAACAAATATGTTTGGGTATTCAAAATGAAAGATGGTTTAATTCATTCAATTAGAGAATATAATAGTGATATTTTAGTTGCAACTCAATTATATGACTATAAATTAATTAACACTAAGGAATGAAGAAAATCTTATTTTATATAGTAACTATATTAATTGTAAACTTAAATATTGCTAATTCTCAGAGCAAAGGAAATTATTATGGTGAAGATTTTTCTGTTTTAGATATTAAAGATTATTCTTCAAACAAACTAGATTTTTTAAATAACCCTGAAAATAAAATTAAAATAGAAGGTGAGGTATTATCAACTTGTCCTATGAAAGGATGCTGGATGAAGGTGAAAGCAAATGAAGATACAATTCTTGTTAGGTTTAAAGATTATGGTTTTTTTGTCCCTACTGATGGAGTGACAGGAAATAAAACTATTATTAATGGCAAACTTAAAGTAGATACTTTAAGTGTTGCTCTCCTTAGACATTATGCTGAAGATGCCGGCAAATCACAAGAGGAAATAAATGAAATAAATGATTCAGAAGTTTCATTAACATTTCTTGCTGATGGTGTTATTATAAAAAAAGATTGATCTTTTAAATGTAATTGCAGTAATGAAAAAATTATTCTTTCTTTTATACTTTATCCCACTGGTTTCTTTTGGACAGAAATTTGAAGATGATTTGAAAGATTTTGAAGCTTTTGAAAAATTAATAATAATTGATAGTGAAAGTACCATTGATCGGTTTGGGTTCTTCAAAGAAAAACCTTGGATTATGGGAGATCACTCACCCTCTTTTTTCAAAGGCTCTTGGTGGGGATACTTGCAAAATAATCCAATAATATATTTACTTGAAAGAGCTTTAGGATCATCTGTTTTTAATTCTGGTCCACATAAGGAAAATTTAAATCCTTCATCAAATGATTTTGGACACTATAATCCTTTGTTTTTAGAAAAAGTAATTGGAAGATTCAAGTCCTTGTCACCAATTTCAAAAAAAATTATTCAACCTTTTTATGATTCGCATTTTAAAGGTCAGCTTAAAGAATTAATGCAAAATAGAATTTCAGTTTATTTTAGTAATTCTAATAAAGATTTTCTTGAAAAAATTAAAAATAGGTATGATCATAACTTACTTGTTCAAGAAATTAAAACTTCTAACCTTGAAATACCTTTTGAAACTTTGTTCTGGATTCGAAGGGATTATGATGGCACATCAGATAAGTTTCTAACATTATTTGAATTAATAATGGAGGAGTTTGATAAGGATTCAGAAGAAAAACCAGTTGAAGCTCCTAAAGAAGGAGCAAAAAAGGATGTAAATAAATTTCCAGGAACTGATTCGTATACATCATATGAAGGAAAAAGTACAATATATGACTATAATTCATATAAAATAATAATTACTCCTTGGAGTAACATTATGGGACCTGACTACGCTGATATTATGGGTTCACAGATAATGGCAATCTCAAAAGATGATATGTCAGTTAAATATATAGGAAAATCAATTTCTCAATTTGATTTTGGAGGGGTGGTTAAGAATTTTATGATTCTTTTAGATAGAGAAATGAGTGTAGATCCAGGATTTGGATTTAATGTTTTTGATTTAAAAAACCAGAAATATGTTTTTTATGGATTCACCTATAGTGGATTGAAAATAGTGAACTCTAAAATTGAATTTTATATGAGAATAGATAGTGATAAAGAGTTTAATAAGCCACAGTGTTTAAAAGGATCTACAAATCCATATTTATTTGTTGATGGATATGTCGAAAAAGTAATTTTTGACCTTTCTAATCTAGAATTACAAAGAACAGGTGTTTATGATTGTATAATTCAAGGATATTAGAAGAGAACTTTCTGAGCAACCACCGGAAGGAATTCTGATGGTTGGCTTTAAGACTGATGAAATGTAAATCGTTTAAAATTTGTTATTAATAAATATTCTCTATTAATTCCTCCTTATTATTAAATACTATTTTATCACCTTTTTTTTTATTGTTTAATAATTTTCCAATTGGAGATGATAAAGAAATTATATAAATATCATTATTATCAATAATTTGTTTACCTAACCCTATACTAATAAAATAAAATGATTTGTTAGTTTTAATAAAACTTCCAACTCCTGCTTTGTTTTTTTTATCTGAAAAGCTTATAGATTTAATTGCTCTTAGCTGATTTTTTAAAATTAATAATTGATTGTGAATTTTATCATATTCTGTTTGCATTAAAACTCTGCTTGTCTCAAACTTATCTCCAGCACTGCTCTTTTTAAGATTATTTTTTTCTTTATTAATTGAATCTAACTCAAATTTTAGAAGTTGAATTTTATCTTTAATTAAAAGAGTAATAAAATCGATAACTCTCTTTTTCATAGCTATTTAGAAAATATTATAAATAAAGAAAATTTAGGAAGAATTTAATCTACACAACAATCATCACCATCACACTTACAATACTTTTTATTGTAAATATGTAAAAATGCTAAAGTAATACCGGCTCCATATGTTAAGAACTCAGGGAGATGAAAAATTTCAAATTCTTCAGTTATTAATAGGAACGCTAACAACCCCCAAAAAGCAAACAATAAAATTTTAATAAACAAATTAGATGAGTTTTGCACTGTACGGTAGATAGCAAAAAAAGAAAGAGAAAGAAACAAGTAATTAAGACTTTGCCACCAACCTGGTATCATTGCAATATGACTTTGAGTTATAAAAATAAATGGTGTAACATAGCAATGTAAGGCACATAGCGAACTAAAAGTTGCGCCCAAATTGTCAGGATGTTTGATAGATATTCTATTAAGTAAATTCATTTTATACTATAATTGAGTGTGCAAGATCGGAAAAATTATAGATAATTCAAAGTTGTTTATTTTTTAAATATCCGTACGTAATCGATCTCCATTATATCACTAGAAAAACTCTCTTCAATAGCTCCTCTAGATTTCCTCCCATAGCTATATTTAATAATATATAGTGGGGATTATCATAAGGTACTGAAGAATTGAATTAGTCACATATTTGAGACTTCAAATTTCTAAATTAGATTCTAATATCTAAGAACATAATTATAAATATAATTTATTTATATTGTACTAAATAAATCAAACTACTATGAAAAAGATATTTTTATTATTAACAATTTTTTTAGGTTTTATTTTTAATGTCTTATCTCAAAATTTATCAGAACCAAAAGGAGGAGGTACTTTAAATATTGTTGCAATTAGCCCTGATGATGGACACTCAGAAATGAATTTCGAAGGAAATATTACAGGATACGGATTGGTATTTGTCAAATTTAAGGTTTCAGCAATTAACACCTCAAAAAGTAGCGGAACATTAGATGGACATGCTAGGACGATTCTTGAAAACGGAACCCTACTATCTTCTCCACTTAAAGGAACTTGGAAAAGAAATGGTGCAGATGTAAAATTTTATTTCACAGATGCGATAAATAATGGTGCAATGAATTTTGTAATGTGGGATGTTAGTCTTCTAAAGAAAAAGGCAGAAGTAAAATATTATGAACTTCATAGCTCAGACAACTAAATTATAATTATGATAGAAATTTTCTTACAAGGAGGAGTGCTTTTTATGTCATTAGTTAGTATTGGTTTATTAGGAGTTATATACTCTTATTGGGTCTATGACGATAATATATTAACTTATGGGAATTTGTCTCTAGCAATAGGAATTTTTGGCACATTAATTGGTCTTTATGATGCGTTTGCTGCTATTGAAAGTATAGGTAGCGTTTCTCAAGGAATCCTTGCAGGTGGTTTAAAAGTAGCATCAACAACTACATTATACGGTTTGCTTGTCTATATTATTTCTAGAATATTACATTTGATCAGCTAATTACATTGATCGATAACCCATTGTTTTGCATCATCAAAACCAAATTCAATGGCTTTATTCCAATCTTCACAAGCACCATTTTTATTTTTTAAATAAAACTTTGAAATTCCTCTATTTGCGTAAGCATCTGCATAAGTTGAATCCATTTTAATAGCCTTATTATAATCTAAAATTGCAGCATGATAATCTTTATTATTGTTTTTTGAAATACCTCTATTATTAAATGCAATTATATTAGGGTTAAAATTAATAGATATGTTGTAATCTTCAATCGCTCCATTATAATTTTTTAATATATTTTTTACAGTACCTCTATTAAGATAGGCTTCAGCATAATTTGGATTAAGTTGAATCGCATCAGTATAATCAGATATGGCTTTATAATATTGCTCTTTATTTTTATATATAATTCCTCGATTATAAAAAGCGATTGGATCTTCAGGATAAATCTCAATAGCTTTTGTATAGTCATCTAAAGCTCCAGACTGATCTCCTAGGTTATCTTTTATAAGGCCCCGGTTATAATAAGCCATAGAATAATTAGGGTTAAGCTCAATTGCTGAGTTATAATCTTTAATGGATCTTTCATAATCTTTTAATTGATTTTTAATTACTCCTCTATTGTAATATGCCATAGCATAATTTGGATTAAGTTCAATAGCTTTTGTATAATCAGAAATAGCACCATAATAATCTTTATAAATTGATTTTTCATATCCACTATAAAAATATTCTTCTGCAGAATTAAATACAGTTTTTTTATAAAAAGTTGGTACGCCAATTGCATTATTAAAACCCTGCTTTACAGCATCTAATCTTTTATATTTAGATGGGTATCTGGATTTTAGATTATCCTCTTCAGGGTGATTTAGTTTATCAAGAGGTAAGGAAGCCTGAGAAAGAGTAGCTCCGAGTTTAGCTAATACAAACCCAGCAAATTTATCAGCTTCCAATTCTTCCCATCTTCTATCTTCAATAGATAAGTCAGGTGCTAAAACATGTCCGTTAATATGATGCCCAACCTCATGGGCAAGTACCCACATATTAAACCAATAATTTGTATTTGAGTTTATTTCTTCCATAAACTCCTTATCATAAATTATATATCTAACACCATTTTTTGTAGTTGCAAATGCATTAGAGGTATTTTTACAAGCCTTAAGAACAAATCTTTTAGACGCTCCAATTGTTGATAAAATAATATCTAATATTTTGTTTGCTTGTTCTTCAGAAAAAGATTCATTTTCATCATCATAATAAGAATCACAAACTTCATCTAATTTTCTTTCAATATTTTCTGATTTTAAAATTCTTTTAATTTCTAAATTAGGATTATCAGTATTTATATCTGAAGTTGACTTGTTTTTCCACTCAACTAAAATATCTTGGGAGAAAACATTTGAACTAAAGAAGAGAATAAAAAATATAAATCTAAAACTCACGATAAATCTATAACGAGAAAATAAAAATAAGATTACATTTATCACTTATAATTTAATTTAAAATATAAGATAATAAGGGCGCAAGATCCAACAAATAAATTGGCAGAAATAATAGCAATATCTTGTTTGTTAAATGCATAGATTAACCAAACTACATTACTTAATAGTATAATTAATATCATTACAAGAGATAAATCTCTTGCTGACTTTAATTTCCAGGTCCTATATACCTGAGGTAAGAAAGTTATCCCTGATAAAAAAGCTCCAAACAATCCAATCATATCAATGTAATTCATAATTAATTTTTTTTATTTCATAAACATAAACACAAAATGCAAAATGCAAAAACGGTTATGTATATTTGATACAATGAAAAACAAATATTTGATAAAATATTCCTTTGAATTTGTAGTAATTGTTCTAGGTATAAGTGTATCTTTTTGGCTTAATGAATTATCAATAGATAATCAAAATGAGGTAGAGAGGATAAAAGTACTAAATAGTCTCAAAATGGAGATAAAAGAGATTAGGGATTACACTTTTGAACGTGAAAAAACTTGGATGACAGATCTAAGACTTCTCAATGAATTACTTTTCCCTCGAAATGATATTGTTGATACTGACTCAATATTAAAAATTACAACTGCCAAATCTAGAATTGAAACATTTTTAGTCATTTATAGAGTCTTTGATCCCCCAATGAATAGATACTACTCTATTATAAATTCTGGAGATTTAAAGTTTGTAAAATCTGATAAAATAAAAGAAATATTAAGTAGGCTTCATAACACCTCATTTTCATATGTCGAAACAACTGTAGAATATGAGAAACAGCTAAAGCAATCTTTTCTTCCATTCCTTTCTCAAAATCATCCTGAAATAATATTAGCAAGAGATGATACATCAGTCTCTATGAAAAAATATGTAGATATAATTAGTCGATCCATCAAAAGTGATAAAAAGCTTAAAGCAAACTTTATAATGGTAAAAAGATATCTTGACTATAAGTTAAGTTTCTTAAGGCTATATAACATGAGTTTAGACGACTTAGAAAGAGAAATTAACTTAGTAATAGATTAATTATAATACTCCTTGACTTTGAGAATCAATATTTACTTCTCCAGAATTTTGCTGAAGTTGACTCATAAGTGATGCATAATCAAAAAAGTCTTGCTCGCGAGACACCCTTCCGTTTTCAATTTTGACAAGAGTAGTACCTGATAAATTTAATTTATTTCCAGAAGCTGGTAAACCGAAAAAATCACCAGTGTGTGTGCCTTTAAAATTAAAATATTTTACAATTTTATCGCCTTGACCAAATGCATCAACTATTGTAAATTCTACATCAGAAAATCCAATAAAAAAATTTAAGTAATGGTTTTTTACAGCTTCTATACCAACAAGATCACCTTCTGGAGTTACAACTGTGACATCTTCTGTAAAATATTTTTCGTTTACAATTGATGTATCACCCTTAAAAAATTCCCCCCAAACGTATCTATACATCTCAAGGTCTTTTTCTAGTTGAGCTTGAGCATCTATGACTTGCTTTTGCTCTTGTGAAGGCCCCCCACAATTAAATAATAAAACAATGAAAATAAAGAAAAAAATAAAGTTTAAAGATTTTGTCATAATAGATTTTTTTTAATAAATAATTTAAATAACCACACTAAAATAGAAAAAAAATATGATTTATAATTATATAATCTTATTAATGTATCATATATATTTGAAATCTAATTTAAACTTAATAATTATGAAAAAAATAATTTTATTGATGAGTATAGTTTTTTTATATTCTTGTAATAACACAAATACTGTTGGCGAAGTTGAATCCTCAAATAATAATTATGCAAGGAATCTTGAGTCAGCTCAAAAATTTATGAAATTACATGAAATGGAAGATGTAGAGTCTCAAATTGCTATGTTATCTGATGATTTAATCCATGAACCTCCTAGATATGGAGCCGAACTTCAAAATAAAGATGGTTTTATTAATGATTTAAAAGGATATCAAGATAATTTTGAAAATATGAAATTTACTCCTACTTACTGGCTTCCTGGAAGTGATTCTCTTGGAAATCTGAATGGTAGTGTAAGAGTGTATGGTGTTTGGACAGCAACTCACACACCAACTCAAAAAAGTGTAAATCTAAAGTCTTACCATTATTGGGATTTTGATGAGACTGGATTAATTACCCAAACAGGTGATTATTTTGATGCGACTGGTATGATGATGTCATTAACATCTGACGAATAACTTAATAATTCAAACATAAAAAAGGATCCGAATGGGTCTTTTTTTATGTTTTTTTTAGCTTAATAAATTTATTTGATAACAAATAAAAAAATGGAAAAAGAGTTCAATAAATTTCTTGAGTTTCATAAAGTAAATGGAGGAACAGGAAAAATTTTTAAATTTAAATTAATTGAATACAGAGAGGGGTTTTTAAAATTAAAAGGTGAATTTCCATCTAAAACTCTCAATCCTAGTAAAACTGTACAAGGCGGACAAATAAATTCTATGCTTGATGATGTTACAAGCATACTTTTAATTTATGAATCTAAAGGAACCTCATACCCTAACTCAACCAATCTGCATAGCATACACCATAGACCTTTGTTTGGAGGAGAAGTTACTGCAACAGCTGAAATTATAAAAAAAGGAAAAACTGTAGCCACGGTTAAAGGTGAAGTATTTAACCCTGAAGGAAAATTAGCAGCAACATTAATTCATACTGCTATTATTATGAAAAGTGATTTTAAGATGTGATAATAATCAGAAAAAATTCATTCAAATTATAAAAATATATTTTCTAATTTCAAATTAGCACTGGGGATAACATTACTTATAGTTGGACCATATGATTGACCATCCTTTAAGATATTATAAAAATCATTTACTTCAATATTAAACAATTCTTTAAATGCCGTCTTCCAATTATTTTTATCAGCATTTTTTTCCCAAAAATCTTTATAAACCATTCTAAAAGCTTTCTCTTCAGAAATGTTTTGTTTTTGCAATTCTTTTACAAGGGCTAATACCATGAATACAGAGGATGCATAATTTTGATCTTTAGGACCATTTGAATCATAACTTTCATATATTTCGGGAGTAGAGTTAACAGCCACATCAATATTAGCTTGAGCATCATAAAAATAATTAAAATCATAATATTGTTGTATATATAATGATTCAAAGGATGCTGCACCCCCTTCAGCCATCCATTTTAACTCAAGACCATCTGGCTTGAAAAAATTCTCAGATAATCCCATTTGATAGGCATGAAAAACTTCATGAGGAATGACAGAATATCTATGCATATGAGGAGGATTACCAAATTCTAGTGCTGGGATCTCCAGTACCATATATCTTCCTTTACTATTTCCACAAATACATGCACCATCCGCATTTCCTATTTCATTTTTATATGGCTTATTAGCATCACTTTTCCATGCATACACATCTAATTCGGGAAAATAACTAGTAGGCTTAACAGGAATATGTTTATCCAAATTTCCCATAATTACATTAAACTCATCTATCCAATCTTGAGGTAAGCTGCTATGCAAATTATAATTGAATTTAAACTTATCTGGGACAACATTATCATCATCTTTATTACAAGAGAGAGATAAAAAGAGAACTAAATAAAAGAAATATTTTTTCATAAAAAAATTAGTTTATTAATAAACAAATATATGAAAATTAAAGTTTTATCCTTTTCATTTAAAATTATTAGATTTTTTCAAAATTTTTTCATGAATTTTTAAAACCTTTGGCAATAATAAGTTGTTCTCATTATTTTCAATCACTTCATCGCAAAAATTAATGGCTTTTTTATCATTCATTTGAGTTTTAATAATTTTAACTATATCATCTTCATTTCTTCCTGGATCCCTTTCTAATACTCTTTTAATTCTAGTGGGTTTTTCAGCAGAGACATAAATTAAAAAATCGAACTCTTTATATGATTCTGATTCGATTATTAATGCAGACTCTTTAACCAAATAGTCATTATTTGAATTTTTTTTAATCCAAAAATGAAAGTCTTCTTTTACAAAAGGATGAACTAAACTATTAATCTTTAGTCTATAAGAAGTGTTTTCAAAAATCTTATCAGACAAAAATTGATTATCTATTTTATTATTTTTATAAGATTCAATTCCAAAATTATTAATGATTTTCTTTTTTAAATCTTCATTGTTATTCATCAATTCCTTAGCTCTGCCATCAGATGAATAAATAGGAACCCTAAGAGTATTTAAAATTTTACATATTAAAGATTTACCAGCACCTACTCCTCCCGTTATTCCAACCAAAAAAGGACTTTTTTTGGTCATAATTAATTATTAAGATTACTCATCTCATATGAAATAGAATTTTTGTCAATTTGAATTCTTGTTCCTCTATCTATTTCTATAATTATGGTTTTTTTTTCAATAGAAATAACTTTACCATAAATTCCTCCAACAGTAACAATTTTATTTCCTTTTTTTAAATTTTCAATAAATTCACTTTGCTTTTTCTCTTTAACTTGACCTGGCCTAATTATAAAGAAATAGAATACAGCTAAAATTGCTATAGGAAAAAAAAGTTGAGCAAAACCGAATCCTTGTCCAGCTTGTAATAATATCATAAAAATTATTTACCAACTACTTGAGCCTTGATCAATAATTTTTTGACCTTTTCTTGAGTATTAGCAGTTATTGTAACAACTTTATTTTGAATTCCAGGTTTATTACTAGAATCAAATTGAACTTGAATTTCTCCTGATCCACCAGGTGGAATTGGTTCTTTAGGCCAAGCAGGAACGGTACAACCACATGCTGCAGTAGCTTTTGAAATTATCAAAGGTGCTTCCCCTACATTACTAAATCTAAATGTATGTCCTACAATTGCCCCATCTTTAATTTCACCAAAATTATATTCTTCTTCAACAAACTGAAATTTTGGATAAAGAGCTGAAGAGGTAGAAGAACTAACGCCTCCTCTTTTCAATGCTGCAACTTCAGTTTCTAATTTTGCAACCCTCATTTCTAAATCCTTTAAGTTATTACAACTCATTAAAAGGACAAACATTAAAAGAGGGAAAACTAACCTAATTGGTTTTAAATATTTTTTATATCTATTCATTTTTTTTTCATTTTTGTGAGTATACCATCAACATCTTTCAATAATTTTTCAGCTTTATCCTTAGCATCATTTACTACCTTCTTTTCTTCTCTTCCGGATGCTGATTTTTTAATTTCTTTATCTTCTAAAATTTCTTCTAAAAGATCTTGAATTCTTAACTTATATTTATTTAATCTATAAGTTAATCTATCACGTGTATTATTACCTCTATCAGGAGCAAATAATACTCCAAAAACTCCGCCAAGTAGTAAACCTACAATGAAGGAAATTATTGAATTAGATGAATTTTTACTCATTTTATAACAATTTATTTATTATCAATTAATCCTTTACCTGTTTTCTTAATTTTATCAATCATTTTTTTTGATAAAATATCAAGTACTCCATTAACAAAATTTTTACTCTTTGGAGTACTATATTTTTTTGCTATATCAATGTATTCATTAATGGTAACTTTAATTGGAATATTATGAAAATATAAAAATTCACATATTCCCATTTTTAAAAGAATTCTATCAATTGTAGAAATTCTTTCTATATCCCAATTTTGACAATTATCACTAATTAAACTGTCAAAAATTTTATTGCCATCCAATACACCTTCAAACAAATTTTTCGCAAAAGATTTATCATCTGATAAATCATTAGATAAATCTGCGATTGCAAATTTATCTAATTTTATTGAATTAAGTGAATTTAAGGTCTTCTTTATCATTGATTTAAGTATTGGTTTGTCTTCATTCCAAAATAAATCCTTTTCTGAAAAATGTTTATTAATTTCCTCATTCTTAAATATAAAATTTAGAGAGATATAGTTGAAAATTTTTAAATCATTTTCAAAATCTGGCTCAATTTGATTTTGATATTTAATAATTTCATCATTTTTTAATAAAGATTTATACCATATTTTAATATCATCATTTGCCGAATTAATATCCAAATCATAATTCATAAATTCTTTTTTAAGCATTTGATTTTCCTTGATAAACTTTATTATTTTATTATCAGACAAATTATAATTTGATTCTGATTTGTTGACAATCATTTCCTTTGAGATCTCTTTATCAATTAGATTTAAATTTAGAAAGCGTATTGGTGTTATTAAGATTTCAAAATACATGGGATAAATTAAATCAATAGATTTTTCTAGATCTGAAAAAACTTTCTCAGGATAATTGCTATAGCTCTCAGAATGTTTATAAGTTTTTTCATACGAGTATAATAACTGTAAAACACGTATACGTAAGGCTCTTCTACTAAGCATATCTATTAATTTAAAGAACGATAATTTTTTGTAAAATTAATTACTTTTTTTTATTTCTATCAATTCTATCCAATGCTATTTTCATAGCAGATGCATTTGTTGATATATTATTTTTACTAGAAAGATTGAGAACATCTTCAACTTTTGAATAAATATTTTCGGTTACGGAAAATACTTTTTCTTTACTTAAATCTTGAATTTGTTCATGATAAACACTAATTATTCCTCCTGAATTAATTAGGAAATCAGGGACATATACAATATTTCTTTCTTTTAATTCAATATCATGAATTTTATCATTTTCTAGTTGATTATTTGCGGCTCCGGCAATAATCCTACAGTTTAACTTTTTTATTGATTCTGAATTTAAAATTCCTCCTAAAGCACAAGGAGAAAATATATCTAAATCCATAGAATAGAGTTCACTATTTTTAAAAGTCTTAACTTCATATTTGTCAATTACACTTTTTAAACGATCGACATTAATGTCATTTACATAAACATTCGCATTTTCTTTAACTAAATATTCAATTAATTTGGCTCCCACTTTTCCTATACCCTGCAAAGCAATTTTTTTTCCTTCTAAAGAATCATTCCCATATACAAACTTAGTTGCTGCTTTCATTCCTAAATAAACACCATATGCAGTTGGATGAGAAGAATCTCCCAAACCACCTTCTTCCTCTGGCATGCCTACAACAAAAGGGGTAACACCTTTCATCCAAATCATATCTTGAGAAGAAATATTTACATCTTGTGCTGTCCAATATTTTCCATTTAAATCATTTATAAAAGAAGCATATTTTTCAATAAAATTTTTATTTTTTAATTTCAAATCTCCTATAATTACCGCTTTGCCTCCACCTGCATTCAATCCAGCAAGAGAGGATTTTAATGTCATTGCTTTTGAAAGTCTTAAAACGTCTTTTAACCCTTCGTCTTCTGAGGAATAATTCCACATTCTTGTGCCTCCCATAGATGAACCCAAAGTAGTATCATGAACTCCAATAATAGCTTTCAAGCCTAATTTATTATCTGAACAATAAATAATTTGCTCATGATCTTGTTTAAAAATTTTTTCAGATAAACTAGAATTCTTTTGCATTCTTTTAACAAAAATATTTATTTATAAATAAATTTCTCTCATATCCAAATCATATTATATTACATTGAAATTAAAATTATATAATTTGAATCATCTATCGTATTTAGATAAATATTTAATTAAATACAAAGGTTATTATATTCTGGGTATAATATTTATAAGTTTTGCAACTTTTTTTGCTATTGTTCCAGCAATAGTGATCAGAGAATCTTTTGATCTATTAGAAAATAGCTATAATACATATCAACTCTTTTTAGGTTTTGATCTTCAAGACAATTCATTTCAACTTCTTAAAAACAATATTTTTATTGCTGTACTAATAATAATTTTTGCTGCATGCATACGGGGTTTGTTTTTATATTTAATGCGTCAAACCATTATTGTAGCATCAAGAAATATTGAGTACGATTTAAAAAATGAAATTTATTTTCATTATCAAACATTGCCAATGGAATTTTATAAAAAAAATAATACTGGAGATTTAATTAATAGAATCTCAGAAGATGTAAGTAGAGTGAGAATGTATTTAGGCCCAGCACTTATGTATGGAATAAATGTAAGCATACTATTCCTTTTCATCATACCATTCATGTTTTACATAAACTTTGAATTGTCAATTTATTCTCTTATTCCACTTCCTTTTTTAGCTTACAGCATATACTACATTCAAAATATAATTAATTATAAATCTGAAGAAATTCAAAAATCTCTTTCTAATCTATCAACATTTGTTCAGGAATCATTTTCAGGAATAAGAATAATTAAATCATTTGGAAGAGAATCTGGTTTTTCTCAAAGATTTGATAAACAAAGTAAAAAATATAAGGATAAAGCTTTGGAGCTTCAGTTTGTTCTATCATTATTTTTTCCAATAATTATGACTCTTATTGGTTTGAGTATTATTATTACCGTATATAAAGGTTCTGTTGAAGTGTTTGAAGGAAATATTTCTATCGGAAATATTGCTGAATTTTTAATATACGTTGCCTTATTAACCTGGCCTGTAATATCTTTAGGATGGATCACAAGTATTATTCAAAGAGCTGCTGCATCACAAAAAAGAATTAATGAGTTTCTAAATCAAACTAATAATATCGTTAGCAATAAAAATAAAAAAATTGATATTCAAGGAAAAGTAGAGTTTCAGAACGTTTGTTATAAATACAAAGAATCAGGAATTAAAGCTTTAAGTAAAATAAATTTTAAAATAAAACCAGGAGACTCGTTAGGTATTATTGGGTCTACTGGATCTGGAAAAAGTACTATAAGTAATTTAATTCCAAGATTAATGAATCCTCAATCTGGAAAAATAAAAATTGATGATATTAATATTGAAGATATAAATACTAAAACCCTTAGAAGTCAAATAGGCTATGTTCCTCAAGATGTCTTTTTGTTTTCTGATACCATTAAAAATAATATTAGTTTTGGATCAGAAAAAGAAAACTTTGATCTAGTTTTTGAAGCAGCAAAAAATGCAGATTTAATTGAAAACATTAATAAATTCTCAAAAAAATTTGAAACCAAAATTGGAGAAAGAGGAGTAACACTATCCGGCGGACAAAAACAAAGAATTTCTATAGCAAGGGCAATAATTAAAAATCCTAAAATCTTAATATTTGATGATTGTTTATCAGCTGTTGATACTAAAACTGAAAAATCAATACTTGGCAGTTTAAAGAAAATAATGAAAAATAAAACATCAATTATAATTTCTCATCGAATATCTTCAGTAGTTATGGCAAAAAAAATTATTGTTCTAGAAGATGGGAAAATTATAGAATCGGGTGATCATAATTCTTTACTTAAAATGAAAGGCAACTATTATAAAATATTTAAAAAACAAAATGAAGAAGAAGAAAAATAGATTAAAAATTAATTAATCTCATGATACAATTTATAGTAAGAAAATATCAGCATTCAGTTAATTTATATTACTCAAAAATTAAAAAAAAAATAGAAGGAAAAAATCCTGATTTTATAATTCTTGGCACTCAAAAAGGAGGAACCACTTCTTTATATAATTACCTTAGCAATCATTCTAAAATATGTGTTGGGTCAAGAAGAGAAATTCATTTTTTTGATAGAAATTATGAAAAAGGAATGAATTGGTATAAAAATAATTTTAATAATAAAAATAAAGATTTATTAACTTTTGAGTGTAGCCCTGATTATATCCACCATCCTTTTGTTGCTGAAAGAATAAAGGTAATATCACCAAAATCAAAACTTATAGTTCTATTAAGAAATCCTGTTGAAAGGGCTATTTCTAATTATAAACATAATATTTATTTAGGAAAGTATAGCCCTAATACTACTATAGAAGAGGTAATAGAAAAAGAAATGAAATTCATTAATTATGAAAAAGAAAAAATGATAAACAATAAAAATTATTATAGTAGAAGATTCAAATATTTTTCTATTCTAGACAGAGGGATATATCATAAGCAGTTAAAAAAATATTTTGATTACTTTGATAAAAAACAAATTCATATTTTATTTTCTGAAAAATTATTTTCAAATACGAGAAAAGAGCTTAATAAAGTTTTTAGATTTTTAAGTCTTAACTCAGAACCAGTTCCTTGTTCAACTATTTATAACAAAAGTAAAATTGATATTAAAATCAAACAAAAAACAAAAGAAACTATTGAAGAATTTTTTCTTAAGCATAATGAAAAACTTTACAAAATGATAAATACAAAATTTAGATGGTAACCTCACTAAATTGCATTTTATAAAGTTTAGAATATTGTTTATTATTTCTTTTTAATTCATCATGTTTTCCGGACTCAACAATTTCTCCATTTTCCAATACCAAAATATTATCAGCTTGTTTTATTGTAGATAAGCGATGAGCAACAACAATAGAAGTTCTGTTTTTTAAAATTTTTGATATCGCATTTTGAATAGTTTCCTCAGTTTCACTATCTACTGATGAGGTTGCTTCATCTAAAAGAATTATTTTAGGATCAAAAAGAAGGATTCGAATGCATGATAATAATTGACGCTGACCAACAGATAATGTTGCTCCCCTCTCCATGACATTATAATTTAATTTTCCTGGAAGTTTTTCAATAAACTTTTCAGCTTTTAAATAACGGATTACTTCCCAAATTTTCTTATCGGATATCATTTTATCGCCAAGAGTTAAATTATTTCTTACAGTGTCTGAAAATAAAAAGACATCTTGAGGAACATAGCCAATAACTTTACGAAGTTGATCTAAATTATAATCTCTTAATTTATTTTCATCTAAATAAATTTCACCTTTATTAAATTCATAAAACCTGTTTATCAAATTTATTATAGATGTTTTTCCTGATCCAGTGCTTCCAACTATTGCAAGTACATTTCCTGGATTTATTTTAAAATTTATATTTTTTAAAACATAATTTTTTTCATTATAAGCAAACCATAAATTTTTAAATTCTAATTTTCCTGATATATTATTTTCAATTTTGAACTTATCATTATTTACTATCATCTCTTTGGTATCTAAAAGTTTAAAAATCCTAATAGAACTTACAACACCCATCTGCAATACATTAAATCTATCTGCAATCATTCTAATTGGTCTAAAAAACATTTGCAAATACATTATAAATGCAATCAATATTCCCAAAGTTATTTGATCTTCTAATATCTGATAAGAACCATACCAAATCATTAACCCCATTCCTAGGGCAGTAAAAAACTCCATTGCAGGAAAATACAAAGAATAATACAGTACAGCTTTTAAATTAGATTCTAAATGATTTCTATTGATTTTTTTAAATGACTCATATTCCCTAGATTCTCTAGCAAATATTTGTATAACATTCATTCCTACAATACGTTCTTGAACAAATGAATTTAAATTTGCTACAGCTTCTCTTACATTATTAAATGAAACTTTAACCTTTTCCTTAAAAATATAAGTTACCAATAATAATAAAGGAAACGTTGATAGAGTTACTAAAGTTAACTTCCAATTAATCAAAAACATTATAATTAATATTCCAATTAGCTGTAATAAATCCCCAATAATTGAAGCGAGACCTTGGCCAAAAACTTCGGCTATTGTTTCAATGTCAGAAATATTTCTAGTTATAATTTTTCCAATAGGAGTATTATCAAAAAATTTTAATCTGAGTTTTTGTATATGAGAATACAACTTAATTCTTAGGTCCTTTACAATATTCTGACCTATCCAGCCTGATAAATAGGTATGATAATATTGAATAATGCCTTGAAATACTAATAAAATAACCAGGATTATAATCATATTTAGCATCCCATTATAATCATTAAATGCAACATGATTATCTATGGTCAATTGAACAAGAAAGGGTCTTATAGGGCTTAATATAGATAAAGAAATTGTAAAAAAAACTAATAAGTAGAACTGCTTTATATAGGGTTTACAATATATGAAAAGTCTTTTTAAAACTTTATAATCAATAACATTTCCGCTGACAGATTGTTTATCCATTTTTATTTAAATTTGATTGGATATAAAATTTGCTTTAAATAAAGACCTCCTGGGAAAACAGAATATCCAGCATTTCTTCTGTCATTATCTAAAATAATTTTTTTAAAATCTGATAAATTAATTTTTTTCTCATTTAATATTAACATTGTACCAACAATTGCTCTTACCATACCTCTAAGAAACCTATCTGAAGAAATTTCAAAAAAAAATGTGTCATTATCACCCTTTTTCCATTTTGCACTAACCAAATTACATATATAATTTTTTACATCTGATTTTGACTTACAAAAACTTTTAAAATTGTTGTTTGAAATAATTATTTTACAAGCTTTATTCAATATTGATAAGTTAATTTTATTTTTATAATGATAAGACAAACCATATAAAAAAGGAGTTTTATTTAGATGAATTTTATAGATATAGCTTCTTTCTATGGCATCAAATCTAGCATGAAAATCATCTTTAACTTCAATTAGTCTATTTACAGAAATGTCATTAGGTAAAATTGAATTTATTTTATAAAGAAAATCATTATTATCTAATTCTTCTTTGAAATCAAAATGGGCAGCTTGATTCAAAGCATGGACTCCAGTATCTGTCCTTCCAGCACCAACAGTTTTAATGTCTTCTTTTAAAATTTTAGATAGTGAATTATTTAAAATATATTGTATTGAAAGAGCATTATCTTGAACTTGCCAGCCATGGTAATTTGTTCCCAAGTAAGAAATGTATATAACGTATCTCATGAAATAAATTTAGGATTGTAAATTGCCATTAATTAATTTTGAATAAGAATAATTGTAATATACATGATACAAAGAATACAATCAATATTTTTATTATTAGTAACGATAAGTTTATTTTCAACCTATTTTTTCCCATTATCAGAAAAAATTGTATATAAAAATGAAAACAACATAACAACTATTAAAGAAAAAGAAACTCTATACATTTACGAGCTGGCTTATCAACAATACATTTCTGAAGAAGATCCTTCTGCAATTTTATATCCTCGTCCTTATATTTTAATTTTAATTTTTATAGCAGGCGGTTTATCTTTCTATTCTATTTTTCAATATAGAAATAGAATTAATCAAATAAAAATTGGAGCCATTAACTCAATAATAATGTCATTTACTATTTCAATAATTTTATACGAATTATTCTATAACGAGGTGATGATTAAAAATACATTTGATATTAATATCTTAATATCATTTTATTTAATTTTTACTGCTCTAATATTTAATTCTATTGCAAATAGATTTATTAAAAAAGATGAACTATTGGTTAATGAATCGGATAGAATAAGATAAAATATTTTAATGACACACTGTCATAATTTTAAAAATTGGAACAATTTTTGGAGTAGAACTAGTAAATAAATAATTATGAAAGAAAAAGGAAAAATATCAATTAATACAGAAAACATTTTCCCAATAATAAAAAAATTCCTCTATTCTGATCAAGATATTTTTTTAAGGGAACTTATTTCTAATGCAGTTGATGCAACTCAAAAACTAAAAAGATTGTCATCGCTAGGAGAATATAAAAACGAGATAAAAGATGAAACGATAAATATTATATTAGATAAAAAGAAAAAAACTATAACGATATCTGATAATGGTATTGGAATGAGCGGCAATGAAATTAATAAATATATAAATCAAATTGCATTCTCAGGGGCAACTGAATTCTTAGAAAAGTATAAAAATAAAGGAGATGAAAATCAAATAATTGGTCACTTTGGTTTAGGATTTTATTCCGCATTTATGGTAGCAGGCAAAGTAGAAATTAATTCTAAATCTTATTTGAAAAATAAAAAGGGAGCTCACTGGAGCTGTGATGGAAACACGGAATACGAAATAAAAGATAGTTCCAAAAAGAATGTAGGAACTGATGTTGTTTTACATATAACAAAAGATTCTAAAGACTTTTTAGAGGAAAATAAAATTCAAGGAATACTTGATAAGTATTGTAAATTTTTACCAGTAAAAATTAAGTTTGGTGAAAAAGACGAATCTGTTGAGGACGGAAAGGATAAGGATGGTAATCCAAAATATAAAACAATAAAAGTTGATAATATAATTAATAATACAAAACCAATATGGGTTAAAAAACCTAATGAATTAAAAAAAGAAGATTACCTGTCTTTTTATAAAGAACTATACCCTTTTTCAGAAGACCCTTTATTTTGGATACATCTAAATGTAGACTTTCCATTTAATTTAACTGGTATTTTATTTTTTCCAAGAGTAAAAAATGATTTTGAACTTCAAAAAAATAAAATTCAACTTTATTCTAAACAAGTCTTTATAACAGATGAAGTCAAAGATGTGGTCCCGGAGTTTTTAATGTTATTACATGGTGTTATTGATTCGCCAGATATTCCATTAAATGTATCCAGAAGTTATCTGCAATCTGATTCTAATGTGAAGAAGATTAATACATATATAACAAAAAAAGTAGCAGATAAATTAAATGAATTATTTAAAGAAGATAAAAAAGAATATGAATCCAAATGGAATGACATAGGAATTTTTGTTAAATATGGAATGATCTCTGAAGAAAAGTTTTATGATAAAGCAATCGAATTTGCATTATTTGAAAGTCTAAATGGAAAATTTAGAACAATTCCCGACTATCAAAAGTTTATTAAGAAAAATCAAACTGATAAAAATAAGAATTCTATTATTCTGTATACCTCTGATAAAGCTAGTCAAGATGTTTATATAGAAAATGCAAAGAAAAAAAATTACGATGTTGTAATTTTAGATGGAGTAATTGATAGTCATTTTATTAATCATTTAGAGCAAAAATTAGAAAAGGTTCAACTTAAAAGAATTGACTCTGATGTTATTGATAAATTAATAGATAAAGATGAAAAAAAGGAATCTGTAATTACTGAAAAAGAATCGAAAAATATAAAAGAGTTATTTGAAAAAATTATTGATGATAAAAATACAAATGTTACTATTGAAGCATTAAATGTTGATGATTTTCCAGTAATTGTAACTCATCCTGAGTTTATTCGAAGAATGAAAGATATGGCTAAATCAGGAGGTGGTGCCAATCCTTTTATGATGGGAGGAGCCCCTGATATGGTTAGTGTATCTATAAATGGAAATCATAAACTTATTCAAAAAATAATTCAAGCAAAAAGTAATAAGACCAAAGAAAAAATAGCATCACAAGCTTATGATTTATCTTTATTATCTCAAAACATGCTTTCAGGATCTAAAATGACGGACTTTATCCGAAGAAGCATAGATATTATCTCAAAATAAAAATTAATATTTGATTAATATTTATAATATTTTTACGTTAGAATGTTTACTATGCAAACAAAAATATTTTTTATTTTTTTTTTTATTTTAATAACAACAGTTAGTAAAGGACAAAATATCAATTCAAATATTTTTAAAATTGGTACAGATTCTATTTCATCAAGAAACTTACTTGCAACATTTAAAAGAGACAGTATGGATGATGTTCCAAAAAAACAAAAAAAGAATTTTTACTTTGGTAAAAAAACTAAAAAAGGATTTACTAAATCAAATAATGGTCAAAGAATTTTATATGAGAATTTTCATTATGTAAAAGATATTGAAAGTATTGATTCTTATGTTAGGGACGTATATTGGTTCAGTAAAAAGAAAAAAAAAATAATTAAAACCAAAAGAATTACAAAAGATAACTTTTTATTACATGGAACTTACGTTAAAAAAATTGGAGATAACATAATAGAGAAAGGTTCATTCATTAATGGGTTAAAGCATGGAAGGTGGACCAGGCTTAGCAGATCAAATATTTTACAAGACAAGGAAGAGTATTTTTTGGGATGGCCAAAGTATTCTAAAAAATCATTTTGGGATTATTCAAAAAAAAAATTGAAAGAAATAATTCCTATTCAATATGGTGAAAAAGATGGCTATTATTACGCCTTTCATAAAAATGGAAATTTAGCAGTAAAAGGAGAATATCTTTTTGATGAAAAAATTGGAATTTGGTCTGAATATTTTTCTGATAAAGGGAAAAAGAAAAGAGAAATAAGTTTTCCCAAAGAACCTTTTGAGGAAAATTATCTTCCTGTTATCACGAAAGAATGGAACATAAATGGTAAATTGATTTATAATCGTCAAAGTTTTCTAAAAAGGATAAATTAGTTTGAATACAATTTTAAATAACAAAGTTAAACACCTACAATTAGGTCATATTGAATATAAAAAAGCATTAGAAATTCAGGAGGAAATTTTTCAAAAAACAATAAAGACAAAAATTGAAAACAGAAAAAATGAAACGAACATTTTGACAGAAAATTATGTTATTTCATGTTCACATCCTCATGTTTATACAATTGGGAAAAGTGGTGATGAAAAAAATTTACTTTTAGATAAAGAGATGATTAAAAAAAAAAAATTAGATTATTTTAAAATAAGCAGAGGAGGAGATATAACTTATCATGGACCGGGTCAAATAGTAGTCTATCCTATCATCGATTTGGAAAATTTTTTTACAGATATCCATTTGTATCTTAGAAAACTTGAAGAAGCGGTTATTAATACATTAGAAGCTTTTAAAATTAAATCCGGAAGAATAAAAGATCATACGGGGGTATGGGTAAATCACAAAAGTGAAAAAGCAAAAAAAATTTGTGCTATGGGAGTAAAAAGTAGCCGCTGGGTTACAATGCATGGGTTAGCGCTGAACGTTAAAACAGATCTAAATTATTTCAATAACATAATACCCTGTGGCATAAATGATAAGACTGTTACATCAATTGAAAATGAACTTAATATTAACTTGAGTTT
>CABZXU010000018.1 GCA_902529805.1 uncultured Marinoscillum sp.
TATTAATTGAAAAAGATGATTTTAAAGAGGAAGCTAATAGAAAGTTTTTTAGACTAACGCTAGGCAAAGAGGTTAGATTAAAAAATGGATATATAATTAAAGGTGAAAAGGTTGATAAGGATAATAATGGTAATATAAAAAAAATTTATTGTACTTATGATCCAAAATCGAAAAGTGGTTCTGGTACACCTGAAAGTTTAAGAAAAGTTAAAGGCACAATTCATTGGGTTGATAAAAGTAACTTTCAAAAGATTTCTGTAAATATTTATGAAAAACTATTTAATGTTGAGTCTCCAGATCAAGATAAAAATGTTGATTTTAAGGACTTAATTAACTTTGATTCATTAAAAAAATATAATAATGCTTGTGCTGAATCAAATATCAAAGATGTTGTAAAGTCTAAATATTATCAGTTTCAAAGAATTGGATATTTTAAACTTGACAAAAATTCCCTTAAAGAAAAATTAATTTTCAATAAAACGGTATCTCTTAGAGATTCTAAACCAAGAACTAAATTTGATTAAGATAATTTAATTTATCTAATAGTTTTCCTTCTATAGTAACTACTGAAGGTTTTGGAATGCCATCCTCATCATGCGGCCATTTGCTAGTTAAGTTTTTTAGAGATTTACTTTTTTCACCAGGATGCTGAACACTTAAAAATAATGTTTTATAATCAGGAGAAAACCATGGTCCAGTAAGTTCAGCATCATAAGGAGCGCTAGCTACCTGAATAATTTTGCCTGCATCATCGCCATGTCTTATTAGCACATAAACTCCATTATTTTTAAATTTAGGATAATATGGTCCTCTTTTATTCATTAAACTACCTGACATATCGGAAGTTAACCATAAATTTCCTGCTAAATCAAAACATAGATTGTCTGGGCATGTAAACTCACTTTCCTTACCACCTGTTAACATAATCTCAGATGAAAAAGATAGCTCATCATATTTATTATTTTTTTCATTAATTTTTAAAACACTACCATGGTAATCTCTTTTTCTTGCATTGTTAGTAAGTGCAATAATTATATTTCCTGTTAACGGATCAATTTCTATATCTTCTGGTCTATTTTGAGGTGTTGCCCCTAACATTTTTGCTGCTTCCCTTACTCTTACTAAAACTTCGGTTTGATCTTTAAATTTATTTTTTAATTTTGGTTGAGATTCGTAATCCAAAGATATCCATTTACCATTTATAGTATCAGCAACATAAAGTGTTCCTTCTTTTAATGAATTAGGTATCGAGGAAATAAATTTATAAATAAATTGATTATTTTCATCGTCTCCAGAATATGCAACTATTCTTTCATCTTCAAGCTTAATTAGCGTGCAACATTCGTGTTTATATCTACCAAGAGCAACATGTTTTTGACATTCACCGGTAAGAGGATCTACTTCTACAACCCAACCATAATGTTCAGGTGGGTAATTATAGAATTTTTCCCAATCCAATGGACTATTTTCATGTATTGGTTTGTTATTTTGATCATATATTGTGTCTCCAAAAAACATATCATAATTTTCCTCACAGGTTAGAATAGTCCCCCATGGCGTAACTCCTCCAGAACAATTACTATTAGTGCCTATCGGGTATTTTGTTCCCTTAATTGGTTTATCCCAATTAAATTTCATTCTGGTTTTAGCATCAATTCTTTTATTGAGTTTATCATCATTTATAAACTTCCATTTACCATTTTCTTTTTTTACTCTTAATATTGATCCTCCAACAGATTTCATCTCTTTATCAATTTGGTCAATAGACCTTCTCATACCATAATCATAAAAGTCATATCCTGAAACAAAGAGAGGATTAGTATACTCATGATTTACCCATAATAAACCATCATTAGGGTTATTATCTATTGGAATAAAGCATGTAAAATCATTATTATAACCGAAAGTTTCTCTTTTTGAAATTCTATCATTCCATTTTATTAAAACATCATATGAAAGACCTTCAGCTAATTCTAAGTTATCAGAAGCTGTTGCTTGTAATGAATTTAGAGGAAAATCTTTTAAATCATCAAATTCTTTTTTATTCAGTTTTGAAGGGGCTGCTATCAAATTATTAAAATTTCCGCAGTTTGATAGAATGTAGGGGATAGCTAAAGTTCCTAAACTATTTTTTGATAAAAGAGATAAAAAATTTCTTCTAGTAATTTGAGTCATTTTTCTTTTACTAATTAATTTATCATGGTTAACGATTAAGTAATATAAAAGTTAACTTAAATAAATTTTTTTTTACTAAATTAGTGGCTTTTACGCCAAAGTTGGTGATTTATTTTAAATTTATTTATTAAGTATGGATCCAGATAATTTAGAATTTTTAAGTGATAAAAAACAAAAAATCGATTTTCAAAATGATATAAAAATAGGTATCAATAATAAAAGCGATGAAGAAAAAATAATTGTTATTGAAGAATTATTTAAAAAAATTATGATCGAATTAGGGTTGGACTTGAATGACGATAGTTTAGCTGGAACTCCTAAGAGAGTGGCAAAAATGTATGTTAAAGAAATATTTTCTGGACTAAATAAAAAGAATAAACCAAAAATTTCTCTTTTTGATAATCACTTTGAATACAAAAAGATTTTATTGCAAAAAAACATTGAATTAACTTCTACATGTGAACATCATTTTTTGCCATTTACTGGTAAAGCACATATTGGTTATATAGCTAATGATAAGATTATAGGTCTTTCAAAATTAAATAGGATTGTTAATTTTTTTTCTAAAAAACCTCAAGTTCAAGAAAAGCTTACAAAAGAAATTTTTATTGAATTAAGGAATATACTCCAGACTGATAGTGTTATTGTTTATATTCATGCCAATCATTCTTGTGTTTCTTGCAGAGGTATCAAAGATAATTCTAGTTCTACAGTTTCTATGGAATATGGAGGTGATTTTCAGCAAAAATCTATGAGAAAAGAATTCTTTGATATGGTTCTTTAGGGTTTTTTATTTTTTTCAATAAACCTTTTTAGGTATAAGTATTCTTTTGTTAGCTTTCCATTTTTAGTAATTGTCGCATTACTTATTCTTTTTTTATTTTTATGATTTTTTAATAGCAAGGGTTTAATCACATATTTAATTAATTGATTTCCGAAATCTATTGATGAGTCAATTGGTAATTCTGATGGTAAATTATCAATCGCCATTACAGTTATATTATTATTTGATTTAAATTCTTTTTCTATTTTATTTTTTATTGGATTATAATCATAAAAAGGCGATTTAATTGTTGTTGATTTTAGAGTACAAGGGATTAAGCCTTTTATATCACAGCTAATATCAGCTATCAATTTTATTTTAAAATTTTTCAATTTTATTTGCTTTAGTGTAAAAATTCTTGGAATTCTATCATTCCAATATGTAGCGTTTATTAGAATGTCGATTGATTCAAAGTATTGTTCAAAATTTGACTTATGTTCAGCTGGATTATTATAAAATATTTTTTTTGAAAAGTTAATATTATCGTTTCTGGTATAATAATTTTTTGCTGTTAGTTGACAAAACACTGGATATTGAAATTCTCCTTCTTTTAATTGAGAACTATTTATTTCAACTATATTAAATTGTTTTAACATTTCAATGCATCCCTTAGCAACTTTTCCATTTCCTAAAACGACTATTTTCATTTTGGACAATTTAATTTTTTTAATTTCTCTTTTTAGTGTTTGATAATTCTTAAACTGAAAGCATCGTTCTAGCTTATATTTTTTTATTTTTTCCCCATAACCTAAAATAGCATTATATGCTCCAACAATCCCAGCTGTTTTTCCAAATGCAACCAATCTTTTACCTTTTTCATCCCTTATGCATTCATAATCAATTAAAGTAACTTTTTCTTCAATAATTTTGTTAATCATATTTCGGTTATATGGTTGTTCTTTTATTGTATGAGAAAAGAAAAGATATTTTTTACCTGAAATAATTTTTTTTTCATCTATTTCCTTTACGCCAAAGAAAATATCACATCTAGAAATATCTTCTAACACTTCGATATTTTTATTTTTATATTCTTTATCGCTATAACATCTTATTTTACTGCTCTGACAATATATTTTTACATTAAACTTTTCTTCAATAAATTGACACTGATCTGGACTAAATGGAACCCTTTTATCTGTTTTGACTTTTTCTTCCCTTAATATTCCAATTTTAATCATTTATATCAATTAGATTTTTATGGATTCGATTAATTGATTCTTTTAAGCCCAATATTTCAATTATTTCAAAAATATCAGGTCCAGTAGGGTTTTTAATTAAGCATAACCTTAGTGATTGCATGCCATCTCCAACTTTTATTTCATTTTTATTTAAAATATCTAAGTAAGATTTTTTTATTTCCTTTATTGAAATGTTTTTTGAGTTCTTAATTAGCTTTATTATTTCAATAATCGAATTATAAATTTTTTCATTCCATTTTTTTTTAATAAAATTTTGATCTAGGTCCCGATGGTTTGGATCTAGTATGTTTCTTGCTTCTTTTATAAGTTCCTTTTTAAATGTTACTCTCTCTTTGATCAATTCAATTAATTTTTTACTTTTAGATTTTTTACTAACTATTTTTAAAAAGTTTTTATCTATGTTTTCATTCATAAATTTTAATGTAGATTCATCGGAGATTTTTTTTACATGCTCATGATTAAACCATTTAGCTTTTTCAAAATCAAATTTTGCTCCTGATTTGTTTATTTTGTCTAATGAAAAAATTGTTTCTAATTCTTTCAATGAAAATACTTCTTTTTCATCACCAGGATTCCATCCTATCATACAAATAAAATTTAGAATTGCTTCTGGTTCAAAACCCATTTCTTTAAAACCTAAATATTTTATCTTTTCTTTTGAGTCATTCCACTCAATTGGATAAACCGGTATTCCAAATTTTTGACCGTCTCTTTTACTTAATTTGCCTTGTCCCGATGGTTTTAATATCAATGGTAAATGAGCAAAAAAAGGCTTTTCCCAACCAAAAGCTTCATAAATTTTGAAATGTAATGCTAAAGAAGGAAGCCACTCTTCTCCTCTTACAACATGGGTAATTTTCATAAGATGATCATCAACTATATTTGCTAAATGGTAAGTTGGCATGCCATCACTTTTATAAATAATTTTATCATCTAAATTTTTTAAATTAATTTTAACTTCTCCTCTAATTATATCTTCAATATAATATTCATCGTTATCTTTTAATGGGTCATAGGTTTTAAACCGAATAACATATTCATCTTTGTGAATTAAATTTTTTGATTCATCATGATTTAATGATAGTGAATTTTTGAGTTTATCTCTATTTAACCAATTATAAATAAAAGTTTTGCCTTCTTTTTCATTTTTTTTTCTTAATTCACTTAACTCATCCTTTTTATCAAAAGCATAATAAGCTGATCCATTTTTTATTAATTTTTCAATATATTTTTTATATAAATCTTTTCTTTTAGATTGAAAATAAGGACCAAATTTTCCAGGGCTTTTTGGGCTCTCATCAGGAATAATACCACACCAATTTAACGAATCTTCAATATGTTTAATTGCTTTTTCATCTAATCTATTCAAGTCAGTATCTTCTATTCTTAATATGAATTTACCTCCAAGTTTTCTGGTAATGAGATAGTTATATAAAGCAGTTCTTAAACCGCCAATATGTAATGGCCCGGTTGGGCTTGGGGCAAAACGTAATCTTATATTATTTGACATTCATTTCTTTATTGCAATACAAGAAATTTCAACATTAACATTTAAAGGTAATTTTGATACTTGTACAGTTTCTCTAGCAGGGGGAATATTATCTTTGAAATATTTTCCATATTCTTCATTAACTATTGAAAAATCATCCATGTTTTTTAAAAAAATTGTGGTTTTAACTATATTATCAAAGCTCATTCCGCCTTCTTTTAAAATTTCACTTATATTCATCATTACTTGATTGGTTTCGTCTTTAATTCCTGATTCTATTAGCTTTTCCGATTCGGGATTAAGCGGAATTTGCCCAGATACAAATAGGAAGTTTTCAAAAGATATTGCTTGATTATAAGGTCCAATTGGTAATGGAGCTTTTTTTGTTAAAATAGATTTTTTCATATTAATAGTAGTTTTAATACAATATACAATTTTTATTTTTTTTGTAAAAAATTTTCAGCAATCATACACCTTGCGCTTCCTCCTCCTATTTTCTCAATAATATTTAAGTTACTGTGTATTATTTTACCATGCTTGCTTAATTTTTCTATTTGATTTTTTGAAAAACTCCTATAAGCTTTTGAACTCATAACTATAAATTTTTTTCTTTTTTTATTTTCAACTTGAAGTAAATTTCCAGCAAAATTTTCTACTTGTTTTTCACTGATTTCGATTATTTCTTTTTTTAATTTTTTTAAAAGTGAAATAATTTTTGATTTTTCACTTATATTATCTATAGATTCTAAACATACTACAACAAATTTTTCACCTAAACTCATCATAACATTTGTATGATAGATTGGAACTCTATTATTATTATATGTTTGGTTCGCTTTAAACATAAATAAATCATAGTGAAGTATATTACAAAGCTCTTTTAGAACTAAACTAGATGTTCTATTTGAAATTGCAGCAAAACATATTTTATTTATCCTGTCAAAAATCATACTTCCCGTACCTTCTAAAAACTTTTCTTTTTTTTCCCAATCTGTTAAATCTATTGTTTCATTAATAAGGTAATTTTTATTGAGATAACTTTTAATAAAGCTATTTTGTCTCTCTTTTCTTCTATTTTTGGAAAACATTGGGTATAAAATCAATTTTCCATCTTTATGTAATGAAATCCAATTATTTGGAAACACACTGTCTGTTGTAATTATATTTTTTTCGTCGCCAAATACTCTCACCGATATGTTTTCTTCTTTAATTTTTTTAACCAACTCATTAAATTCTTTAATTGCCTCTTGTTTTATTTCAATTTTTGAAATTAAATCATCTTTGATTTGATAATGGTTATCTTCTGCTGTTTCTGTGTTAAAGCCAAAATGCATGGGCTCTATCATAATTAAATCAGATGTATTCTGTTTTAAATTTTTCATTTTATGAAATTTTATATTATTTTTTTATTAATAAATCAATTGTTTTATTTAAATGTATCCTATAATGTATCCTTAATTTTATAACTCAAAAGATTTCTATGTTTGAAGATAGATTTCTTTTTTTTCTTTTTAGTTTTATTTGTTTCAATGTTATATGCTTTTTCTAAATAATCTATATTTTGATCAATATTATTGTTCATATTAGAATAATATTTTTTTGTAATTTCAACATTTTTATGTCCTAATTTCTCTGCTACTAAATAAATATTTTTTGTTTTTTCATATACCTTATATGCAAAAGTATGTCTTGTGTCATGAAATGTTTTTTTATTTATTATGCCTGCCTTTTTTTTCCATAACTTAAATGCTTTTGATCTATTTGAAATTTTATCAGGTAATTTGAAAACTTTACTACCCCCCTCTTTTTCTTCACCTAAGAAATCTATTGCCTTTATTGGAAATGAATTTTGTTTTTGAGAATCTTTAGATTTATTATAAATATCATAAAAGTAAATTTTTCTTCCATTCTTTTTAGCCGACTTTATATTATCCCATTTTAAATTATAAAGTTCTCCTATACTTAAGCCAGTATAGCAAGCAAAAAAGAATGCATTCTTAATATCTTTCCATGAGTCAGGATCAGTTAGATTCAGATTATTTAGTTCTTTATTTGAAAAATAATTTTTTTTATTGTTTTCGGTTTTTGCTTTTATATTTTCAATATTTGGATACTCACATAATCCTTCTTTATGTGCTTTTTTTAATGTTGATTTAAAGCTTTCCCAGTATTTGATTAGTGTTGATTCTTTTATTTTTATATTTTCATTTAAGCTTTCCCATTTCTCTTTAATTGATTTTAGGTAGTTTCTTTTTACAACTTCATTTAATCGGTGTGTATTTATTTTTTTATCGCAGAGAAGAAGTAATTTATAGACAGATTTTGCATTATTTGAATAGCATAAATCAAAAAAAATATTTTTGAAATATATTTTTGTTTCACTTTTATTATAAATATTTAGCCTTTTATTCTCTAAATCATCTTCTTTTCTTCTCTTAGTTTCTAGATATGATTGCCTAACCTCTTCATTGTGTTTTTTTTCATTTTGATTTATAGGCGCAACCCATTCCCATAAATTTAAACTCTCTACATAAGCTTTTTTTTGACTGAATCTATATCTAATATATATGTAGTTTTTATTTTTCTCCTTATTTTTCCTTTTCCATATTTGTATTTTCATATGTATCCAATAATGTATCCTATACAAAAATACATAATAAATACTTATAAATGATTATTATTGATATTTTAGACTTTTCTTTCTAGTGGCAATGTTGAGCATCTGAAAAGTCCGCCAAATTTTGATATTTCATCATATCTTATTTTTTCAACCTTATATCCAAGATTTTCTAGTATAATATTTAGTCTTCTAAATGATACATTTGATATTATGGTTTTATTATCAATTGAAAAAATATTTGTGTTTAAATTATATAATTCTTCATTACTTATATTTATAATATTACTTTTTCCAAAAAGTTTATTAATCAATTCAATATCACTTTTATTTTTAAACCCATCTTCATATAAAATCAATTTTTTATTCCCTATAGGCTGCATAGTACAATCTAAATGTAATACATTTGAATAAGGATCATAATCGCTTTTTATTAATTCAAATCCATAAGTTTTTTTGTTTGGAAAACTATTTTTTATAAATTCAAATCCTTTTTCGTTAGTTCTTGATACTTTATAATTATCAAATGATGATTTTTTTGAATATCCTACAAAAATCATGTCATCATATAGTATAATATCTCCACCTTCAATTTTTATTTCTTTTGGTATATAAATTTTATTTTCAATATTCTTTACAATTTCATCTATTCCTTTTTTTTCAATATTTCTTTCTTTAATTATTTCAGGAATAAATAATTTATTTTCAATAACAAAGGCAATATCTCTTGAAAAGATTTGATTTAAATTTTTTATATTTTTAGGCCTTAATACTTCAACATCATGCTTTAATAAGACTTTAGCAAATTTTTCAATTTCTTCAATACATTCTTTTTCATTCGGATAATTATTTTTTATTATACTATCTCTTGTTTTAGGATCTATACAATTATTAATACTTGGTTTATTGCCAATGTCATTAGCTATGCCCAGTACAACTGAAACTAATTTATTTGTTTCATTATTTACATTAAGATTCATTGACGATGTCTCAGATATTATAGCTTTAAATTAATTTCCAAATATTTCTTTGGGGCAGTAATAGCATTTAATACATAAAATGTTAAATTATTTACATCAATTTTATTTTTTGTCTTCAAAGAAATTTCTGAAGTACTTTTTGGTGAAATTAAGATTATGTCATTGTTCGTTTCAAAGGTAAAGGGAGTTTTATTTTTTAAAATAAATGGGGCATTTGCAATATTTTTAATTAATATTTTTTTAATTGAGCTTTTCCCCACTTCTGAATATCCTTCAGGAGAATTTTCTTTTTTAATTAGTTTTATACTGCTCTCTACAAGAGGTTTTAAAAATTTACTCTTACCAATTAAAAGCTCATTATAATATACGGCTGTATTACCATCAAAAAGGGCTTTTTTTATTCCATTTTCACTTTTTTCTTTTGTAAATACAAGCGTTACAGGCCTGTGGTTTTCCACTTGAAACTTACTTTTATCATTCGAAATATATTTATCATTTGAAATATTAAATAACCAATCAATTAAACCATGAATATCTGAAGTCCCCATAATAGTTAAATCATTTTCAATTGCTATTTTAAATGCCTCTTCAGAATATGTTAATTCGTTTACAATTTCTATTCCATGGAGTAGTTTATTAGAAATTAAATATTTATGTACTGAATCTAATTTTGCAATTCCATTACTTCTTTGAGCTGGCCAAGCTGGATGATTCCAAAAAACAAATGCTCCTTGCTCATTAGCTTCAAGAATACCTTTTACTGAATCTTCTAAATTTAAAAGGGGATTTGCATCTTCCAAAAAAATTGCATTTATATGACCTGGAGGCATTTTTCTTGTAATTTCTTGACCATTAATAACTAATAATTTATCAGTTTCATTTAGTTTTTTGTTTTCATTATCTGCATATTTTTTTGCAATATGATATGCCCTATTTCTATCTGTGTTAGGAATATCAGCACTATATGGTTGATATTCAAGATGTTCAGTTAAAGAGATAGCATCTAAACCATCTTTAAAAGATTCTTGAACTCTTATTGTAGGCCATACACTTCCATCTGAAAACACAGTATGTTGGTGGAAATCTGTTGCTAATGTATAATACCCTTTAATATTTGGAAAATCTATTTTCCTTTTATTGTTTTGTGAAAATATTGGATTGCATATGAAAATTATAAGAAATATATAACATATTCTTTGTTTAAAATTCATAATCAAATATTTACATTTTTTTTTAAATTTCAATATATAAGTATTATTTTAATTAAACATTATGAGAATCTTTTATTTATTAATTTTTTTCTTAAGTTCATGTAACTACAATAAATACATAGTTTCATATAATGGTTACCCTAAGGCTCCAGACTATCGACTAGAAAGAAATTGGGTTTCATCTCCTAAAAAACCAATACCATTACCAAAAAATTATGTTGATAATTCAAAGTCTTATTCTTCTGATTTAGATGTTTTCTATATTTATCCAACTATGTATTATGATGGATATAATGGAAATTTGTGGAATGCTGATACGGAAGATGTAAAATTAAATGAAAAAATCAGAAAGCTTCCTGTTAATTTACAGGCAAGCATATTCTCTGGGATTGCCAGTGTATATTCACCATTATATAGGCAACTATTTTATGATGCTTTGGGTTTTCATATTTCTAATGAGTATTTATCTGATTTAATTCTTGATAAGTCAAGAGTGGATGATTATTTATATTCTAAAAATAAAATTTACGAAGATGAAAATCTAAAGTTATTCAGCTTTGAAAATGAAAAATTACGATATTTTGCTAAAGAGGCAAATGATGTTGCTTTCAATGATATAAGAAGAGCATTTATTGAATATTTTAATGAAAAAAATAATGGCAAAAAATTTATTATTGCTAGTCATAGCCAAGGATCATACCATGCTGTAAGACTTTTAAAAGAACTAATTTTTAAAAGAAAGGATATGAGAGAGAAATTATTATTATCTTATTTACCAGGGATGCCAATTGAAGATGTTTTTGATGAAATAGATGAGTGTAAAACCCCAGATGAAGTAGATTGTTTTTTATCATGGAATACTTTTGGTAAAGGTTATATTCCTTTTTTTTATAATGAAAAAGTTATTGCATCTAATCCAATCTCATTTATGGCTGATAGTAGAATAAGTGATTTACAAAACCATAAAGGCATACTTCTACCAAATTTTTTTCAACTCATGAAGTATAGATTATTTAGATCACGAATAAATACTATTAAACTAAAAAGAGAAAGCTCATTGCAAGTTCAAGCAGAAAATGGAACACTACAAGTTAAAAATATTGAAATGCCTTTTCCAATCAACAAATTATATGATTGGAAGGATTATCACATTGGTGATTATAATTTATTTTGGTTGAACATTAGAGAAAATTTAAAACACAGACTCCAAAAAAATTTAGACTAATTATTCAGCTTTTACTAATTTGATGAATGCTGCTTCTGGTAAATTTTCTCTAATTCTTTTTAAAACAGCAATACTTTCTCTTATTGTTCTTAAGGGACCTATTGTAGCTCTATAAAACTCATAATCATCGATTTCATTAATAATTATTTTGTACTCAAATTCATCAAGCTTGTTTTTATAAATAAATTGTTTTGCACCTTCTTTTGATCCATAATTTCCAAGTAAAATAAAATTTTCTCCTTCTGGTAAATTTTGTGTTGCCCAAATATCTGACATCATTGCTGTTTCAAAAATTTCCACTTTATTTAGAAAATTATTAATTTTTACCAGTGAATCTCCTTCATTAAGAACTATTTCGTCAATTTTTAATGCTTCTGATTCTAAAGATAGAATTCTCGTTTCAGCCATTTCTAATTCACTTTTTAACAGTTCATATTCTTGTAATGTTATATCTCCTTCTTTTTTTCTATTAGGTATTCCAAGACCAATTGAGAATCCAAATGTATGATCATAATTATTTCCAAATGGATTATGGTCTAAACCATCTTCTGTATTAAAAATTTTGTAATAAGCCTCAAAATTGATATTGTATTTTTCATTAATTTTCATTTCGTATTTTGCTCCTAATCCTGTTGGAAACCCCCAAGATGTACCATCTGCTCCTAAAGGACCATCGTTCCAATTGATTACACTGAAACCAAAACTTGTAAATAATTTAATTTTTTTAAATACGTAAGCTCCTAGTCTAAATTCTGGGGCAACACCATTAGTGTGGGTAACATTATCATCTGCAGGACCAAGTCTAAAAAAATTAATTTTAGCTCCTGCAAAAAATGGATCTGTCCAATCTTTTTCAAAACCTATTCCTATATTTATGTTCCTCTTAAAACCATACATTATATCCGTTTCAGAACTAGCAGCTTGTTTATCACCAACAAGGTAAACTGGTCCTAAATCAAAATATAAACCTTCTAATTTTTGCAAAAAGCTATCTTTTTGTTTTACAGAATCTTGAATTTGACTATAACCTTTAAATAAAAAAATAAGATTTATAGCTAATATAAGCTGGAAATATTTTAAAATTATTTTCATTAATTATGCAATTTAAATAAAATTAAGGTATTCTATATTTTCCATTGGGAAGTTTAGTAGGTAATTTATATTCACTTTTTGTTAATAAATTATAAACATCGCTATCATTATTTTTTACTTTTTCTTTTGTATTTAGTTTCCATTCGTCTTTTATTTCATTAAATCTTCCATTAAAATCTTGACCTCCAAGTATAGAAGTCAAAGCCCAATACGTGTATTCTGTAATTTGACAGCTATAGTCACAAGATTCATCATTATAAGTATACCATGCATTGGCTGGATATTTATTTGGTACTTTTTTAAAGTAACCACCTCTTGCAATGTTCATTGCATCAGCTATTTTACTTCCTTTTTTTTCTCCAAAAACTTCTGGGTATACTTTAGCATATCCGTGTTGAGTAATTAGATGTAATACTTCTTCAAGAGAAGCATCAAATCTTGGGGATCCATTTACTAAAGTTATTTCTTCATCTCGAAGATCCTGATAATTTGAATTTTTTAGATTGATTCTTTCTGCATCATTTTGATCAGTTTCATTTTTTACTAATAAAAGCCAAACATTTTTTTCAATTAGTTTATCTACAACCTTTTGATTGTCAACTTGACCATCTTCATCATTGTCTAAATATTCTGCTAATATTGAAGCCGCATGTAACATTTTCTCATTATCCACCTTATTTGTAGCATATATTTTAATTCCAAATACTTTAGTTGTTTTACAGAAATATTTAAAATAATTTTTATCAGACTCACTAACTCCTGTTATTTGAATATAATCAGTCCCATATGTAAGATCAGCACATTCTTTATAATTATCTTCTTGACAAGAAAAAAGTATAAAAACTAAAACAATAAAATAATTGATTTTCATAGTTTTTAATTTAAATTTTTTTTTCAGATTTATATTTGATTTGAGAATTATAATATTGGGATAAATTTTTGTTATTTATTAACCTTGATTTGCTAAAGAAAGGAGGGGGTTTTTTATTTTTTAAAATTATATCTTTTACAAGTTCTCCTATTCCAGGACCCATTTTAAATCCATGGCCCGAACTTCCACCCATAATTAAGACGTCGCTTGATAAATTATGCTTTTCAATTATAAAATTACCATCTATACTATTTTCATATTGACAAACTTTGCTTTCTGTAATAGGTAGATTTTTTAGCCCAGGGAACCTTTTGTAAATATATTTTTTAGTTCTTTCAATTAATTTAGGTGAAGGCACTCTATCAGATTTATCTGGGTCAAATGGAGTTGATCTTTCATCATATGCAATTTTAAATCCTTTATTTAGATGAAACGGCATTCCGTAATATGTAGGTGTATTTTCATTTAAATCCATCCAGCATGGCATGTTTTTAATTTTATAATTATCATTATTATTATTAGGAATACTAAAAAAATAAACTTCTTGACGAGAGACATATGAAATTTTATTGAAAAAATCGGGTACTATTTTTTGATTCCAGGGACCACAAGCAATAATGTATTTATCAGCTTTAATTTTTTTATTATTTATTGTGATTCCATTTCCTTTATTTAATTTATTTTCTTCAACGTTTACTTCACCTATGATTAAAGATCCTCCAATTTTTTGAAACTCTTTTACAATTTTTTTACAACACCTACTTGCTAGCAATATGCCAGCTTTTTTTTCTAAATAAACTTCATTCACTCCATCAAAATTTAAAATTGGATACTTTTTTTTTGCAATATTAACTGGCATCTCAATTATTTCATTACCTAAACTATTAATTGCTGGAATTGAATTTTTTATATAGCTATTATCATTTTGTGTAACGAGCCATAACATTCCATTTTCAAAATATAATTTTCTTTCACTTTTCTTAGATAGCTCTTCCCAAAATTTAAAAGACTTGTTTGTGAGTTCAGAGTAGATCTTATCTTTACCATAGGCTAATCTAATAATTCTTGAAGCACCCCCTGAACCTGACCTAGAATTTCCAGGACCCCACATATCATAAAGATCTACATCTGCACCTGATTTTTTTAAGAAATATGCAGAACATGCTCCCCAAATTCCTGATCCTATTACAGCTATTTTCATTATATAAATATAGATTGTTTATTTTTATGTAATGGATAACTTTAGAATAAAACAAACATTTTGGGGAATAGGTATTTTTCTAATACTGAATTTTATATCAATGATCCTTTATCCTGGAGGAACCATTATAGATAGGGATACGGATGGTTATTTATTTTTCTACAATTTTCTAAGCAATTTGGGTGAAATAACAGCTAGAAATGGTGAAGATAATTTTATTTCATCTGTGCTATTTAACGCTTCTCTTATTCTTGTCAGTGTTTCTTTTTTAATTTTTTATTCTAAATATTTTCAGTTTTTTAAAACTGAAAAAAAAAGTTATAATTTCATTAAAGTAGCATTGTTTTTTCTTATAATTTCCATTTTTTCTTTTATATGTATAGCATTATTTACTGCTGATGAAACAAGTTTTGATGAACATGTTTTTTTTGTAAAACTTGCATTTAGATCTCTATTTCTTTTTGCCATATTTCAATCAATAGCGATTCATTATAATAACCAAATGAATAATAAACTTTTATTTGTTTCTATTTTATTTTCTCTATCAATGATATTGTTTATTCTCATGATGGATTATGGACCGAATCCTTTTGAAAGTAACTCTGCTTTATTTATTCAAGTTACCTCTCAAAAAGTTATTGCTTTTTGTATTCTTTTGAACACATATTTCCAAGCTAAGGAATCTTTAATTTTTAGTTCAAAATAACAATGAATAGAATTTTTTTTTATTTATTATTTTTTTTGACGAGTTGTACTTTTAAAAGAGAATTTAGTATTAATGATTGGGCATATTATAGAGGGGATAATTCTGTTAGTCATTTTAAACCATTTGATCAGATTAATATAGATAATGTTCATAAGTTAACTAAAACTTGGGAATTTAAAAGTAACGACCATGATTTGGAGAATCGATCCCAAATTCAATGTAATCCTTTAATTATTGATGGCGTATTGTTTGGTACATCGGCTAAAATGAAGCTTTTTGCATTGGATGCTTCCAATGGAAGTAAGCTATGGGAATTTGATCCATATGATGGAATGTTCTCATCACATGGAACAGGAGTAAATAGAGGTTTAAATTATTTTAGAAACTCAGAAGGAGACAGAATACTTTATGCAACATATTCAAAGCTTTATGCAGTAAACCCTAGAAACGGAAAATTAATTGAATCATTTGGAAAAAATGGGGTAGTAGATTTAAAAGAAGGATTAGGAAGAAATGTTGATAGCTTACTTCTGGCAGCCAACACTCCCGGCGTGATATTTAAAAATTTACTTATTTTAGGGCATAGAGCATCGGAATCTACAGGTGCTGTCCCGGGACATATTAGAGCTTTCAATGTTTTTACTGGAAAAATTGAATGGATTTTTCATACAATCCCTTATCCTGGGGAACATGGATATGATACTTGGCCTGAAGATGCATATTTAATATCTGGGGGAGCCAATGCTTGGGCTGGACTTAGTTTGGATAACGAAAATGAAATTGTATATGTTCCAACAGGATCAGCAGCATTTGATTATTACGGTGGGGATAGAAAAGGAAAAAATTTATTTGCAAACAGTATAATTGCTTTGAATGCTAATAATGGAAAAAGGATATGGCATTATCAAACAATTCATCATGATATTTGGGATCGTGATTTACCTGCTGCTCCTAATTTGGTTACTATAAAAAAAGATGATAAAACAATTGATGCTTTAGCTCAAATTACTAAGTCTGGCTATTTATTTGTATTTGATAGGAAAACAGGAGAACCGATTTATCCAATAATAGAAAAAACAGTACCTAAATCTAGTTTGATAGGAGAATTTTCTTGGCCTACACAACCAGTCCCTACGGTCTATCCACCATTTTCTAGAGTTTCACTTTCCAAGGACGATTACCCTGAAAGATCTAAAGAAGCTAGGGATTTTGCTAAAAGAGTTTGGGAGAGTTCAAAGTATGATGAGTTTCTTCCCCTTTCATTAGATGAAACAATATTATTTCCAGGATTAGATGGAGGTGGTGAATGGGGTGGTGCTGCCTATAATCCAAATTCTGGAATAATTTTTATTAACTCTAATGAAATGCCATGGAGTCTTAAAATGAATAAAAAGGAAGGGTTAACATTGGGAAGAACTGTTTATAACTCAGGATGTATGATATGTCATGGTAAAGATTTAAAGGGAAATTTGGGAGTATATTCTAACATTCCTACACTTGTTAATATTAAAGACAGAATGACTAGTAAGTCACTAAAAGAAATTATTATAAATGGAAAAGGAATAATGCCAAGTTTTTCAAACCTCTCAAAAGATGAAATAGATGCAATCGTTGATTATTTAATAGATCCCGATAAGGAAAATTCTACTTATGAAAAATTTAATTCATGGCCATATCCTTATGTTTTTGGTGGTTTCAAAAAACATTATGCACCAGACGGCTTTCCCTCGATTAAGCCTCCATGGGGACAGTTAACGGCTATTGATTTAAATAAAGCATCCATATTATGGCAAATTCCTCTTGGTGAACATGATAAATTAAAAAGATCTGGTATAATAGATACAGGGACTGAAAACTATGGAGGCCCATTAGTTACTTCAGGAGGAATTTTAATAATTGCAGCAACAATGGATGAGAAAATAAGAGCATTTGATCAGATTACAGGCGAGTTACTTTGGGAGGATAAACTTCCAGCTGCTGGTTATGCTACACCTTCAACATATATGATTGATGGTAAACAGTATATTGTAATTGCATGTGGAGGAGGAAAATTAGGCACAAATTCAGGATCATCATACATCGCTTATTCTCTTAATTAATTTTTTGATCTCATCTTCATTTAAATTATTATTAATTATGCATGAAGAATGAAATTCATTTATAAATTTATTTTTTATAAAATTATTTATATTTTCAGACCTTAAACTT
Source organism: uncultured Marinoscillum sp. (assembly GCA_902529805.1). Taxonomy (GTDB): domain Bacteria; phylum Bacteroidota; class Bacteroidia; order Cytophagales; family MED-G16. The sequence goes on from CABZXU010000018.1 coordinate 17,798, forward strand.
CCCCCCGGCATAATAGATATCTTATCGTTGCAATATTTTACCAATTTATTTATTTCATAAATTCCATCAATTACTTTTTCTTTTTTTCCGCTGGTAAGAATTCTATCAAACCCAATTTCAATTAAATCATCAACGGCCTTATAAATATTTTCTATTTCATCAAAAGCTTTATGAAATGTTGTGCTCATACCTCCACATTTTTTCATTAAAACTTTACATGTTTCTTTGTCTATTTCATTTTGACTATTTAGGACTCCAAAAACAACACCTTTGCATCCAACTTCTCTGCAATATTGTATTAGATCTATCATATCATTAATTTCTTCATTATTGTAAATAAAATTACCTTTTCTAGGTCTTATTATTGGGAAGATATTATCGTGATACTTTAAAGCTTTTTTAATATCATCTTTTTTTGGACTTAAACCACCTTCATTTCTGTCCTTGCAAAATTCAATTCTATCGATATTATATTTTGATGCTGTAATGCAATCTTTTAGACTAAACACACATATCTCTAATTTATTTTTCAAGAAAAGAATAAAAATTAAAAAATTATAGTTTGGAGTAAAATACTTTTAATCTAAATTTAGTTTTATCTATAACTGCTTGATTAAAAGTTGAAGGTGTAGATGGGAAAACTATCACTTTTTTTACATCATATTTTTTCATCGCTAAATCTTGGAAAAAAACAGTAGAAGTACCTTTATAGGTACGAGAAATTAGACTGTCATACGTATAATATGCTGGGTCTTCATCTTGGCCATAATATGCATTATCTTTTAAAATAACATTATCTACAGGAGTAGTTTCAATGCCTGAAGAGTTAACATTGTTATCATCTTTTGCAAAATAAAAAATTGCTGTACTAGGAGGGTTGATATATTTTTTTTCTGAATCATCTATTGGCCCCATAGATAGTTCAACTTTATTAAGAATAATATTTTTTGCAGTATCGGTAAAATTTGTAAATCCAGATAAATCAATCATAGGATAAATACCGCTACCAGATTGCCAATATATTTTGTCATTAATATTAAATTCATTTAAATTTTTCATATCTATTGCGGATAATGTGGATGAGCTTCTATCAGTTGTATAGTTACTGTAATGTTTTGATAAAGGAGAATCAAACCTAAGTCGGTATTGGTTTGATACAGTGTCTTCGTTGGAGTTGTGATAATAAACAACTATTCTGCTAAATTCATTGCTAAGATCAAAACCTAAAATTAATTTGTTATCTACTCCAGGATCAAAGGCAATACCTTTTGTAGACTCCCTCATTTCTCTACTTGAAATCCCTTGTTTTGCCAAATTAAGTAATAAATTTCCATAATTCATTGTTAATGGTATGGTTAGTAAGGTATCCCCGGGGTTGTTTACAGTAAAACGAGAAAAACCAATAGCAGATTTATTAGTAACTAAAGGAATAGTTTTAGATGATAAATATATTCCACTAGCAAATAATGTATCTTCTATTAATCTAACAGAAACTTCTTGTTGTTCTTCAAACTCATCTCCATGAACATAAGAATAACTCAAAAATAATTTTATAGAATCTAAAACAGATGAATCAGATGGCTGAATTGATAAATCTGTAGTCACTACATCAGGAGAAATAATTTCAGGAGAAAATTGAGAATATCCTATCGCTTTTGTTTTTCCAAATACTGGGTTGTCATATTGTCCAAAAATTAGAGACCCATAGTCTGTCCTTACACTATCAAGATAGATGTTGGAAGTAGCTAATGGTAGTTCTATGTATTTTGCTTCAAGGTTGTTATTTTGATCTTCCAGCTCAAGCCCAACTTCACTTGATTCATCGCATGAAATATAGAGTAATAAAAAAAATAAAAAAAAAATAATGCTTTTAGCTGATAAGTTCATTATATAATTTATAATAAGCTTCTAAATAGTTTTGGTCACTTTTAATTACATCGAATTTTTTTTCTTTTACTGCATCTGAAATTAGCTTATCAAAACGTTTACTTATCTCATCTTTTGATTTAATTACAGCATCTGCATATTCCATTCCTATTTTTAAGAACCCCTTATAATCCCCTGTTTTTAGAGAATTTAACATTCCATCATCTATATCGGTCATTTTTGCTTTTTCAATAATACTTTTATCAAATTTATGTTTAAAAGCATTATCATAGACAGTAAAAACTGTTTTGGTATCTTTAAAAATAGGATCGTTTTTATAAGTAGATTTGATGTAAAGAGGAATTAAGCATGTCATCCAGTCGTTGCAATGAACAATGTCTGGTGCCCATCCTAATTTAATTACAGTTTCCAAAACTCCTTTACAAAAGAAAATACATCTTTCATCATTATCTTTATAGAAATCCCCCTCTTTATTGTTGAAAACAAATTTTCTTTTAAAATAATCTTCGTTATCAATAAAATAAACTTGAAGCTTTGCTTGAGGTATTGATGCAACTTTAATTATCAATGGTTTTTCATCATCTCCAACTTCAATGTTGATACCAGATAACCTTACAACTTCATGCAATCGGTTCTTTCTTTCATTTATTAACCCAAACCTAGGAACTAGTATTCGTATCTCCATCCCTTTTTCTTGCATTGCCTGCGGCAAATTTCTCACAAAATCAGCAACTTCTGATGTTTGAAGAAAGGGGTTAATTTCACTTGCTACGTAAAGAATTTTATATTTTGCCATAAAGTAAAGTTTGGTTAACCTTTAAAGTACAACTAAAAAAGGGACACAAATTTAATCAATTCAAGCTGATTTATCAATTCTTGTCTAATATCATTTTTTTTGAAATTAATAAAACCGATTTTTTTACCCTAAACTAATATTATTAGATTTGCATCAAATTCAATTTCTTGGATAAAAAAAACTTAAATTATTTTTTAAACTTTATAGTATCCCTTACGATAGGTTTATCTATTTTGTTTTTTGTTTTCAAAGATGTTGACATCAGCTCTTATAGCTCAAGAATACAAAAAGTATCCTCTTCATGGTTTTTGTTTGCAATTTTCATTTCATTATTTGAATTTGTTGTTCGAGCGTACAGGTGGAATTTGTTACTTGAATTTAAGTATAAAAAACTTTCAGTTTATAAGACAACACTTGGTCTGATTATATCATATCTATCTGCAATTATTTTGCCTAGAATTAATGATATAGTTAGATGCTATGTGTTAACAAAAACTGATAAAGTAAAGTTTTCGATGTCCATTGGTTCAGTTGTTACTGAAAGAATTGTTGATTTGATTTCAGTATTTATTTTGTCTTTGATTTTATTGTTGGTTGAATTTGATAGGTTTTATAATTATTTAATGATTGAAGTGGTTGCAAATGCTGAATTGGATAATATAGCATATTATCTGGTTCTTATTTTTTCTATATGTATTTTTCTTTATTTATTTCTCAACAAAATCTTTCAAAGGTTTGATTTTTATGAAAAGTTTAAAGAAAAAATTAATGAATTTAAATCTGGTTTGTTATCAATCTTTTCTCTTGAAAAAAAATTTGAATTTTTTATATCTACTATAATTTTATGGTTAATATATTTTGTTGTTGGCTACATATTGTTTTTTTCAGTTGAAGAAACTTCAATGCTTGGCTTTTCAGCTGCATTATCTATTTTAGTTGCGGGCGCAATTGGAACGATTGTCCCTGTTAATGCAGGAATCGGAGCGTATCATTTATTTGTAAGTTCAATTCTAATCTATTACGGTATTGTTTATGAAGATGCACTATTTTTTGCAACTCTTGTTCATGCAAATCAGGTAATTGCTATTTTGTTTTATGGTTTAATTAGTTTAATTCTTTTTTATTTAAATGTTTACAAAAGAAATTGAAAATAAAATTTTATCGAATGATAGTTTGAGTAAGACAATCGATTTATTTTATAAATCTGATAAAAAAGTTGTTTTTACAAATGGCTGTTTTGATTTGCTTCATCCTGGTCATCTAAAATTGTTACAAAAAGCAAAATCTTTTGGAGACGTATTGATTGTTGGAATCAATTCAGATAGTTCTGTAAGAATTTTGAAAGGAGAGGGAAGACCAGTTGTAAATCAAGAAGATAGACTAGTAATTTTAGCATGCTTGAAAATTGTTGATTTTGTTATTATCTTCGAAGAAGAAACGCCTTTAAATTTAATTAAATGTATTTCTCCTGCTGTTCTTGTTAAAGGTGGGGATTATAAGTTAAGTGAAATAGTTGGTGGAGAGCACGTGATTAAAAATGGAGGCAAAGTAAAAATTGTTAAATTAAAAGAGGGATATTCAACCTCTAAATTTTTAAAAGAAATTAAATGATGTATTTCGATCCAGGGTTACTTTTTATAGGTTTTATTTTTATGGGCATAGGATACTATGTTCAAAATAAGCTAAAGTCAAAATTTCATAAATATTCACAGGTATCCCTGAGAAAAAATCTTTCTGGTAGAGAAATAGCGGAAATTATGTTACGCGACCATGACATATATGATGTTAAAGTAGTATCTGTTCCAGGAAAATTAACTGATCATTATAACCCATTAAATAAAACTATCAATTTAAGCCCTGAGGTTTATGAGGGCAGATCCGTTAGTGCAGCAGCTGTTGCTGCTCACGAGTGTGGTCATGCCGTTCAACATGCTACTGAATACGCATTTCTAAAAATGAGATCTGCACTTGTTCCAATACAAACATTTGCAGGAACAACTATGAATTATATTTTTGGATTGATGTTTTTTTCAGCTTTTATATTGCCTGGTATCATTCCTATGAATATGGCTTTATTGATTATTATTTTTTGTTACGGTGCATTTACTCTTTTTTCATTTATCACCTTACCCGTAGAATTTGATGCAAGTAATCGCGCTATAGCTTGGGTTTCAAACAGGCAAATAGTAACTAGAGAAGAATCTGTTATGGCTAAAGATGCACTTAAGTGGGCAGCTATGACATACGTTGTTGTGGCCTTGCAGTCACTTGCTACATTACTATATTATCTTATGCTTTTTTTGAGAAGAAGATAGTTTTTTAAAAAAATAATTTAGATTTACCTCCCTTTTTCACAACATTTACTGAAAAATTATGAATGATTTTATAAAAGTTTTAGACCATTTACATTTTACCTTGAAGAAGGTTTCTGTAGTTAAGGTATTAAAACCATTTATAATTGAAAATTATTATGATATAGAAAACACAGTTATTTTTCCAATAAACAGTAGGTTGAGGTATGGGAAATATATTAAAAAAGTAAAAAAAGAATCTTTTTTATTTATTCCAGCAAATAAAGTGGTATCTCTGGCTTTTGGTAAAGGAAGGTCTGTAAGGTTATCTTATGATGATTTTTTAGAGGAAAAGACAAAATATGTAGCAAAAGATAATTTTTTAAGAAGGAATCCTATCGATCAAAAATATTTGGTCCTAAATTTTGAAACCAAAGTTTTAAATTCAATTAATATTTTTCATTCAAAGAACCTAAAGCCATTAGTTATAGAAAGAAATGCTCAAACTATTTCAATCTTAAAAGATATTGTTAAAGAAAGGTATTACAGGTATCCAGGTAGTGAGAAATTAATAGACCTTCAAAGTCAAAGGTTATCCATAGAGATTATAAGATATATTCTATCAAACCAACCGCTATTTTCTTCTATAGAGGAAAATTTCAAATACTTTAAAGATGAAAGAATACTTGATTTATTTCAGTATGTTAGTGATAATATAGATAAAGAGTTATCGAATAAAAAATTAGCTGACTTTCTTAATATTTCTGAAGAATATGTAGGTCAATATTTTAAAAACAATACAGGCTACAGCCCTCAAGATTATATAGAACTTAGAAGAATGGAAGAGGCAATAAAAATGCTTAGATCAGATGATGAATCTATTAAAGTTATCGGAATGAAGGTAGGATTTAAAGACACAGCCTATTTCTGTAGAAGGTTTAAGCTAATGTTCGGTGTTCAGGCAGGTATGATGAGAAAGCGATTTAATGAAATTTAAATTATTTAGATTTCTCCTTTTCTTTTAGCAGCTCCTTTTCAATCATTTTTTTTAATCTACCAGACTTCGCAGTAAAATAGATTATAAAAAAAATAACTATATAAATTCCAGTTATAATAGCATACCCTAAAAATTCACTTTCAAAATAAAAATTTAAAATGCTTCCCGCTGTAAGGCTTGCAAATGCTAGAACAAATAGAAGAATAAAAAATAGGATAAAACCAGATATAACACTTGAAATTGATGAAGAAATTTTTTCAATTAAATCTATTTTCAAAATGTCAAATCTAATTTTTAGATACGATGTTATTGAATCAATAAGTTTATCAATTTTTATCATTATTTATTTTTTTGTTTTACAAAGGTAATACATATTGCTTTTTTTTTGAATTAAATAGAATCCTTAGAATTTCTTTGTTAACATAAACATAATATAACTATTTAAGACTTAATTATTTTTTAACATACTCGTAATTAATATTTTAACCCTAAATAATATTTTTGTAGTGTGATTAAATTATCTGATAAACACATATTTCCAATTGTTGTTTTCCTTTTAACAGTTCTTTGTTGGTTTGTAGCACCTTATAAAGACATTGCAATGTGGACAGTCTTTTTCTTGGCCGCATATTCAGCAATAGCGAATGATAGTATTCAAACGATTGGAACCTTTATTGCTTCAAATTCTCATAGAAAATGGTATTATCTATGGTTATTTATGGGGTCTATTTTTTTGTTGACTGTTACCTATAGTTGGTTGAATTATGATGGAGATATTAGCCATGGCAGATTAACAACTAAAGGTTTAAATGAGGCACCTTCTAGTTTTATTTTTTTACAAGTTTTTGCTCCGGTAGTATTATTGATAATCACAAGGTTTAAAATGCCGGTTTCTACTTCAATACTTCTTTTAAGTGCTTTTACAACTAAGGCTAGCTCTATTACTAGTATAATTGAAAAAAGTTTTTTTGGATATATGATTGCATTTATCACTGCAATAATAGTTTGGACAATTACAACAAATATTTTTGAAAAGTATAAAAAAGAAAACCCTTCCAAAGTCTGGGTCCCTTTGCAATGGATTTCCAGTGGTGCATTGTGGTCAACTTGGATTATGCAGGATATGGCTAATATTGCCGTCGTTTTGCCTAGATCATTAAATCTGGATCAATTTGTATTAGTTGCTTCAACTGTATTCTTTGGTTTAGGATTATTATTTTATTTGAAAGGAGATAAAATACAGGAAATAGTAACAGAAAAAAGTGATATAATTGATGTTAGAGCAGCAACAGTTGTTGACTTTATTTATGCATGTTTGTTATATTACCTTAAAATTGTTAGTTCTATTCCTATCAGTACGACTTGGGTATTTATTGGACTTCTTGGAGGAAGAGAAATAGCAATAAATATTAGAAAAATTGATGGAGATAAAGTTCGTGCTATTAAGTTACTAGTCAAAGATACTGTGTATGCATTTATAGGACTTTTAGTTTCTGTTATCCTTGCAATATCAATTAATGAAAATATGAGAAATCAAATCTTTAAAGATTTTGGCATAAATTAATTTTATTATCATACGCTTACTAACACTCTTTCTATTCTTTTTCTTCTCAACCAACGCTTTGTTTTCACAATCAGTATTTGAAGACTGGATTAATATTGATGTTGCTGGAAAAATTAATAAAAAATTTGAATTAAAAATAGAGTATCAACATAAGTATAATCATGAAGATAATAGAATACGATCCTCACATGTAGATATGGGAGTAACTTATAAGATTAATAAATTTTCTATCGGTGGATTTTACAGAGAAATTTATGAAATGAAAGGTGATGATAGAGTTACTGAATTAAGGCCTCATCTTGATTTATCTTATAAGATCAATGATAATTTGAAGTTAAGACTTAGAAATGAATATAGAATAAAAGAGCTAAAAGACAATGTATTTAGATATAGGTTAAGATTAGCTTATTCTTTAAATGTCTGGGATAATTATAATCCATTTTTTCAAAATGAAATCAATTTGTCTGAAGGAAGTTTAGTTAGAGATAGGGTAATTTTAGGTTTGAGTATAAACATTAAAAATTCACCTTTTAAAATAAAACCATCCTATATTTTTGAATCAAATAGAAAAGAGTCTAGTAGTGAGCCAAATAGTTTCTCGTGGAGTTTTAGAAATATTCTAAAGATTGCTTGTAATATTAAATTTTAATTAAGGTTTTTCTTATAAGTAAATTAATTTTATTTGCGGAATTAATAACTTATCCTATTATTACTCTAAATTTACGTCTCAAAAAGTACTTGTATGCTTGGTTTATTAGGAAAGGGTATAAAAAAAATATTTGGAACAAAAAGTGATAAAGATTTAAAGCTTCTTTATCCATATGTTGATAAAATTAATTCTGAGTTTGATAAATTATCATCTATTTCTGATCAAGAATTAAGAGATAAAACAGTTTCTTTTAAAGAAAAAATATCTGCTAATACAAAAAAAGTTTCGGATCAAATTAAATCTCTAAAAGAAGATTATATAAATGAAAAGGAGCAGAACATAGAATTAAAAGAGGAGATTTTAGATAAAATTGATAAACTAAGCGTAGAAGAAAAAGAAATAATAGAAAACACTTTAAATGAAATTTTGCCTGAAGCATTTGCCGTAGTTAAGGAAACCGCAAGAAGGTTTTCCGTAAACAAAAAAATCACGGTTAAAGCAGAAGATTTTGATTATAATTTAGCATCAATTAAGGATAATGTAAAAATAGAAGGTAAAAATGCTGTTTGGATAAATAAATGGAGTGCTGCAGGAGCGGAAATAGAATGGAACATGATTCATTATGATGTTCAATTGATTGGGGGAGTTGTTTTACATCAAGGGAAAATATCTGAAATGGCAACGGGTGAAGGTAAAACACTAGTTGCAACATTACCAGCCTACCTTAATGCCCTATCTGATAAAGGAGTTCATATCGTAACAGTTAATGATTATTTGGCTAAAAGAGATGCAGAATGGAATGCCCCTATTTTTCAATTTCATAGATTAACCGTTGATTGTATAGATAAGTATTCTCCAAATTCTCAAGAAAGAATAGATGCTTACAATTGTAATATTACTTATGGTACAAATAATGAATTTGGTTTTGATTATCTAAGAGATAATATGGTTAGAGAGAAAAAAGAATTGGTACAAAGAGAACTCAACTTTGCAATGGTAGATGAAGTAGATTCTGTGCTAGTTGATGAGGCAAGAACACCGCTTATAATTTCAGGACCTATTCCAAAGGGAGATGATCATGAGTTCTTTGATCTTAAACCAAGAATAAGTAAGCTAGTCGATCTTCAAAGAAAGTTGGTTACGGGCTATCTATCAGAAGCAAAAAAACTTATTGAGCAAAAAGATGAAGAAAATGGTGGAAGAGCACTTTTTAGGGCATTTAGGGGTTTGCCAAAATACAAGCCATTGATTAAGTATTTAAGTGAGTCGGGTATAAAATCAATTATGCAAAATACAGAAAATTATTATTTACAGGATAACTCCAAGCTTATGCCAGAAGCTGATGAGCCTTTATATTATACTATAGAAGAAAAAAATAATTCTATTCAGTTAACCGATAAGGGAATAGATGTAATAACAAGCGAAGGAGATGATCCAAACTTTTTTATCGTTCCAGATATTGGAGTTGAAATTGATGAAATTGAAAAGAAATATTCCAAAAAGGAAGATGTTGTAGAAAAAAAAGGTGCGTTGATTAATGATTATAGTTTGAAAACAAAAAGGATACATACAATTAATCAACTTTTAAAAGCATATTCTCTTTTTGAAAAAGATCAGGAATATGTAGTAATGGATGGTAAAGTAAAAATTGTTGATGAACAAACTGGAAGAATAATGGAGGGAAGAAGGTATTCTGATGGCTTACATCAAGCAATCGAAGCAAAGGAAAATGTAACAATTGAAGACGCCACTCAAACATATGCTACGATTACTCTTCAGAATTTTTTTAGAATGTACAATAAATTAAGTGGAATGACTGGAACTGCTGAAACAGAAGCGGGTGAGCTTTGGGAAATATATAAACTTGATTGTGTTGTGATTCCAACAAATAAAGATATTGTAAGAAATGATATGCAGGACAAGGTTTATAAAACTTTAAAAGCAAAATTTAATGCAATTATTAATGAAATAATAGAATTAAAAGATCAAGGAAGGCCAACGTTAGTTGGAACCACTTCTGTAGAAATCTCAGAATTATTGAGTAGAATGCTTTCAATAAAAAAAATAAAACATCAAGTTTTAAATGCTAAACAACATGCAAGAGAAGCTGAAGTTGTAGCTGAAGCTGGTAAGCCAGGTGCTGTGACTATTGCAACTAATATGGCAGGAAGGGGAACAGATATTAAATTAACTGAGGAATCTAGAGAAGCTGGTGGTCTTGCTATCGTAGGTACCGAAAGGCATGAGTCTAGAAGAGTAGACAGGCAACTTAGGGGTCGTGCTGGAAGACAAGGAGATGTGGGATCTTCACAGTTCTTTGTTTCTTTGGAAGATAATCTAATGAGACTATTTGGCTCAGATAGAATGACTAAAATCATGGATCGATTAGGAATAGATGATGACGAGGTAATACAACATAGTATGATTACTAAATCTATTGAAAGAGCACAAAAAAAAGTTGAGGAAAATAATTTTGCTATTAGAAAAAGACTTTTAGAATATGATAATGTGATGAACTCTCAAAGAGAAGTAATTTATAAGAGAAGAAAGAATGCTTTAAACGGAGAAAGACTAGATGTTGATATTCTTAATATGTTTTATGATACCTGTGAAGATATAGTTTTATCCTCTAAAGAATCGAACAATTTTGATGAGTTTAAGTTAAATATTTTTGGAATTTTAGGTTTTGATTTCGATATGAATAAGGATGATTTTGAAAAAAATGATTCCAATTTAATTTCATCAGATTTATATGATAGTTTACTAAATAATTATAATTCTAAAAATGAGATAATAAAATCATCAGCCTTACCTGTTCTCAAAAGAATTTATAAAGAGAAAGGAGCAACAGTAAAAAAAATTCTGATACCTTTTACTGATGGAAAAAAACAGATTGGTGTTGCTTGTGATTTAGAAAATAGTATTGAAACCGATGCAGATCTGTTAATTACAGAAATGCAAAAAATTATTACTTTATCAACTATTGATTTAAACTGGAAAGAACATCTAAGAGAAATGGATGATTTAAAACAATCAGTTCAAAGTGCAGTTTATGAACAAAAGGACCCTTTGATTATTTATAAATTCGAGGGTTTTGAATTGTTTAAAAGATTTATAGCAAAAGTAAACAAGGATACTGTATCTTTTTTGACTAGTTCTCAAATACCGGTCAAAGATCCCGATCAAGTAAAAGAAGCACAGGTTAAAAGACAAAGCAATGATTATTCTACAAACAAAGAAGAATCTAGATCACTTTTGTCTGGAAACAAGCAGAGTAGTGATGATGGAATTAAATCTGAGCCTATAAAATCAAACAAGATTTATGGAAGAAATAGTAAAGTCTCTGTAAGATATGAAAATGGTTCAGTAATTAAAGACGTCAAATATAAAAAAGTAGAGAGCGACTTAAATGATGAAAAATGTGTTATTATAAATGATTAGATTATTAACTTTTGTTATAATATTTATTGTCGGTTGTATAAATAAACCCCCTGTTTCTTCTCAATATTTAGAGAAGGGTTACTTTGAAGACCTCTCTTTTTTAAGAGATAGCCCTGAGAAAGCTGCCAATAATTTTGATAATAGAAATGAAGCTTCTTTTACTGAAGAATCTGAGTTTAATAAAGAGCTTGAAAATATTTTTATAACTTATGAAAATAAACCAAAGGACAAATATTTAAATGGCTATACTATTCAAATATTTTCTGGTTTAGAGCGTGAAAAGGCTGATTCAATATTCTTTACAGCCGATTCTATTTATTCTGATTTGGATATATATACTTTATATGATCAGCCAAATTATAGAGTGAAAGTAGGAAAATATTTTTATAGAATAAATGCAAATAAGGCTTTAAATAAATTAATTAATAATTTTTCTGAGGCAATAATTGTCCCAGATAGAATCAAAATAAATTAATTTCTTAAATATTTAAACAAGTTTTGTTCTTCATCAGAGCTTTCATTTTCACTTAGAGTAAAATACGCATTCCCGTCTTTTGACCAGCAAATAGCTTCTCCTTGAGATTCGGGAATATATTTTAATACTTTAGGTTTTTGAGACCAAGTTTTTTCCCATTTATCGTCGATCTTTTTCTCCCACAACAAAATATTACTATAAGTTTTAATTAAACATTCTTGTCCATTTCTTGAAATTTCTCCACCTGTTATTTCTCCTTTTAAATTTTTTAAATCTAGTGTCAAAACTTTTTTAGCTTCCTGAACTTTATTTATTTGTATATTCTTAGTAATAATCTTATATATATTTTGTTTCTTTTTTTTATTTTTTGCAATTAAAAATAATTCTCTTGAATTAGGATCAATCATTAAAGTTTCAAAGTTTTCTATTTTTTTTTCAGAATAAAAATTGATAGTTTTTATATCATTAATTTCAATTATTTCATTTTCATATTCTTTTATTTTAGGCTCTTTAAAAAAATGAATTTTTTTTATTGTTTTATTTTTTTTATTATCTCCTATATCGCCTAGGTAAATGTATGTGCTTGTATCACCTAATATGCTTGGCCCAATTGCTAAATCTTCCCAATCTTCATTTTTTATCCCAACCAAACTTATTTTTTTTAAAATTTTTGCATCTAGATTGGAAATAAAATATAAAAATGGACCATCTCCTCCATCATTATGTGTCCATAAGCCATTTTGGTTTTCGATGCTTTCTACTAAACCAGATGCTTCTTTTATTGTTTTATTTTCTATTTTGCCAACTATCTTACCGAAACCAAATCTTTCACTAAACACAATTTCTTTGTTTTCATTATTCATATTACATGAATATAATAGTACTAATATTAAAATAAATAATTGAAATTTTCTCATTGTTCTATTTCATTTATACCTCAAAAATAAAAAAAATGTATCAAGTCAAATTTTTATTTTACCAGAATAAACAAAATTCTGAGAACCCTCCAAATAAATATTTTCAAAAATATTTATATTCTTGGTAAATCTAACCTTCATTGATCCTCCTGCGTAATTTATTTTTAATGGGCTTTCACATTTTTTAAATGAAGCTGCAATTGATGAGGCTATTGCTCCTGTACCACAGCTAAGGGTTTCGCCTTCAACACCTTTCTCAAAAGTTCTTACACTTATTTCATTTTTATTTATGATTTGAATAAGATTTATATTAAAAAGCCCATATTTTGGATTGTAGTTTAACTTAATATTTTTAATGTTTTTGTTGAAATCTAAATTATTTAAATCCTTACAAAACCTTACATAATGGGGGGACTCTAAGTCAACATAATAATCATTATCTATTTTTTTGATATTTGATATGTTATTCATCTTGATTGAAATTTTGCTCCTATTTACAAAGGCTTCATGATATTTATTTTTTGCAAGAAATCTGGAAAAGTTTTTTTTTGATATATTATTTGAAATAGCAAAATGAACAGCGCATCTACTTCCATTTCCGCAAAAGCTTTCAGATCCATCTGGATTGTAAAATTTGATTTCAAAGTCTGCTGTTTGTGTATTTCTGAAAATTATTAGACCATCTGCACCCACCCCTAAGTTTCTATCACATAAAAATTTTATTCTTTTTTTATTTAATAAAAAATTATTATTGTATTGATTGATTAAAATGAAATCATTTCCTGATGCCTGATATTTTTCAAATGATAGGTTCATACAATCAACCTTATAATGGTTGATTCAAAATTAAATTTTTTGTTTAATTTTTGCTTGCTTACCTTTTCTTTTTCTCAAATAAAATAATCTGGCTCTTCTGACTTTTCCTTTTCTAATAACATCTATTTTTTCAATATTTGGTGAAAAAAGTGGTAGAATTTTTTCAACAGCTATCGAATCAGAAATTTTTCTTATGGTAAAAGTCTCTCCATTTGTTCTTATGCTTTTTCTTTGAATTACAGTTCCCTGAAATTGCTGTATTCTTTCTTTATTTCCCTCTCGGATTTTTACATGAACATTAATTATATCTCCAGACTTAAAATCAGGAAAATTTTTCCTTTTTTCAACATTTTCCTTGTCCATTTGTATTTTTTCTAATGACATAATCCTTTATTTAAGTGTGCAAATATAGTCTATTTTTATTTTTTTAAAATTTTATTAGAACTTTTAAATTATGAATAGAAATTTTTATTTCAGAAGATCAGGTCTTTTGTTTTTGGTGTTTTCAATTGATTTTTTGATTCGCCAATTTTCAATTTCCTTTTTATTTCCTGATAATAGTATACTAGGAACTTTCCATTCTTTAAATTCAGCAGGCCTAGTATAATTTGGGTATCCTAAAAGATCATCTTGAAAAGAATCATTAAGAGCCGTTGATTCATTTGATAACACACCTGGTATCAACCTTGCTATCGAATCAATTAATATTGCTGCAGGTAATTCACCTCCAGTTAAAACATAATCGCCGATACTAATTTCACTATTGACTATATTTTTTCTAATTCTTTCATCTATACCATTATAATGGCCACAAATTATTATGATATTTTTATATAATGATAGTTTGTTAGCTTTTTTTTGATTTAGTTTTTCTCCATCAGGGCTCATATAAATAATTAGATCTATTTTTTTCTTCTTTTTAATGATTTCTATGCAATTATAGATTGGTTCAATTTTTAAAACCATTCCACCACCACCTCCAAAAGCATAATCATCTACTTTTTTATGTTTGTTATTTGAATAATCTTTCAAATCATGAATCTTAATTTTTACTAATTTTTTTTCCTTAGCTCTTTTTATGATACTATGATTGAGTGGGCTTTCAAGAAGTTGAGGTAAGCAAGTTAAAATGTCAATATTGATCATGTTAATTTAAATCTAATAATCCTTTTGGTAGGTTAACATAAATATTTTTTTTGACATCATCTCTCTTTTCTACTATATCTTTAACGTAGGGAATCAAAACCTCTTTATTTCCTATTTTGCAAAATAAAATTGGCTGTTCTTGATTATAGTAATCTTTTACTGTACCTATTTTATTATTTTTTTCAATTATATTAAACCCTACAAGATTTTCTAATTCCTCCAATTTATTAAGTATAATTTTTTCATCTATGAATATTTTCTTTTTAACTAGTTGATTTGTTGATTCCCTGTTGTCATATTCTAATAACTTAACTAAATAAACCCCTTCTTTAATTAAATTAATTTTTTCAACTTCAAAAGGGATTTTATTTGATTTTATTTCAGCGTAAATAAATTTTATTCTTTTGCTATTTAAATCAAATTTATTATTGACTTTTAAAGTTAAATTTCCCTTTAAACCTTTATGGCTAGTTATTTGA
>CABZXU010000019.1 GCA_902529805.1 uncultured Marinoscillum sp.
TTAAAGAGTCTAAAAAAGATTTTAAACCTCATACACCAAGATCCTTCAAAATGTCTATTGCAAAAGATATGATTGGAGCTGTAATTGGTCCTGGAGGTAAAATTATTCAACAAATTCAAAAAGATTCAGGAGCAACAGTTTTAGTTGAAGAGGTTGATGATGCTGGAGTTGTAAATATTTTTGCTGCTAATCAAGAAAATATGGATGCTGCTATTGAAAAGGTTAAAGCTATTGTTGCATTACCAGAAGTTGGTGAAGAATATGTTGGCAAAGTTAAAAACATAATGCCTTTTGGTGCTTTTGTTGAATTTATGCCTGGAAAAGATGGGCTATTACATATTTCTGAAATTACATGGGAAAGATTAGAAAGTATGGAAGGAGTTCTTGAAGAAGGAGAAGAAATAAAAGTTAAACTAACAGAAATTGATAAAAAAACCGGAAAATTTAGACTTTCTAGAAAAGTTTTGATTCCAAAGCCTGAAAAATAATTAATATTACATTTAAATTTTATGAAAAGTGATATTATAGATTTATTAATTATTGGTTCAGGACCTGCAGGTTATACTGCTGCTATTTATGCTTCTAGAGCTGGTTTAAATCCAATTCTTTATCAAGGTAAAGAACCAGGAGGTCAGTTAACTATAACATCTGATGTTGAAAATTATCCTGGTTATCCCAATGGTGTTCAGGGTCCTGAAATGATGATAGATTTTCAAAAGCAGGCTGAAAGATTTGGAACTATTATAAAAGGAGGTTTTATTAAATCTGTGAATTTATCTAAATATCCATTTGAAATTATTGATGATAATGATAAAAATTTAATTGTAAATTCAGTTATTATTTCTACCGGTGCTTCAGCAAAATGGCTTGGATTAGAATCTGAAAAAAAAATTTAATGGTAATGGTGTTTCTGCATGTGCTGTTTGTGATGGTTTTTTCTTTAAGGATGAAATAGTTGCTGTTGTTGGAGGAGGTGATACTGCTGCAGAAGAATCTCTTTATTTATCAAAAATTACAAAAAAAGTTTTTCTTCTTGTTAGAAGAAATGAATTAAGGGCTTCAAAAATTATGCAAAAAAGGGTTTTTGATAATAAAAATATTGAAATATTGTGGAATAGTGAAGTTGTGGATGTTTTAGGTAATAACAAAGTTGAATCTGTTGAAGTTTTAAATAACCTGAAGAATACTAAATCTAAATTAAAAATTTCAGGATTATTTATTGCAATAGGTCATAAACCTAATACTGATATATTTAAAGATTATCTTGATTTAGATGAGAATGGATACATTTTAACTAAGCCTGGCACAACTCAAACTAATATAAAAGGTATTTTTGCTACTGGCGATGCTCAGGATAAGATATATAGACAAGCTGTAACTGCTGCTGGTACGGGATGCATGGGAGCATTAGAAGCTGAAAAATTTTTATCTGAGAATAATTTAACATGAAATTAGATATTTTAGTTATTATGGCTCATCCAGATGACGCTGAGTTATCTTGTTCGGGAACAATTATTTCTTCTGTAAAAATGGGTATGAAAGTTGGAATAATTGATTTAACCAAGGGAGAATTAGGTACGAGAGGTAATGAAAAAATAAGAATTAAAGAAGCAAATAATTCAGCTAAATTAATGCAAGTTCAATTTAGAAAAAATCTTAATTTTAAAGATAGTTTATTCAAAATATCAAATAAAAATAAATTAAAAATTGTTCAAAAAATTAGACAATATAAACCTGATATAGTCATTACAAATGCAACAAATGATAGACACCCTGATCATGATAAAGCATCAAAACTTGTTTATGAATCATGTTTTATATCTGGATTACGAAAATATAAAACAAAGCTAAATAAAGTACATCAGAAATGTTGGAGACCAGAAATTATATTATTTTCAATTCAAGATAAATATATAGAACCAGATTTTATAGTTGATATTTCTAAACATTTTGAACAAAAAATGAAAGCAATACTTTGTTTTAAGAGTCAATTTTATGATTCAAAATCAAAAGAGCCAGAATCTTATATATCATCTAAACATTTTATAAAGTTTATTGAATCAAGGTCAATTGAATTTGGACATTCTATTGGTGTTGATTATGGGGAAGGGTTTAAGAGTAGTAAAAAAATTAGAATAAAGAATTTATTTAATCTTTTAGGGAGATAACCTAAATTTTTTCCAATCTTTATTTATTAATTTATAACATATTCTATCATGTAATCTTGATTTTTTTCCTTGCCAAAATTCTATTTTATTAGGTAAAACAATATACCCTCCCCAACAGGTTGGTTTTGGAATTATCTCAATTTTTTCAAACTTTTTAACCATTTTTTTATATTGATTTTCTAAAACTGTTTTATTTTTTATTTTTTTACTCTGATCTGAAACCCATGCTGAAATTTGAGAATCTCTAGGTCTTTTATTAAAATAATTTATAGACGATATTTCACTTATTCTTTTTGTAATACCTTCAATTATTATTTGTCTTTCCATATTCTTCCATAAAAAATTTAACGATACATTTTTATTATTTTTAATTTCTACTCCTTTATTACTATTGTAATTTGTAAAAAAAATAAAACCTTTATTATCTACTTCTTTTAATAATACTGTTCTTGAAGTAGGCTTATTTTTTTTTTTGATTGTAGATAAAATCATAGCATTAGGTTCTTTTATTTTGAATTTAACAGCTTCTTGAAACCATAAATTAAATTGTTTTATAGGATTTTTTTTAAATTTTTTTTTAATTAAATCTTTACCAGAATAATCTATTCTCATCGAATGTAAATTTTCTATCATTTTGTTATTTTTATATAAATTTATTTCTTTTTTATATGAATATAAATTTCTTTGATTTTAATTCAGGAATTAATTTAAAAAAGGGTTATTTATTAGTTGCTCAACCTTTATTAATTGATTCATATTTTAATAGATCAGTAATTCTGATATGTGATCATAATAAAAATGGAACAGTGGGATTACAAATTAATAAATCTTCAAATCAAAATTTAAAAAACATTAATTCAAAGATATTGAAGAATGAAAATATATTTTTAGGAGGCCCTGTTGATAAAAGCATGTTTTTTTTACACAAAAAAAACATTATAAATACTGAAAGTGTTAAAATTAATAATGATTTATTTTTCAGTAAAAACATTGATTATTTACATGA
Source organism: uncultured Marinoscillum sp. (assembly GCA_902529805.1). Taxonomy (GTDB): domain Bacteria; phylum Bacteroidota; class Bacteroidia; order Cytophagales; family MED-G16. The sequence continues at coordinate 3,175 of CABZXU010000019.1, forward strand.
TTTGATAAAAAATAAAGAAATTAAAAAAGATCAGTTTAAATTATTTATTGGTTATTCAGGTTGGAATAAAGGTCAATTACAAGAAGAATTGAATGAAAATTCATGGATTGTTATTTCTAAATTTGATTCAAATATTATTTTTTCAAGTAATTATAAAAATATTTGGAGATATGTTTTACAAAACAGTAGCAAAACCCATAAGATGTTTTCTAATTATCCAATTAACCCTAGATTAAATTAATTTTGTATTTTTGCTAAACTTATGAAAAATAAAAACACTAATGTTTTAGAAAAAAAACCAAAACCAGATATTGATTCTGAAAATATTGATGTTAAAAATGAATCTAATCCTAATCTTGAAAGTGCTCCAGTCTTGTCAATTTCTCAAAAGTTAAAAAAAAAGAGAGATGTAATTAAAAGTTTAAGAAATCTATTAAAAAGTAATGATAATGATTCATCTATACATAATTCAGTTAAGAAGCTTCAAGAAGAATGGAAAAATGTAGGTTTTATTGATTCGAAAAAGGAAAAATCATTATGGAGTAGTTATAATGCTCTTTTAGATATTTTTTATAATAACAGAAGTATTTATTTTGAGTTGAAAGACTTAGATTCAAAGAAAAATTTAGAGATTAAGAATGATCTTTGTGAACAAGCTGAAAAATTGTTAAAGTCAAGTAATTTAAAACAATCAATCTCTAAATTAAATCAGATTCATACTAAGTTTAAAGAAACTGGACCTGTTCCATTAAAAGATAAAGAAAAGGTTTGGAATAGATTAAAAAACGCCTCTGATAAAATTTACAAAAACAAAAAAGAATTTTTTGTTGATATTAAAAAAACACTTGAAGCCAACCTAGAAAAAAAGAATGAAATATTAAAAAAAATCACTCCTTTTAATAATATAAAAATTAATAATATTAGTGAATGGAAAGCTAAAACTTCTGAAGTATTAAGTTTAAAAGATGAATGGGAAAAAGTTGGTGGAGTTCCAAAAAAAGATTCAAAAACTATTAACAAAGAATTTTGGTTGATTTTCAAAACCTTTTTTAACCAAAAATCTAATTATTTTAAGGAAATAGAATCTTCTTACAATAATAATTTAGAATTAAAACTTAATTTGATTGAAAAAGTTGAAATCTTAAAAGAAAGCAATAACTGGAAAGATACAACAATTGAAATTCAAAGAATTCAAAAGGAATGGAAAAAAATTGGTAAAGTTCCAATTAAAATGAAAGATAAAATTTACAAGAAGTTTAAAACTTCTTGTGATTATTTTTTTGAGAGAAAGAGATTTGAAGATAAAGATTTAATTAATGAGTATAATTCAAATTACGAATTAAAATCTGATGTGTGCAATAAAATATTAGAGTTATCAAAGGATGATAATTTTTCTTCTAATGATCTTTTAAAACTACAAAATCAGTTTAATAAGATTGGTTCTGTAGCTAAAGATAAAATTAAAGAAATTAATGATATGTTTGATGAATCAATTAAATCTGTTAGTAAATCAATTAAATCAATGTCTGAAGATGATTTATCTTCTTTTAATTTTAATATGGACTTGAAAGATATTTTAAAAAACCCACCATATAAGGAGAAACTTCGCAAGAAAGAAAAAGTTTTAATAAATCGAATAAATAAAATTGAAAGTGAAGTTAAGAATTTGAAAGTTAATGTAGACTTTTTAAAGATTTCTGAAAATGCCAATAACTTAAAAAAAGATTATGATAAACAAATTTTAGAAGCTTCAAATAAAGTTGATACTTTAAAAAACCATTTAAATTTGTTAAAAATAAATATGAAATGAGTTTTTTTGACATTAAAAATGTTTTAATAGCAAAAAAAAATATTTATAAGAAGTTAAATCATACACCAATAATAAAGTCTTTTTTTTTTTCTAAATTATTAAATTTTAATTTATATCTAAAGCTTGAATCTTTTCAAAAGACTGGTTCATTTAAAGTAAGAGGAGTATTAAATAAGCTAAATTACATTTCGGATATTGAAAAAAATAATGGTGTAGTTAGTCTATCTGCAGGTAATCACGCACAAGCTTTAGCTTGGGCCGCTAGCGAAAAAGGAATAAAATCTACTATTATTATGCCATATACAGCATCAAAAGATAAAATAAAATCGACAAAATATTACGGTGGCAATATTATTTTAACTAAAAATAATATGTTAGAAGAATGTATGAGAGTAATGAAAAAAAATAATTTAACACTTATTCACCCATTTGATGATGACCATGTAATATATGGTCAAGGAACAATTGGTTTAGAAATATTTGAATATTTAAAAAAAATCGAATATGTTATTATCGGAGTGGGCGGAGGTGGATTAATCTCTGGTATTTCTTCAGTATTAAAAACATTAAATCCTAAAATTAAAATCATTGGCGTAGAACCTATAAACTCTAACGTAATAAGTAAAAGTTTAATTTCAAATAAACCAGAATTTTTATCTTCTAATATTACAATTGCTGATGGATTAGCTGCCCCATTTGCTGGAAATATAACTTTAAAATATATTAAAAAATTTGTTGATAAAGTAGTTTGTGTTAAGGAAAGTGAAATTAAAAATTCTTTAAAACAAATAATAAAGAATGAAAAATTAATAGTAGAGCCTGCTGCAGCTGCAACAATTGCCGCTTTGGTTTATGACAAAATATCAATACCAAAAAAAAGTAATGTATTGTGTTTAATGTGTGGTAGTAATATTGACACTGAATTTTTAAAAAAATTATTGTAAATTTTTAAACTTATTTAATACTTGTTCATATTTTTCTTTAGATATATTTAAGGTCTTTTCATGAGTTTTTGTTTGTTTTGATGTTGTACTATGTAATTCCCAATTCATTGAACCTAGTCTTCTTAGTAGTGAAGGGGGTGAGTCTGAAAAAACATCAGCATAATTAAGACTTATGGTTCCGGTTAGTTCCATTCTTAAATCCATTAATTTTCCTTTCTTATTATTTAATTCAGATAAATCTTTTTCATTTTCTGACTTAATTAATTTATTAATTTCTCCATCAACCTTTTTTATCTTATTATTTATATCATCTATTAGTTTTTCTACATCAGCAAATAGTTTATCAAATTTTATTTGAAATTGAAATAGACTTTCTCTTTCCGTTTGAGATGATTTGCTATCTATAGGTATAACATTAAAAGAAAACTTTTCTGATAGAGCTATAAAAATATTATTTACAAACTCTTCTAAATAAACAGAATATTTTCCTGGAGGCACTAATGGTCCTGAAAAATCTTGTTCATCTTCAATATTCCTATAACTGAATGTTCTTAAGTCCCAATAACTTTCATGATATCCTTTCTTATTTTTACCCGGTATTCTTCTTATAACTTTACCATCTTCAGAAATAATTGTTAATAAAGTTTTTGGAGATTTTTCTTTGGCTTCACCTTCAAGTTCTTTTTTTGTTGGGTAATTAATGGTTTCACCCTTTTTAAATTTATAATTTTCGGTTTGAATTCTTTTTTCATACTTACTTTTTTTATCATTTTTTAAATAATATGATAATTTGAGTCCATATGGAGGGTTGGGTGAAGTAAAAAAGTTATGTCCAGTTGCAGTTTTTTCAGGTGATGCTATTATATACTGCATAACATCTTTTACTGAAAATAAATGCCCTTCTTTTGATAATATATCGTTTGTAAATTCTCTTATTGGAGAATAATCATCAATAATAAAAAACCCTCTCCCAAATGATGCTGCAACCAAATCATCTTCCTCTTTATGTATTTCTAAATCTCTTATAGGAATAGTAGGTATTTTTTTAAATTTATTCCATGAATTTCCACCGTTTATTGAATAAAACATTCCAAATTCTGTTCCTATGAATAATAAGTTAGGGTTTATATGATCTTCAACCACACTCCATACAAAATTGTTTTTAGGTATATTATTTGATATTGATTTCCATGTTTTACCACCATCTTTTGTTACTATTATATATGGTTTAAAATCTCCATATTTATGATAATTAAATGAAACATAAATTGTATTTAAATCATGTTTTGAAGCTAATACATCAGTTACATATGCCTTTTCTGGGACACTAGGGAAATTTTCATATTTATCCCAAGTGTTGCCATTATCTCTTGTGATTTGAACTAATCCATCATCAGTTCCCACAACAATAAGTCCTTCACTTAATGTTGATTCGTCAAGAGCAACTATTGTTCCTAATGGCGAAGTAAAAACATTTTTAAAAATTGCATCTACGCTCCAAACTTTTCCCATTACTTTTTTCTTATTTCTATCTTCATCTCTTGTCAAGTCTTTGCTAATTTTTTTCCATGAATCACCATTATTATCACTTTGAAAAAGATAATTTGCAGCAAAATATAATCTATTTGAATTATGAGGACTTATTATTAAAGGTGAATCCCAATTCCATCTAAATGCTGCTTCACTAATTCCTGGTTGTGGTTTTATTCCTATTTTTTCTCCATTAGACTTATCATATCTCATTATTCCAGCATATTGTGACATGGTATAAATAATATCTGGGTTTTTCGGATCTACTCTAACTTGAAACCCATCTCCTCCGGTAGTGACAAACCAGTCACTATTTCTAATTCCAGATCTATTTTTAGTCCTAGATGGTCCTCCAAAACTGTCATTATCTTGAGTTCCACCGTATACGTTATAAAAAGGTTTACTATTATCAATACCAACTCTATATAATTGAATAATTGGAAGATTATCTATAAATCTCCATGTTTTCATTTTATCAAAGCTTTCATAAATTCCTCCATCACAACTTATCATGATATAATTAGGATCATTAATATCAAAAATAACATCATGGCTATCAACATGTTTTTTGTTTTCTGGAATTCTATTAAATGTTTTTCCACCATCTTCTGTAACATATGATCTCATATCAACAGAATATATCTTATCAAATTGATGGGGATCTGCAAAAATTTCTACATAATATTGAGAGTCAACAACTTGATAATCACTCATTTTTTCCCAAGTTTCTCCATAATTATCAGATCTATAAAAACCCTTTGTTTCTTTTTTTGCAGTAATTAATGCATAGACAACATTTGCTTTTTGCGGTGATATTTCAAGTCCAATTCTTCCTATATCTCCAGTTGGTAATCCATTTTTTAATTTTTTCCAAGTTTTACCTTTATCTATCGATTTAAAGATACCGCCTTCTGACCCACCAGCAACTAAAATCCCAAAGTGTCTTCTTCTTTCATAGGTGCTTGCATATAAAATATTATTACTGTGATCCATAACGACATCAGATATACCAGTATTTTCACTTATATGTAGAATTCTTTTCCAATTTTTTCCTCCGTCAGAGGAATTATAGAGACCTCTTTCTCCACCTGATCTCCACAAAGGACCTTGAGAAGCAACATATATGTTGTCAGAGTCACTTGGATCAATAATAATTTTTGCTATGTGTTCAGATGTTTTTAAACCCATATTTTCCCATGTTTTCCCTCCATCTATACTTTTATAGATTCCGTCTCCAAATCCAACAGATCTTTGACTATTATTTTCCCCGGTTCCTAACCATAAAATATTTGGATTTTTTGGATCCATATTAATAGTTCCTATAGAGTATGATCCATAATGTTCAAAAATTGAAATCCAAGTTGTGCCAGAGTTTAAAGTCTTCCATACATTACCTGAAGCAGTTGTAACATACCAAATATTAGAATTAGTATAATCCTTAATTACTTTTGTTATTCTACCAGAAACTTTTGCTGGACCAATATTTCTAACATTTATATTTTCAAAAATTGAAGCTTTGCTGGTATGGTAGTTATTTTTTTGAGAAATTAAATCGTAATTAAATAAATAAAATGATAAAATTAATATTAGTAAATTAGTTTTCATATTGGGTTATTTTTATATCAAATATATGTTTTTTTTTAAAATTAAGGTTTTCTAATTAATATAACATTAAATGTCAAGGCTCTTAATTGTATTATTACTATTCATCAATTTAAATTCATTTTCTAAAAATAATTTTACAATTTCAAATGATACATCCTCAAATAAATTAAATAAAAAAAAATTATATAAATTTTTAGCTATTGAAGGAGCAGTTTTGGCTGGTACTATTTCTTATCTTAGATTTCAGTGGTATAGCGATAAACAAAGAGTTCCTTTTCATTTTTATAATGATTCTAAGGGTTGGCTTCAAATAGATAAATTTGGACATTTTTATGCTTCTTATTTGGAAAGCTTAGTAGGTTATAAAATTTTAAAAAAATCTAATTTTAAAGAAAATAAAGCTATATTATTTGGTGGTTCACAAGGTTTTATTTTAGAAGCACCAATTGAATTTTTTGACGCATATTATGATGGATGGGGCTTTTCTGTATCTGATATAATTGCTAATGCATTAGGTTCAACTTTTTTTATTGTTCAACAAAAAGTATTTAATGAACAATGGATCAAACCTAAGCTTACCTTTTCAAGGTCAATATATGCTAGGAATGCTAATGGTTACCTTGGTAAAAATAATTTTATTTCAGAACTTATTTATGATTATAATGGTTATACCTATTGGTTTTCATTTACTCCAAATAAATTTATTAAATCTGAATTTTTACCTGATTGGCTTGCTTTATCAATAGGTTATGGTGGTGATGGTATGTTAGGTGAATTTGAAAATTTGACTAAATATAAAGGTGTTATGATTCCAGAATATAAAAGATATAGACAATTTTATTTATCCCTAGATGTTGATTTTTCTAAAATTAATACAAATTCAAAATTTCTTAAAAAAGTTTTTAATTCTATAAGCTACATTAAATTTCCTTTTCCTACTCTTGAGATTTCAAATAATAAGATAAAAGGTTATTGGATCCATTATTAATGATATAAATTTTTTATTTTTAGTAAATTTTTTTTTAAAAATGAAATTCAGTTATATTTTAATCAAAATATTATTTCTTTCAATACAATCTTTTTGTCAAATCTCTCTACCTACATTTCAAGCTATTCATGCTGGAGAATCTTGTGAAATTATTAATAATGGATTAACTATTCATTATGATGTTGGTAATCCTAATTCCTATTCTGGTTCTGGAACAACATTGGCTGATTTATCTGGTAATGGATATGATGCAATTCTTATAAATAATTTACAAAACGGTTTTAATAATGGCAATGGTGTAATAGTAGATGGATTTTTTACTTTTAATGGTTCAAATCATTATGCTTATATAAAATCATTAAATATTAATAATACTATTTCTGAAATGAGTGTTTTTGCATGGGTTAAAACAACTTATAATTCAGGAACTCCAGGAGTTTGGGATAGTGACAATTGGTCTATTATTGATTTTGATAGGAGTGAAAAATTTCAACTTACAATTAGTAATGCAGGTGAAGTTGCTATGGCTGGAAATACTTCGGATAGAGGAAATATAGGTATTGGTTCTGGAGGTGGTTTTTCTGGTCAATGTTGTTTTGATATTGTTGGTAATACTAGAATTAATGATGGAGAATGGCATTATGTTGGTTATACTTTTTCAGTATCAAATCAACAAATTATTTTTTATGTAGATGGGTTAGTTGATAAAACTTATAATGCTGATGGAACTATGACCGCATTAGGTACTGCTCCAACTTCTAATAATAGATATGGTATTTTAGGAGATGGGAGTGAAGCAAGCTCTCAAAATGGAGGTAGAAATGGTATTTATTTTGATGGAGCAATTGCAGCTATTCATTATTACAGAAGTAAACTTTTATCACCCTCAGAAGTATATCAAAATTATTGTAATATGGTTAATTAGATATTTAAAAAATATTATATTTTTGCTCCCTGTATTAGCCTCCTTAGCTCAGATGGTAGAGCAAGTGATTTGTAATCACTAGGTCGCTGGTTCGATCCCGGCAGGAGGCTCTTATTTTTGTAAAATTTTAAAAACACCTATGAAAGAGTTATCAAATGGAAAATCAGGAAAATGCCCTTTTACTAGTGGTGAATTGAAATTTTCATCTGGGAAAGGAACTAAAAATAATGAATGCTGATAGGTTTGATGTTTGATAATCTGTTGATTATTAATTTTTTTATGAAAACCATTTATGTTTTCCGAATTGATTTTTGGATACTGGTTTTTTAGTTTGTAAATACCAATTTATTCCTAGTAGAACTGAATTTAAATATGATTTTAACATAGGTTTTATATAAATTAAATATGGTAAAAAGGAAATAATTTTAGGGTATTGATTCATAAAATATGGATATACAGTAATTGATAAGTAAGTTTTATTTTTTACTAATGAAATATTCCATTTTACTAATGATTTTTTTTTATTTTTTTCTCCGATAATTAATTCATACCCTTTTTTTTTGTTCCATTTTACAAAACTCCGAATATATTTTAAATTATTATGGTAAGTTAATTCATCTTTATGATTATCTGAATTCCAATTAATTACATTATTATTTTTACAAAAAGGATGTACCAAGTTTAAATACCCTGGTTTTGAAATTAAATTCCATAAATCATCTTTAGAAGATAAAATCCTTTTTTTTACAGTTATAGATTGATTATAATTACCATGCAATTCCATAATCTTCTCCAAAATCGCTAGATCCTCCTTGGAATGTTTTATTAATATTATCAAAAAAAATAGCATTTATTGGACCTGATGTTTTAGGTCTAAACTGAAGTTTGTATCCTTTTTTTCTTAATTCTTTTCTAATAAATTGAGGTGTTGAATCATGCAGTAGTAAATCACCAGGTTTATTTTCATGGTATCCAAACGATGATCTCATTTGAAAACTATTTATATTAGGTGCTTCACTAGCTTCTTGTACATTCATGTCAAACTCAACTATATTAAGAAAAAATTGTAAAAGATTTTGATCTTGTGAATCTCCTCCTTGAACTGCGAATGATAAATATGGTTTATTATTTTTAAGAGCAATAGTTGGTGTGAGCGTAGCTCTAGGTCTTTTCCCAGGTTCCAATACATTATATGGACCATCTTTTGGATCTAAGACAAAGCTTTGCATTCTTTGACTTAATCCAATACCTGTATTTCCAGCAATTACTGCAGGAATCCATCCTCCACTAGGAGTAATAGATACGATCCAGCCAGAGGAATCAGCTGCTTGAACTGTTGTTGTCCCAGCCATAAATGATTCTTTAAAATTATAGTTTAAACTCATATTATGATTTAGATCAAAAGCAGATTTGATTTTATCTAAATTATTATCTGTTTCCCATGAATCAATATAGTTTAAGAAAGGGTTATTTCCTTTTTGAAAATTGTATGGGTTACCGGGTTTGATTTCTTTATTATTTTTATCAGAAATTAGTTTTACTCTTTCTTTAGCATACTCTTTTGATAATAGACCCTCAATAGGTTCTTTTGGTTCAAAATATGGGTCACCATAATAAAAATCTCTATCTGCAAAAGATAAATTCATTATTTGATAAAGATTATGTATATAATTTGTTGAATTAAAACCCATAGATTTAACATCTAAATTTTCAACCATATTTAGAGACTGAAGAAATACTGGACTTTGAACCCAAGTTGTTAATTTATATACATCAATATTTTTATATGTTGTTTTTAATGGTTCTTCTATATAAACTTTATAATTTTTTAAATCTTCTATAGTAATAAGTCCTCCCTGCTCTTGAGTAGACCTTGCAATTTCTTTTGCAATATCACCTTCATAAAATCTTTTATAGGCTTCGTATATAGCTTCTTTTCTATTTTTCCCACTTTTTAAAGCTTCTCTCTCTGTTTTAACTAATTTTTTTAATGTATTGTATAAATTTTTTTGAATAAATATTTCCCCTTCATTTGGTGCTTCTCTTTCTTCACCTTGATTAGTTAAGAAAATATTTTTTGAGTATTTCCATTTTTTTATTTCATCTTTATTTCTTTCTATTGAGTTGGCTGCCTGAGCTTCAATGGGATAACCTTTTGCCATTTCTATTGCTGGAAGTAATATTTCTTCAAGACTCATTGTACCATATTCAGCTAGCATCACCATAATTCCGGCTGGAGTACCAGGTGTAACTGCTGCTAATGGACCATATCTAGGAGGTATTGAGTATCCTTTATCTCTATAAAACTCTGGAGTAGCACCTGTTGGAGCTACACCTAAAGCATTGATACCTATTACTTTTTTAAGTTTTGGATGATATATTAAAGCTTGAGTTTCTCCTCCCCATCCTAAAACATCCCACATTGTTGCAGTTGAGGCAACCATTGCACATGCTGCATCAATTGCATTACCTCCTTTGCTAAAAATCATTGCACCTGAAGTAGCACCAAGTGGTTTTCCTGTAATTGCAATCCAGTGTTTGCCGTGTAAGATAGGTTTATTTGTTTGGGATAAACAAAGGTTAGAAGATATAAAAAATAAAAAGAATGGAATAAAAAATATTTTATTCATATTAAAACTTATTTAAGTTTATAAGGTAAAAATTTGTTTATATTTCCACCGTATTCATGTACTTCTCTAATGATGGTGGAGCTTATATGTGCATACTTTGGTGTTGTTATAATGAATACGGTCTCAAGATTTTTATTTAAATGTTTATTTAATTGTGATATAGAATTTTCAAATTCAAAATCTGTAGTATTTCTTAAGCCCCTTAAAATAAAATCCGCATTATATTTTCTAGCTAATTTTGCCGTTAATTCATTATATATAATAGCATCAATATTTTTATTTTTTTCGTATAATTTTTTTATTTTCTTTAATATTTTATTTTGATCAAAATATCTATTTTTATTTGAGTTATGTCCGATACAAATAATAATTTGATCAAATAATTTCAAACTTTTTTGAATTATATCATGATGACCTAATGTATATGGATCAAATGAACCAGGAAATAAAGCAATTTTTTTCATTAAATTAATTTTTACTAATTTATTATAAATAATGATTAAATAATAAACTAATTGTATTACTTTCTTTTGTTTTTATAGTGAAATCATTTGTTTTATATATTGATACACTTTTAAAGTATTCTTTCAATTTACTATTAAAATTTTTCAAGTCTTTCCCCGAAATAACAAGTTTAATATTGTTTCTATCTATTTTTAATTCATTTATTACTAAAAAAATATACTTTAAAAACTTATTTTTTTCTATTAAGAAAAAATTATAATAAAGTAATTTTTTGTTTTTGAAAATTAATATATGAAAAACCTGAAGATCAAAATAAATATAAAAAACAGTACCTTTCGATTCATTAATTTTATAAAAACCATTTATTAATGCGCTTGATTCATGGAATAAACTCATATTTTTAAATGATTTTTTACACCAACTAAATAATTTTTTTTCAACTGCATAAATGTTATATAGTTTTAAATTTTTGTGAAAACAAAAATTAATTATATCACTTTTTGTTGAATATGAACTTGTTTTATTTAAATAAAGATTTAATTTTTTAGAATTGAAAAATTCTTCTGGAATTAAACTAAATTTTGTATTAGCTATTGATATCTTAATGCTTTTCCATTCTTTATTTTTAAATATTTTATCTTTTTTTACAATATCAATAATTGCATCAATTTTTTCATTAATCGAATTAAAGTTTTTTATTCTATACAACTTTAATTCGTTAATTTTTTTTTTATTTAATACTATATACTGAAAAGAATAATCAGTGATTTTAATTAATAGATGATCTGTAACTTCTTGTTTGATAATTGATATTTAAAAATTAAATATAAAAGATGTATTACTCCCAGTTACCTGCTGTAGTAATACTTATTCTTGAGCCAAATCTTAAAGGTTTATGAATGTTTGCTTCATTACTTTCTTTTCTATTTGGATCAACAGGTTTTGGATTTCTAACCTCAACTACATTAACTAATACACCACCTTTTTCAATCTTACCTGACCACATTTTAAAGGTAGCATTCTCTATACCAGGTACAGCAGGAAGTGATTTAGAACTAAAATTAGGAATATTAGAAAATAATGAATCTATTACACTAATACTACCTATTGTATCTAAATATAAAGTAGTTTCTTCAGCTCCATATTCAAGAAGTATTGTTTCTTCTCTTCTTTGTATTAAATAAATATTACCAGAATCTATAAAATTAATTAACCGATCCCAATCAGAGGTATATTGACCTTTTACAGACTCAAAAGCAATTTGAGCATTTCTAATCAATTTTAATTTCTCAATGATTTTTGCTTCCATTGTAGAAATTCTTTCTTCTTCATCAATACTTGTTTTTATACTATTTATAAGGTAACCTGCAAGTAAAACTGCAAGTAAAAGAGTGCTGTATGTATAAATTTTATTTTTTTCCATGTAAAATTCAAAAAAAATTACTCTGCTATTATAGCAATTAGTTTTTACAATTAAAAGGTTACTAGTCTCTTTCTCCAAATATAAGAGATCCTATTCTTACCATATTACTTCCTTCTTCTATTGCTATTTTATAATCACCACTCATTCCCATTGAAAGTATTTTGAATTTTTGATTTGAAATAGGTTTTATTTTATCAAAAAGTAGTTTAAGTTTATTAAACTCATTTTTTATTTGATTTTTATTATTTGTAAACGTAGCCATTCCCATAAGGCCAATTATATTTATGTTTTTATAAGATTCATATAATTTATTACTAAAAAAATCTTTAATTTCTTTTGATTCAAACCCATATTTACTTTTTTCTTCTGCTATGTGAACTTGTAATAAAATATTTGTTTTTTTATTTAATCTTTTACTTTCATTTTCGATTTTATTAATTAATTTAAGGCTATCTACACTATGAATTAAATTTATAAAAGGTATTATTTTTTTTACTTTATTTGTCTGTAAGTGACCAATCATATGCCAATTAATATCTTTAGGTAAATGATTAAATTTTTCTACAAGTTCATTTACTCTATTTTCCCCAAAATTTATAATCCCTTCTTTATATTTTTTTTTAATTTCTTCAATAGGTTTTGTTTTACTTACAGCTACCAAAGTAATATCATTTTTTTCCTCATTTATGAAATCTTTAACTTCCATTAATCTATAATTGAATTGTTAATAAATGTATTTTTTACAATCATCCAAGATATAAAGAAAATAATGGACCATAATAAATAATATTGATAATAATCAATAGTTTCTTTATATCTTGATTCTTTAATTTCAACTTTTTCATATGTATCTATAATTTCAAATATTTCCTTTAATGATTCGTTATTTGATGCTCTAAAAAACATTCCTTTACCTATTTCTGCAATCTTTTTCAAATTAGACTCATCTAAAGTGTTTTCAACAAACCTTGTATTTCCAAAAAAATCTTTTCCAAAAGGCACTCTTCCTTCTTTTCCTACTGCTATAGTATAAATTTTAATATCATATGCATTAGCTATTTTTGCTGCTGTAATTGGGTCAATATTTCCAGCTGTATTATCACCATCACTTAATAAAATTAGCACTTTTGATTTTGAATTTGATTCCTTCATTCTATTTGTTGCTACTGCTATAGAACTTCCAATTGCTGTTCCTCTTGATTCGATCAAACTAAAATCAATATCATCAATGAAAGAATTCAATAAATCATAATCAGTTGTTAAAGGACATCTTGAATACGATTCTCCTGAGAAAACTACAAGACCAATTCTATCTTGAAACCTTCCATTTACAAATTTTTTTGCAACCTCTTTAGCTGATTCTAATCTATTAGGTTTAAAATCTTCTATTTGCATAGATTCACTTATATCTATTACTAACATAATATCTATTCCGTCTGTCCATCTTTCTACTTTTTCATTACTTTTTTGAGGTCTAGATATAGAAATTATTAGAAGTATAAAACATATTGCGATTAAAAATTTAGGAAGAAACCTCAATAATGATATATGATTACTTTTTAATTCATATTTTGGAATTGATACTTCTAATTTATTTTTATTAGATAAAAAGATTTTTACTAAAAATAAGATAGGTATCAATATTAGTAAATAAAGAAAAAATTGATTTTCCCATGAATAAGAGGATAATGTTGAGTATTTAAACCAATCAAAAGAAAACCAATTGTTGGGATATTGATTATTCATTATTTATTTCTTTTAATTTATTATTAAAAACTTTCGTGCTATGCTTTTTTAGCATAATAAAATTTTTTTTAAAATCAGTCATTTTTTTATTTCCATAAATGGTATTATCTAAAGAATTTAGATTTTCTTTAATATCATTTACAATACCTAAATGAATTATTTCACTAGTTGTTAAACTTGCGTATGGGTATTTAGACACTTTTTCATTATATCTTTTCCATAATAACAATAACAACTCAATTTTTTCTATTTTGAAATCTTTTTGGATTTCATCATTAAGCTTTTCAATTTTATTGATAAATGTATTATACTCTTTTTTTGTATATTTAGTTTTAAAATATTTGTTGATTTTCTTTCTAAAAAGCAAATAAAATGTAATTATAAATATGATTAGAGAAGATATTATTTTACTAAGAAATGGATAATCAATTGCCATATCTACAAATGAAAATTTTGTGTTTGATTTCAAGTTTAATGAATCTGATAATTCTTTGATAAATTCCATTAGAAAAATAGAATCCGTATTGCTATACATAATTAAACTATCATTTGAATTAATTATAAAAACTGGAAGTTTTAAAAATTGAATAGAATCAAGATTAAATGATGTAAACTTATAAGTAACCTCATCATAGTTATATATAGAATCATTAATTGTAGAAGAATATGATTTATTAATATATTCAAATGGACTATAATTATAATTAGAATCTGGTAATAAAACCTCTATATTATTTGGGTATGATACATTTAAATTATAAGAAACAATATTTCCAATTTGAATTGAATCTTCTATGAAATTGGCTTCAACTTTTATTTCTTGACCAATTGACTTAAAACTTATAAAGAATAAAAAAAAAATAAATATTCTCATAATTAATTATACCTATTTCTTGTTTTAAATAATTTAATAAGAGAAGGGATGTAATCTTGGTTGGTATTTACCTTTAAATAATTTATTCCATTTTTTTTACTTTCATTTTTAATTTTTTCTTCATTAATTTCAAATGTTTTATTAAGTGTTTTTTGATAAGCTTTTGATGAAGTATTAATCCATAAATTAGTATTTGACTCATTTTCTTGAATAGGAATAATGCCAAGGTTTGAAGACTTTCTTTCTTGACGATCAAATATTTGAATTAATATTAAATCATGTTTCTTTGACATTGAAATTAAATTTTTCATATAATCTTTATCTAAAAAATCAGAAATGAGAATTATTATACTTTTCTTTTTAATTGTATTCATAGAATAGCTTATTAATTTATTTAAATCTGTTTTATTTGATTTTGTTTTAAGATCATATAAACTTTTTATTATCGAATATCCATGACTTATACCTTTTGATGGTTTTATATATTTTTCTTTAATATCTGAATAACATATTAATCCTACTTGATTATTCTCTCTTATAGCAGAAAGAGTCAATATTGAACATATTTCTTTTGTAATATTAATTTTATTAACCTTTTTATTACCAATTTCTTGAGATTTACTAACATCAATTAAGAAGAAAATGGATTGCTCTTTTTCTTCTTTATAAGTATTTATATAAATAGAATTTTGTTTAGCAGATATATTCCAATTAATTGCTCTTACATCATCTCCATAATTATAAGGTCTTAGATCATCAAAATCCAAGCCTGTTCCCTTAAATATTGAATTATAATTGCCCTGTAAATTTAAATTAATAGCCTTTCTTATTTTGATTTCGTATTTTCTTACTTTTTTAAGTATTTCTTTCATTAATAGTTAAATTTGGATATAAAATTAGACTATTGAAAATCAAATAAAATATATGGCTTTTAGGATTTTCCTTTTTTTAACATTTTTTTTAATTTTTTCTTGCAAAAATGATATTATTGATAATAAAAAGTACATTTCAAAAGAAAAAATGGTTAAAATTTTAATTGATATTCATTTAATTGAGGAGAAAGTTAATCAGTTAAATTTTTCAAAAGATTCTTCGAAAGTAATCTTTGATGTGCTTGAAAAAGAAATTTTTCAAAAATATAATATAACTGATGAGGATTATCGAAAAAGTTATTCCCATTATTTTTTTAATCCAAAAGAATTAGATGATATATATCAATCAGTTATTGATAGTCTTAATGTATATAATCAAAGTTTCAACTAATTTTTTTTATTTTTATGAAAATAAATAAAAAGAAATCTATTGAACTTAAATTAGATCTTCATGGAATAACTTATAATAAAATAGATGATTTGTTGGAAGATTATTGTTTCATAAATACTCCTCCATTCAAAATTATTACAGGCAATTCAAATAAAATGAAAAAATTAGTGATTGATTTTCTTAATAAAAATGATTTTAAATATATGGAAGGAAATCATTTTAATCAGGGCTTTATACAGGTTTTATAGTTATTTAAACATAATTTTCAATAATGTTAATAGACACTTATAAACGCTTATTAAAGTATATTCAGTATAATTTTTTTTTATCGTTTCAACTACCGTTTCAACTAAATACTATCTATAAGAATAGATAAACATTAGTCTAATATATATATTTACTATGTTAAAAATTAAATTCATAAAAGTTAATGGAAAGTGATTCTCAATCACAGTAATAGATGTTTTAAATAATTGGTTTTATAAAATTTATATATATGGATATAATATGTGCTCTTTCACAAGAACTAGAAAAAAAAGATGATGTATCGAGTTCTCATTGGAATAAGTATCATAAAAACTTTAGTTATAATAGTGGAAAACTTCAAGGATTAGAAGGATTTGGAACCATTCGAAAACCTTATTATTTTTTTGAAAGACCTTTTCATAGATTCTTTCAGAAAAAATTTTTAAAATTATCTTCTAAATCAGATTTTTTTGAATCAATAATGAATGATGCTTTGAATGTAACAAAACTTCAAAATAGAGCATTAGATTTAGATGTAATAAGGCAATGTCTTACAATAGATTTATTGAATAATAATAATGTTTTTAAAAAATCGGATTTAGCAATTGTGATAGGTGATGGTTGGGGAATTATGTCTTCCTTGCTGCTAAAGGCTAATTTAGTAAAGAGAGTAATAAACATAAATTTAACTAAAACATTATTAGTTGATATGATTTATATAAAAAAAGCTTTTGGTGAAAAGTGGTTTTTAAGAAATTCTATTTTAATAAAATGCAAAAAGGATTTAGAAAAAATTTCTGCAAAAAAAATAATTGCATTAGAAGCTAGTAATTATCAAATACTTAGTTATGTTAAAAAAAACCTAGTATTAAATCTTGCTTCTTTTCAAGAAATGGACCAAAATATAATTAACAACTATATGAAATTTCTTTATAAGAATTCAGAATCTTTTTATTTTTATCTATGTAATCGTGAAGAGAAAATGTTACCAGATGGTTCAGTAATTAAATTTAATAAATACGGACTATGTGATAATGATAAGATTTTGATTGATGAGTATTGCAAATGGCATCAAGATTATTATTCATTTATACCTCCTTTTATTCATAAATTCGATGGTTTACATAGACATCAGTTGAGGTTGTGTAATTATTAATGAAAAAAGAGAGATATTAATAATATAATCATTTTTGTCTATTCTAGAAAGTATGCAATTAGAAAGTGAAAAATAAAAAATTCAGACTTGTGATTAACCGCGAATATATAATAGAAGATATATCCAAGGCTTACGCTTATGTAAGTAAAGGACAAAAGACAGGAAACGCTTTAATTAATTTAAAAGAACAAGAGCATAATAAAACCTAAACGACATTAAAAAGGACTTTTTAGCCAAAACGTTAACTTAAATAATTTTCAACAATATAGTCAGCTATAGATAAAGATGCTGTAGCAGCAGGAGAGGGAGTATTTAATAAGTGAATTTGATTTTTTTTTCTTATCACTTCAAAATCCATATGAAGTTCACCATTATTTTTAATAGCCTGAGCCCTAACACCTGCAGGTCCTGAATAAATATCTTCTCTTCTTAATTCTGGAATAATTATTCTAGCTTTATTTAAAAATGATGACTTTAAAAATGATGTTGAAAATTCATTCATACAAAAAATAAAATTTTTACCTATGAACTTTAGAAAACCTGGATATGTTAAATAATCATACATTTCAGAAATTGATATATCAGTATTACTATAACCTTCTCTTTTTAATGACAAAACAGCATTGGGGCCTACTTCTCTATCGCCATTGATCATTTTTGTGAAATGAACCCCAAGAAATGGAAATTTTGGATTTCCAATAGGATAAATGAGATGATTTACAAGTTTTTTTGCTGATTCAGTAAGTTTATAATATTCACCTCTAAATGGAACAATTTTTAATGGTCTTTTTTCTTTAGTTAAATTTTTAAATGTTAGGTCTGCTTGAAGTCCGGAACAATTAATTAATAAATCAAATTCATTATCAACACTGTCAATGTAAATTTTATTCTTTTTATTTTCAATTTTTTTGATATTTGAAGATAATTTTATGGATCCACCATATTCTTTTATTTTATTTTCTAGAGATTTCATAACTCCTTTATAATCAACAATTCCTTCTTCTGGAACTAATAATGATTTTTTTGCTGAGACATATGGTTCTCTAATTTTTAGTTCACTTTTACTTAAAAATTTTAATCCATTTAAACCATTTTTTGTTCCTCTATTAAAAAGATTATCTAAGTTTTTGATTTCTATTTCATTCTGTGCTACTACTATCTTTCCGCAAATTTCATGTTTAATATTATTTTTTTCACAAAAAGAAATCATTTGCTTAATACCATTTACTGAAAGCTTTGCTTTAAGTGATCCAGGTTTATAAGCAAGGCCACAATGAAGAACTCCACTATTTCTTCCTGATTGGTGAAGTCCAACTTTAGATTCTTTTTCAAATAAAATGACTTTATTCCCTTTAATTAATTGTAATTTATATCCAATTGATAACCCTATAATTCCTCCACCAATAATTGCTATTTTCATTTATTTATTTTTGATAAATAATTGTAAAAATAATTTGTATAAATTTATAATCATCTATTTATTTTTAAAAAATTATGATTTTAATTGCTGATATTGGTGGGACAAAAGGAGATTGGTGCCTATTTGATGGTATTAATTTTAAAACTATACAAACTTTAGGTTTTAACCCATATACATTGTCTAATGAATTTTTAATTGAAATATTAAAATCCTTAAAAAAGAAAATAGATTTAAGTCAAGTACAAAAATTGTTTTATTATGGTGCTGGATGCAATAATTTAAAATATAAGGATTTAGTTAAAAACATATTGTCTGAAAAATTAATTAATGCATCTATTTTTGTAGAAAGTGATCTTTTAGCTGCTTGCAGAGCAACTTGCGGAAACGAAAGTGGAATAGTTTCCATTTTGGGTACGGGATCTAATTCATGTTTATATGATGGAAAAAAAATTGTTAAAAAAATTGATTCACTTGGTTATATCTTTGGAGATGAAGGAAGTGGATTTGAAATGGGAAAAAATATTTTTATTAAATACAAAAGAAATGATTTGCCTAAAGAAATATTTTTAAGTTTTAAAAAAAGATTTGATAATAATAATGACCTACTGGAAAAAATATATTTAGAAAACAATACATCTAAATTAGTATCAAGTTTTTCTAAATTTGTATTAGAAAATAAGCACCATTCTTTTATTGACAATTATATAAATCAACATTTTTTAAATTATTTTAATAATATTTTAAGAAACTATAGTAAAAGACATCGTTTAAATTTTTGTGGATCTTTATCTTATCATTTTAAATCATATCTTAAAAACATTTCAAAACAAAAAGGATATAAAATTGGCAAAATTATTTCTAAACCAATTAGCTATCTATATGAATATCATTCTAAATGATCATGTTTTGTGAGTTTTATATTTTTAATCTAAATTTGCATCTCATCTATATAATGATTTGGGTGGTTAACTTTTGAAGCAAGATTGAACACAAATTATTATATGGTTTTTTTTAACCATTTTTAGATTTAATTATTTTGAAAAAAATTTATTTTTTTATCTTTTTATTATTTATTGTTATCACTGAGGTATCATCCCAATCTTTAAATCAGGTTAAAGAAGAGGCTTCTAAAATGAATATTAGATCCAAACAAGATATTTTAAATGAGCTAAAAAAGCGAGGTATGACAGAAAATGAAGCTAGACGTCAGGCATCATTATTTGGGATTTCTTATGATGATTATATTAATCAAATTATTGGTACTGAACAACAGAATAATATGTTTAGTAAAGGTTTTGATACAACTACTTCTTTTTTAAGATATCCAACAATTTATGATTCTTTATATAAAGAAGAAAAAGAAGAAGAATTTAATTTTTATTCTGAGGACTCAATTTTGTTTTTTGGTTATGATGTATTTGTAAATAATGAATTTGCAAATAAAGAATATCTAATTGGAAATATAGATGAAGGATATATTTTATCTCCAGGTGATGTTTTAAGAATCTATGTTTTTGGTGATAATTCTTATCAAACTGAAGTTGAAATTGACTTAAATGGTAATATTTTTTTACAAGATATTGGTGTTTTTATGGCATCAGGATATACATTTAAAACTCTTAAAAATAGATTAAATACATTTCTAGGTAAATATTTTTCAGGTCTTATTGATACACCAAAAAGATCTTTTATAGATGTATCATTAACTCAGTTAAGACCTGTGAAAATTAATGTTTTAGGTGAAAGTAATTCACCAGGACCACATTTGGTTAACGGATTTGCAACTGTATTAAATTCAATATATTCTTCAGGAGGGATTAAATTATCTGGGTCATTGAGAGATATTAGTGTATATAGAAATAATAAGCTTATTAAATCTGTTGATTTATATGATTTTATTACAAAGGGCTCTTTAGATGAAGATATTAGATTAATGAACAATGATATAGTTTTTATTCCTCCAAAATTATCTTCAATACAGATAAAAGGATCGATTAGAAAAGAGGCTATTTATGAACTCAAACAAAATGAAGGTATAAAAGAATTATTAAATTTTTCTGGTGGCCTTTTACCTGAAGCTTCAACCAATCTTGTTATAGAAAGAATTATACCAGTTGAAAAAAGAAAAGATTCTGATATTTATAATAGAGAAATAACTTCAGTGAATGTTTCTAAGTTATTTGAGGATTATGGAAGAAGTAGGGAAATTTTTCATATTGTAAAAAAAGGAGAAACATTGTATTCAATTTCTAAAAGATATAATGTTCAAATTAGAGATATCAAAAAATTAAATAGGATTAAAAATAATATTATATCGATTGGACAAAGACTTAAAATTTTATCCAAGTCAAATCAAAATTTTCTTTTAGTTGATGGAGACAAAATTTCAGTTAATAATATTTCTGATAAAGTCTTAAATAAGGTTGTCTTAAATGGTTCAATAAATCAACCAGGAATCTATCCCTTAAATCAATATAATAACTTAAGGGATTTGATAATATATGCCGGAGAAAATATTTCACCAAGGACTTATTTAAGTAAGGTTGATATTTATAAAGAAGATATTTCAGGAAACAGAAGTTTTAAAACATATAATTTAAAGAATGTTCTTGACAAAATAGTTGATGTTAAATTGGATGATCAAGATTCAGTTTATTTGTACAATTTAGATGAAGTTAAGGGTGAATTAACTATAACAGTAAGAGGTTTTCCTAATTCAATAAAAGAGGATCCAATTGATTTAGATGATAAAGAAAATTTAGAAAAAGATCTAAATTTTGAAAAAATATTTACTAAAGCTTTAGATAGATTTGAAGTAGATAATGTTGAAGATTTTGATAGAAATCAAAAAAAGAATTTTTTGATTATATAGATGATAAATTAAAAGATTATGACTTAGATGAAGATGAAAGAAATCAAGATTTTAAAATTGGAACTGATGGTTTAGAAGTCACAAGTAGTGAAGAAGAAGTAGAAGAAGTAGAAGAAGTAGAAGAAGAAGAAGTTGATCAAAATACTAAAACAATTTTTTGGAGTGATGGGTTAACATTATATGATGTAATTTTCTCTTCAACATCATTTGAGGAATTAAAGTTTAAATCGAAAATTTTAAATTCTAGAGTTGATGTAAAAAGGTTTAATGTTGAAAGTGGGTTGTTTTCTACAATATCATTTAATTTAAATAATGTTACAAATAATATTGGAGATCCTTATTATTTACTTCCTGGAGATGAAGTGATTTTTTATAGTAGAGATGTTTTTTCTGATATAAGTCCTACAGTACAAATTTTAGGATATGTAAAAAAACCTGGAGAATATGATTTAGAAGAAAACATGACTGTAGAAAACTTAATCTTAAATGCTGGAGGTTTCGCTGATTTTGCTGATACAGAAAGTGTAATTTTGAATAGAATAAATTTTGATGATCCTTTAAAATCATCTGATAGATATATTATTAATATAGATCAAAATTTTCTTACTGGAGGTGATTCTATTTTAAATAAAAAATCTACTTTTCTTGAAAACTTTGATGTAATTCAAATTTATAAACTTCAAGGGGAATACGAATTAAATTCAGTAACTGTAAGTGGTGAAGTTAATAGACCTGGGCCCATAACACTTGAATATAAAAATGCAAGTTTTTCTACAATAATTGACTATGCTGGAGGATTGAAAAGTACAGCTTATTTACCTTCATCTTATATTAAAAGAAATGGGAAAAATCTTTTTGTTAATCTTGCAACAGCCACAAATTCATTAAAAAAATCAAATTTAAATATAATTCAAGATGGTGATGAAATTTTTATATCATCAACTGATGGGGAAGTAGAAGTTAATGGAGCCGTACAGAATGAATCTTCATTTATATGGGAAAAAGGAAAGAAAGCTAAATATTATTTAAAAAACTCTGGAGGTAAACTTTCTAAAAGAGGAGGGAAGGCAAGTGTTACATTTGTTAGTGGAAGCTCTAAAAGAATTGGTTTTATGAGAAACCCAAAAGTTCACCCTGATTCAAAAATCTTCGTATCATTCAAGCCTGAAAAAGAAAGAATTGAAGGAGCATTTTTTGAAAGATTTACCTCAATATTTGGTCTCTTGACAGGTGCCCTTACTACAGTTGTATTAATTAAGAATATCAATTAAAAATTATAAATTGCGTTCTACTGAATCTTTTTCATTTTATGACAATCTTGAAAATCAATCTACAATTGAGTTACTTAAAATTATAAATAATGAAGATAAAAATGTGCCATTTGAAATTGAAAAGTCATTAGATAACATCAAAACTCTTATCGATAAGGTTTTTTTGAAAATGAATAAAGGTGGAAGGCTTTTTTATATTGGTTCTGGTACACCTGGAAGACTTGGAATTGTAGATGCTTCAGAATGTCCACCAACATATGGTGTTGATAATAATGTTATTGTAGGTTTAATAGCAGGGGGCGATTATGCTATTAGAAATTCTATAGAAAATGCTGAAGATGATTTTAATCAAGCTTGGAATGATTTAAAAAATCATAATATATCTTCAAGAGATTCAGTTATTGGTATTACTGCTTCAGGTAGAACTCCTTATGTTATTGGTGGATTAAAATATTCCTCACAAAATAATATTCTTACTGGTTTAATAACTAGTAATACTAAATCTAAAGCATCAGAATATGCTGAAGTAGTTATAGAAACTATTTTGGGACCTGAGGTAGTTACAGGTAGTACTAGAATGAAATCTGGAACAGCTCAAAAACTTATATTAAATATGATATCTACATCTTTGATGATTAAGTTAGGAAGAGTAAAAGGAAATAAAATGATTGATATGAAACTTTCTAATTCTAAATTGATTGATAGAGGAATTAGGTTTGTTGCAGATGAATTAAAAATATCTTATGAAGAATCTGAAAAATTAATAAAGAAGTATAATTCAGTTAGACAAGCTACTAAAGAATATAAAAAAAAAGAGACTTAAAAAGTCTCTTTAAATTGTAGCGGGGGCAGGACTTGAACCTGCGACCTTTGGGTTATGAGCCCAACGAGCTACCAACTGCTCCACCCCGCGATATACTGCAAAAGTAAAATTACTTTATAACTTTGACAAGAAAAGATTAAGAAATGAGTTTTAAATCAGGTTTTGTTTCAATAGTAGGAAATCCAAATGTTGGAAAATCAACATTATTTAATAAATTATTAAATGAGGACTTATCAATTGTAACTAATAAACCTCAAACATCTAGAAATAAACTTTTAGGAATTATAAATCATAAAAACTATCAACTAATATTGATTGATACGCCTGGTTATGTTAATCCATCTTATAAGCTTCATGAATACATGAACTCAAAAGTTTTTTCATCTTTTGAAGGTTCTGATTTAATTATTTATGTTTCTGATATTACTGAGAAAAAAATTAATGATAAAATTTTAAGTTATGTAAATAAAAAAAACATCCCTTTGTATTTTATTATGAATAAGTCTGATTTAATTAAAAATAATATAAGTATTAATGTAAAAGAATTTGAGTCTTACAACTATCAAATAATGAATATTATATCTTGTAAATCAGAAAAAGATATAGGTATAGTAAAAAAAAACATCATTGAGTTTTTACCAAATCATAAGCCTTATTATCCTAAAGATTATTTTACTTCATCTTCAAAAAGAGAAATTGCTTCAGAAATTATTAGAGAAAATATTTTCTTAAATTATAAACAAGAAATACCCTTTTCATCTTTTGTTCAAGTATACTCATTTAAAAAATTAAAAGATATTATAAAAATATTTGCTTATATATTTGTAGAAACAGAAAGTCAAAAAAAAATAATTATAGGTAAAAAAGGTTTATCAATTAAAAAATTAGGTATATCATCTAGAAAAAAATTAGAAATATTTTTAAATATAAAAGTCTTTTTGGATTTGACAGTAAAAGTAAAAAAATGGAGATCAAGTATTGATTTTTTAAAAAATAATTTAACAAGCTAAAAATATATATTTATTTTTGTGTTAATAAATATAATGTCAATCCCTCTTGTAATAATTTTTAATTTAATATTTGATAATTCTTATTTAATAAATGATTTTGAAATATTAATTGTTTTAGTATCAGTAGCAATTATTTTATCAATCTTTTCATTAGATCTTGTTAGAGGGTTATCAATTAGACTTAATGCTTTTGATAGGCCTAATGAAAGGTCTTCTCATCAATATAAAGTTCCTACTTTGGGTGGTTTGGCTATTGGAATAGTTTGGTTTTCTATCCTTTTAGTTCATACAATATTA
The DNA here is from genome assembly GCA_902529805.1 of uncultured Marinoscillum sp. Lineage (GTDB taxonomy): Bacteria > Bacteroidota > Bacteroidia > Cytophagales > MED-G16. The sequence continues at coordinate 28,473 of CABZXU010000019.1, forward strand.
TTTGTAGAGCATATATCAAGTTATGAAACATATTCTTATATGTTAATGGGGTTGTGTATAGTTATAATTGGTATATATGATGATATAAAGGGCATAAAACCTTTATATAAATTTTTTGTCCAATTATTTGTTTTTTATTTATTGACAAGATTAGATAATTCTCTAATTACATCTTTTTATGGACTTTTTAATATATATGAACTTGACCAAACATTTTCTCTTTTATTTTCTTGTTTTGTATTTATAGGAATAGTTAATTCAATAAATTTAGTTGATGGTATTGATGGTTTATCTTCTTCATTAACCTTATTTTTTATATTTATTTTTAGTTATTTGTTCTATTTGTCTGGTCAATATTATTACCATGTTTTATTACCTTTTGCTTCTACAATTATTGTTTTTTTAACTTATAATTTTTCTAATAATAAAAAAATGTTTTTAGGAGATACTGGTTCATTAGGTTTTGGTTTGTTAATAGCTACTATATCACTAGGTGCTTTGAATTCATCTAAAGGCATTGATGTATTTATGCCAATAAATCCTGCTTTATTTGTAGTTTTATGTCTTTCATATCCATTATTAGATGTTATTAGGGTTTTTGTATTAAGATTATATAAAGGAAAATCTCCTTTTGAGCCAGATAGATCTCATCTTCATCATATACTTATCGATAAAGGTTTTTCTCATTCTAAATCAGTAATTATAATTATATCATTTCAAGCTTTTTTATTACTATTTAATTTATTTATTATTAAAGATTTAGTATTTCATAACCAATTGATAGTTAATATTATTGTTGTAGGACTTATTTTGTACTTATTAAAAAGAATTTAGTGCTATTTAAAATTATTAAATTTTATTTCTCCTCCAATTATGGTCATTAATATTTTAGTATTAAGAATTTTATCTTCTTCAGTAGTCAATATATCCTGATCTAATACTGTAAAATCTGCTAATTTTCCAATTTCAATTGATCCTTTAATATCTTCTTCGAAAGCTGCATAAGCACCATTTATTGTATAAGATTCAAGCGCTTCAATTCTTGTCATTTTTTCTTCCGGTTCATAGCCCACATCAGGTTGACCCTCAAGAGTCTTTCTAGTAACCGATGCATAAAAACTTTCTATAGGGTTTATAGGTTCTACTGGAGCATCTGTTCCATTAACTAATAATGCCCCTGATTCAATGAGTTTCCTCCAGGGATATGCACTATCAACAATTCTTACTTTACCTAATCTATTTATTGCCCAAGGCCTATCTGATGATAGATGAATTCCTTGAATTGAAGCTATAACTCCTAGTTCACTAAATCTTGGAATATCATCTAAATCTATATGTTGAGAATGTTCTATTCTAAATCTTTTATTATTATTGGGATTTAAATTTTCTTCATAAATATTCAAAACCTCTCTATTTGCCATATCTCCAATTGCATGAGTACAAATTTGAAAGTTATAATTTACTCCTTCTTTTGTTACTCTTTTTAAAGTTTCAATAGGTGTTACAACATGACCATGAGCACCTTCCTGATCACTGTAATCTTCAATAAGCCAAGCACCTCTAGAACCTAAAGCTCCATCTGCATAAAGTTTAATTGATCTAATTGTTAGATGATTATCATATAATCCTATCTGAGGACCTTTAGAATAATAATAATTAAGTAAACTATCATTTCTTCCATTAAGCATAATGTAAAGTCTTAAATCAAGTTCATTATTTTCTGCTAAAGTTTCGTAAGCTTGAATATCTCTAAAGTCTGATCCTGCATCATGAAAAGAAGTAATTCCATTTTTAATAGCATGATCATTAGCTAGCTTTAATGCTTTTAAATGATCTTCAAATGTATTACTTGGTGGGTTTATCATAGCTTGAGCTGTTTCATTAAAAATACCAGTTGGATTACCTGATATATCTCTAAATATTTCACCTCCATCAGGATCAATAGATTTTTTGTTAACTTGAAACATTTCCATTGCTTTAGCATTAGCAAGTGATGCATGTCCACTAGCATGCCTTAAATATACTGGATGATTAGGAATGGCTTTAGATAATTTATCATGAGTTGGAAACCCTTTGATTAGTTTTTCTGGAGAATCTTTCCATTTATCTTGGTGCCAACCTCTACCTATTATCCATTCTCCTTCTTCTATTGATTTTGATTTATTTTTTACTATATCAATAATTTCATCATAGCTATTGGTTTTTAGTAAATCTAAATTCATTTCATTATATCCAACACCCATAATATGTCCATGACCTTCAATGAATCCAGGTATAATTGTAGATCCTTTTAGATCAATTATTTTAGTATTTTCAGACTTATATTTATTTATTTTTTGGATATTTCCTAAATCATAAATCAGACCATCTTTTACTGCAATAGATTCAACTAGTTTTGTATTAGATACTGTATGTATAGTTCCGTTAAAGATTATTAAATCTACCTCAACTTTATTATTACATGAGTTTAAAACTATTAATATAGTTGAAATTAAAAGTATTCTCATAATTAAAAAAAATTATATTATGATAAAGATTTTACCATTTTGTTCATTGAAAGACCTTGAACTAAAATTGTAAATAAAACTACTGCGTATGTTAAAATTAAAATGAGTGACTTACCATCACCAAGTGTATCTGGTAAGTTAAGAGCTAAAGCTATACTTAAACCTCCCCGAAGACCTCCCCAAGTAATGATCATAGCTGTATTTTTTTCGAAAGTTTTAAAAAATGATAGAATTTTAATTGGAATAAATACACCAATTCCTCTAGATAAAACAACTATAATTATTGTTATAATTGAAAGAAGAAGATAAATAGGATTAAAGTCTCTAAATAATATAATAATTTCTAATCCAATTAATATAAATAAAATAGCATTTAAAGTTTCATCTAATAGGTGCCAAAACTTATAAACGTAATCTCCCATAGCCTTCTCTGATCCTTCTTCTTCTTTAGAGCTTTGATTTAAAAATAATCCAAGAACTACTACTCCTAATGGAGCAGAGAAATGAAGTCTTGTTGATACTACTGCCACAAATAAAACAAGAGCTAGTGTGATTAAAACCTCAAGTTCAACATGTTCGTTTTCAACATACTCAACAAGTTTCAAACCCAAATACCCAATGATTGCTCCTAAAGCAATTCCACCAACAACTTCAGTAACAAACAAAGATCCAACACTCATTGCAGTCACATTATCAACTCCATCAGCTTTTACATTTAATAATGTTAGAAAAAGAACTACTCCAATCCCATCATTAAATAAAGATTCACCTGCTATTCTAGTTTCGGTGGTTTTTGATAAATTCATTTTTTTTACCATTGACAAAACTGCAATTGGGTCTGTAGGAGCAATAAGAGAGCCAAATAGCAAACAATCAACATATGAAATACCTAAATCACCTAAATTAAAAAATGGGTGATTAATTAATGAATAAGTAAATGTGCCAACAACAAATGTTGAGAAAATAACTCCAAAAGTAGCAAGAGATAATATAGTAACTTTTTCTTTCAAAAACTCTTTAACATTAATTGTTAATGCGCCTGCAAAAAGGAGTAGAGGTAACATTATGTGAATTAGCATTTCACTAAAATCAAATTCTGTTGTAATAAATACTGCTAGATTGAAAATTTTTGGATAAATAAAGCCTAGTACAAGAATAGAAAGAGATAAAGCTAAAGCTAGAACCATTAATCCTATTGTTTGAGGAAGTTTTAATAAACGTAGATTTATCAAAGAAAAAACCGAGGCTAGACATAAAAGAATGGTAGTTAATTCCAATGCATCAAGATGCATATCAAAAAATGCATTGAAAGTTGATGTTATTTCATCCATTTAAAATTTGATTGGTTTGTTAATGTAATTATAATAAAAATTATCATAAAATTAAGTTATATAAAAAATAAAGTCTTAAAATAAATTTATATAAATTTGCGCTCGATTTAATAACTTAATTAGATCGATATTTATGTTTAACTAAATCTATTTTAGGTTGCTCACTAAGATAGAGTATATA
>CABZXU010000020.1 GCA_902529805.1 uncultured Marinoscillum sp.
TAATTAACTATAATTTCTTGGCTTAAATCACTTATTGATATTTTAAACTTACCAGGTTCAACAACATATTCATTATTATAGTTAACAAATGCTAACTCATTAATAGGAAGAGTGAATTTTATAGTTTTCTCCTCCCCTCCTTTTAAAAATACTTTACTAAACCTTCTTAACCTTTTAATATCAGGCGTTATTGAAGCAAAAAGATCAGAAGAATAGATTTGAATAGTTTCATATCCAGGAATTTCACTCATATTTTTTAAATTAACAGACATTTCAATAGTATCAGATTCAGAGTATTCTACCTTATTTAAAATAATATTAGAATATTTAAATTCTGAATAGCTAAGGCCATAACCAAAATCATAAAGATTATTAACTTCACCAACATAATTATATGCCCCTTGACTGTTATTTTGAACATCTGAAGGTTTATGATAATAAGTTAATAATGAATTAGGAAAAGCAGGGTATGAATAAGGTAATTTACCAGATGGATTTACCTTACCAGATACTATATCAACTAAAGCATCTGCTCCAAAGTTTCCAGGAAGATAAATATTTATTATTGATTTCATAAGTGGCTGTATATCAGTTATTAACCTTGGCCTACCTAAATTTAAAATTAAAACAATTGGCTTACCTGTTTTTGCTATTTCTTTTGCTAATTTTAATTGTAATTTATGTAATGTTAAATCATTTAAATCACCAGGTTTTTCTGTATAAGTATTTTCACCTAAACATAGAATGACATAATCAGAATTTTTTGCTTCTAAAACAGCTTTATTTATATCATCTTCTTGCATTTCAAAATATTGACCGTCATCTATATATGATACTCCAGGAACATATTTAACGTGTTTTTCACCATAAGTATTTGAAAATGCTTCAAATATTGTATTAAAATTACCTGCAAATTGATCGGTTTTTTCACCTTGCCAAGAGTATGTCCATGCACCATTTAGTGTCCTCATATTGTTGCCATTTGGGCCGGTAACTAAAATTTTAGGGTTATTATTAATTTTGATTGGTAATAAATCATCTTTGTTCTTAAGAAGAGTAATTGCTTCAGAAGCTGAATTATATGCTAGTTTTGCATATTTTTTGGATCCAAAATCACCATAATCTTGATAATTTGTTACAGGCATATTAAATAGGTCCAATTCAAATTTAAGTTTTAAAATTCTTTTTACCGCATCATCAATTCTACTCATCTGGACCTCCCCTTCGTTAACTAAATCAATTAAATTTTCACAGAAAACTTCGTAATCATAAGGAACCATAGACATATCTATTCCAGCATTAATAGCTATTTTTATTGCTTCTTTTATGGTTTTCGCTACTTTATCTCTTGAATGTAGCTTATTAATATCTTCCCAATCCGTTAATATAACCCCTTCAAATCCTAGTTCATTTCTTAAAACATTAGTAATAAGATTATAATCAGCATGAACAGGCTTTCCATTGATCAAACCTGAATTAATCATTATACTTTTAGCTCCTAAGTCAATTGCTTTTCTAAAAGGTTCAATATGATATTCTTTTAACACATGATCTGGTATATATGCTGGAGTTCTATCTTTCCCAGAAATTGTTGGATGATATCCGACAAAATGTTTGACACAAACAGCTACTTTATATTTATCAGCAACATTATTATTTAAGCCTTGATATCCCTTTACCATAGCATTTCCAAACTCTTTTACTATATATGGATCTTCCCCAAAAGTCTCAAATTGACGTGGAAACCTAGGATCAGTTCCTAAATCTAAAACAGGAGAAAAATTCCATGGAATACCAGAAGCTCTTGTTTCATAGGCACATACCATAGCCATATTATATGCATTTTCAGGATTCCAAGATGCCGCGGTTGTGATTTGCTGAGGAAACATCGTAGCGCCATCAGTATAGGTAGTACCATGAACTGCATCAATTCCGTATATTACAGGGATATTTAATCTAGTACTATCTATTGCATATTTTTGGATTAAAGAAATAGTTTCGTGCCACAATTCAGGCTTTAAAGCTGTATTATTAATTGTATTTAATACAGAGCCTACTTTATAGTCAATTAATGCTTTTTTTGCCCTATTTGGATTTATTTCAAGAGGAAATTTAGATTTCCATTTATTTGGACCTTTTGCTATTACTGTAAGATTAATTTGGGTCATCTGCCCTACCTTCTCTTCTAGTGTCATTTGTGAAAGAATTCTTTGAACTTTTTGATCGAGTTCACCTGGAGACTCATTCTTTTTAGAACATGAAAAAATTATAAAAACAAAAAAGAAAAATATTCTCATAAAAAAAGTTTAATCATAATTTAAAAAAGAAAAACGGAAAAATTTATATTTTCAATGTAAATTCGCATTCTGAATATATTTTATCATTGATTAATCATTAGATAATGCTATTTAAAAAAAATTTTTTATTTTTTTTATTTTTATTTCAAGCTCATTTTATCTTTTCTCAAGACCATAGTGTAAATGGTAGAATAGTTGATGAAAATGGAGACCCTCTACCAGGAGCAACTATTATTGTTAAAGGAACAACTAAAGGAGCTGTAACTGACTTAGATGGGTTATTTTCTATAACAACGTACAAGGATACTGTTTTAGTAGCATCTTTTTCAGGATATGAAAGAAAGGAAATATCAATCAATGGTCTTTCTTTATTAGACATTTCTCTTTCACCTGACATAGAAACCTTAAAAGAAGTAATTGTAGTGGGATATGGTTCTCAAGAAAAAATGAATGTTACCGGTTCAGTTTCTACTATTAATAATGATGAATTGACTCTCATTCCAGTACCAAATACATCAAATTTATTATCAGGAAGGGTACCTGGCGTTATGAGTAGGCAAAATTCTGGATTACCTGGCGGTGAAAATACTCAAATAAGGATCAGAAGTTTTAGCGAAGCACCTCTTATTTTGGTTGATGGGGTGCAAATGGATTTCTCAAGAATTGATCAAAATGACATTGCTAGCATAAGTATATTGAAAGATGCATCAGCTGCTGTATATGGAGCTAGAGCTGGAAATGGTGTTGTTTTAGTTACAACAAAACGAGGGGAAAAAGGTACTCCTAACATTTCATATAATTCAAGTCTTACCTTTCAATCAGCAACTCAATTTTTAGAACATGTATCTGCACCTCAATATGTAGAATTAGTTAGGGAAGCAAATTTGAATGATTTTGCCGATGCAAATGCAACATTTACTGAGGATGATGTTCTAAAATATAGAAATAAGTCTCTGGGATATGAAGGTGGAGATTGGGTTGGCGCACTTATTGATAACGGGGCATATATGCATCAACATAATTTGAGCATATCAGGTGGTACTGATAATGTAAAATACTTTACTTCTTTTGGTTATGTAGACCAGGAAAGTTTTTTTACTTCAAGAGATTTTGATTACAAACGATATAATGTTAGGTCTAATTTAGATTTAGAATTAAATAAAAACCTAAATTTTTCTGTTGATGTATCTTACAGGCAAGATATAAGAAAAAGACCTGCAAAAAGTGCCCTATCTAATATTTGGATTGACTTATCAACTGCCCAACCAATATTCCCTACTGAACTTCCACTTAATACTCCCCTACCTGACCCTACAAGGCCAGCTGTAGCTTATTCAGGGTCAACCACAGGTAACAGAAACCCTTTGGCTAGATCGTATAGAAATATATTTGGATTGTATGATAGGTTTGACAATGTATTTCGTGGAAAATTAGGTTTTGAATATAAAATTCCTGGATTGCCTGAATTAAAACTTAATGCAAATATGAATATCCAAATATTAGATCAATCTGAAAAAGCATTTAGAAAACCGTACAATGTATACAGACATATCCCATCTACCGACACTCTAATTCTTGAAGGAACAGGAAATGGAATTTCAAATGTTTCAGATGCTCAATTTAGAAGAACAATGCTTTATCCATTAATTTCTGCAAAATATGATAAGGAAGTCGGCAACCACAGTATAAATGTTTTATTGTTAGCTGAACAAACTACTCGAAATTATAGTAGATTCTCTGCTTCAAGACAAAACCTTTTCACAACTTCTATTCCGGAATTATTTATAGGATCTGAAAATGATCAATTCAATGATGGTTCTTCGGGACCAGATATAGGAAGAAAAAGCATTGTAACTAGATTAAATTATAGACTAAAAAACCGTTATTTATTTGAATCAACATTTCGAGCTGATGGAAACGTATTGTTTGCCCCTGCAACAAGATGGGGATATTTTCCAAGTTTTTCATTTGGATGGATTATTTCTGATGAACCATTTTTTTCATCTCAAAAAAATATTAATCTTAAAATTAGAACCTCATTTTCTCAATTAGGAGATGATTCAGCGAACGGAATAGCTGGCTTTGATTACCTGACTGGATATGAAACTATAAGTTCATATTTGTTTGGAAACAATAATGCTGAAACTACTATAAGAACATTAGGAGAAGTTAATCCGTTTTTAACCTGGGAGATTATGACAATGTATAATTTTGGTATTGAAGCCTCATTCCTTCAAGGTCGTCTTGAATTTGAAGCTGATTTATTTTATCGTAAAAGAGAAAACATACTTAGTAATGATCAAAAATCAGTTGCAAAAGAAGGGGGATTTGAATTACCTCTAACAAATATTAATGTTAGCGATGATAGAGGGATTGAATTACTAGCTGTATACCAGCAAAATGTTGGATCTTTTAATTTTGAAATATCCCCAAATGTTAGTTATGGAAAAGAAAAATATATTGTTAGAAGAGACCTGGAAGATTTTACTGATCCTGATAACATAAGAATTTATGGAAGAGAAGGTGAATGGGTGAATCGTAGAATTGGATATATTTCGGATGGTATCTTTATGAGCCAAGATGAAATTAACAACCACTCTGTTATTCAAGATGGAAACGGAAACCTTATTTTAAGACCAGGAGATATCAAGTATAAAGACCTTGATGGAAATGATACTATAAATTTTAGGGATCAAAATCTTATAGGATATGCAAGTAATATGCCTGAATTATCGTATGGTATGAATTTTAGTGTAAAAAATAAAAACCTTAAACTATCCATGTTACTTCAGGGAGCATCAAAATTTAGTATTTATATTAATGGACCTGCCGCAACGATGTTTAGCAACGGATCCATTCCCCTATCCTATCATTATAATTATGCGTGGCAACCCAACCCAAATGATCCTTCAAATAATATAAACCCTAATGCAATATTGCCTGCCGCAAGCTTTGCTGCTAATACCAACAATTCAAAGGTTTCTGATTTTTGGTTGAGAGACGTTCGGTATTTAAGAATTAAAAATATAAACCTTTCATACAACATACCTAAAAAGTTTATTTCTAAAGTCGGATTAAAGTCTACTCAAATTTATTTTGCTGCTGAAAATTTAATTAGTTGGACAAACCTTGGTATTTATAAAAATTCTTTTGACCCAGAATTTGACCCAAATACCCAAACGACAAGAAGGTATCCAATTACTAGATCATTTACAATAGGACTTAAAGCATCATTTTGATTATGGAAAACAATAAAACAATATTTATAGTTATTCTAGCTCTTCTATTTCAATTGGGATGCAATGAACCTTTTGATTTAAAAAGAAATGATATCATATCAGATGAATTGGTATTTGACGATCCAATTTTAGCAGATGCTTTTCTTTTTGATCTATATGATAGAGCTCAATTTCATATTAAATCCGGAAATGGAAATCTAAATATGGGGATGATTAGTTCATTAGGAGGTGAATCTAGAAATTACGGAGTTTCTTGGCAAACACCATATACACAAGTATTAGATGTAGATTATAATGAAAATGGACTCCTAGGAAAAGTTATAGATTATTATGATTATGCCCTTATAAGGGAATGCAATCAAATGATAACAAGACTTCCTTTATCAAATAATTTAAATAAAAATTTTATTGATACCAGAGTCTCAGAAGCAAGGTTTATACGTGCTCATGCATATTTTGAAATGGTAAAACGTTTTGGAGGTGTGCCACTTGTTACAGATGTGATTCCAGTTCAAGGTTCTTCTGAACAGCTATATAGATCTAGAAATTCTGAAAAAGAAATATATGATTTCATTAAAAAGGAAATGGATGAAATAAGTGCTTTGCTCCCATCTATACCTGAACAAGATGGTAGAATTACAAAATGGACTGCTCTTGCACTAAAAAGTAGAGCCATGCTTTATGCTGCTAGTGTAGCAAATTTTGGCTCTCAACAACTTAATGGGTTACTTGGATTTCCTATAAGTGACGCTTCATCCTATTATCAAGCATCATTGGATGCTTCAAATCAAATTATTAAATCAGGAGCTTTTTCATTATATAAAAAATCTGATGATCCAGTTAAAAACTTTGGTGACTTATTTACTGATGAAAATAATAATTCAGAAGTAATATTTGTTGAAAAATATGACTACGATGCTGGTAAAAGTCATCAATGGGATGCTTTAGCCCAGCCATCAGGTTTTGGCTTTAATTGGAGCTCAAATTACACTGTATACCTTGAAACATTAGAGCAATTTGATTTCACTGATGGAGCTAGTGGTAAAATAGACCGTTCTTTTTATGATGATGCAACTCCAATTGATCCAAACAGGTTTTTTGAGCAAAGAGATCCTAGAATGAGAGCTTCTATATTTTATCCTGGAGCTTCATTTAAAAATGGGACTCTATTCTTTCATAGAAGTATGACAGGAACTAAAGAAGGATGGCCTGCAACAGGACCTTCAAAACATACAGGAAGTCTTGCCACAGGCTTATTGGTTCGAAAACGAACAAACCCGAATACTCCAGACGCAACTAGGTCAAGCACTGATTATATTGTATATAGGTATGGAGAAATATTACTAAACTACGTAGAAGCAGCGTTTTATCTTGGAGATCCAAATGGTGATATGGTAGCCACTATAAACCAACTAAGAGATAGAGCTGGCATGCCTTCTTTGAATCTAGCTCAACTGACAGAAGAGAAAATAAGACAAGAGAGGAGATGCGAATTAGCATTTGAGGACCATACATTTTGGGATTTAAGAAGATGGAGGATAGCAGTAGCAGAATTAAATAATGTTCAAAGACATAGATTACATTATAGATATGATGCTAATACAGATAGATATACTATAGAAATGGCTGAAGGTGACCTTGGAGGAGTTCGTATTCATCCAGAAAGAAATTATTATTATGCTTTAGGTTTAAACCGTTTGGCAGATAATTCAGCATTAATTGAAAACCCAGGATATTAATATGAAAAAAAATACTTATATAATTTTTTTTATTTTTAGTTTTTTATTTGTTTTTACAAATTGTAATGATGACCTAGATGTAACAAGAACAGATAGAGCAAATAATGCTGGGATCTCTACTCTAGAGCTTGTATTAGATAAAAAAGGCATTGGAATGTCTTATAAGGAATTAACCTGGTCAACAAGAATTGGACGGCTAAAACCATTTTGGCATTATTCTTGGAATCGTGATCTAAAAGATAATATTCCAGATAGTGTTGAATATGTTCCAATGTTTTGGGGAAGTAATAGTGTAAATGATAGTGAGATAGCTAGAATAAAAGGTTTTATAAATGAAGGAAAAGTAAAACATGTGTTAGGGTTTAATGAACCTGATTTAGAAACCCAAGCAAATATGAGTGTTGATGAAGCAATAGCTTTATGGCCAAAACTTGAAGAATTAGGTGTTCCTTTAGGTAGTCCTGTTCCAGCAGAAACTCAAGGAACATGGCTCGAAAAGTTTATGCAAAAGGCTAATGAAAATAATCTTAGAGTTGATTTTATAGCCCTTCATATATATCAAAGTAATAACCCTCAACTATTTTTAGATATAGTTGATAAAATTTATGAAAAGTATAATCTGCCTATCTGGATTACAGAAATGTCAGTAGTAGATAATGAAGCAGAAACTGCAGATGAAAATAGATACACTTCATCACAAATTTTAGCTACTATGAGAAAACTATTACCTGAACTATATAACAGAAAATACGTTCAACGTTTTGCCTGGTTTTCAGCCACCAAAGATTCTCCAAACTATCCTAGGCAAGCAGCATCAATTCTGTTTGATGATCAAGATAATCTTACTGAACTAGGTCAATTTTATGCCAATTACAAATCTAATTCATTGAGTGGCAAGGGTTTAGACAAAGAGGTTGAAGTGGTTGAAGAGGTAGATGGAAACCTTTTACAAAACGGAACTTTTGAAACTGGCAAGATCGAGCCATGGGCAGGATTTAAAAATGCTGTTATCTCTTCTTCAGTTCAAGAGTCTAATACAGGAAATTATTCAGGAAGAATAGAACCTCATGATGGTTCTATTTATCAAATAATTGATGTAATACCTGAAAAAACATATACCTACACATTTTTCCATAGATTTAAAAGCATACCCTCAAATACATTTAATGCTGTAATTAGAAATGAAGAGGGAGATGAAAAAAAGTTTTTTACCTATGAAATTCCTAAAACAGATATATGGAAAGAAAACAAGTTGGAATTTACTGTTCCGGATGGTATAACAAAAGCTAGACTAGTATTTTACAAACCTCAATTAGACCCACTTTTACCTTCATTTTTTTTAGATGATGTTGTCGTATTAATAAAACCTTAAAAAAATAAGAAAAACTTAATATTAAAAATTTTTAAAATTAAATTTTGATTTATATATTAGCCGGTTATAACTCTAATTTAAATTGTTTCTAAATTAATTATTATGAATAAATTTTCTTTAAAACACCTAACTACACTAATAATTTTAGCTTTATTTTCTCTATCCTGTAATGAAGATGCTCTTGATTCTGTTGAAGAAGATAAATTATTTCAAGAAATTGCTACTCAACTAGCAGGAACTTGGAAAGTGAAAGACGCTAGCTCAGTTATAAAAGATGGTAACGCTGTAGCTGTATTTCAAGGTATGTCTTTTGTTATAGGCGCTTACGATTTTGGTGGGGATAAATGCAGTTATTCTACTGATCACCAAGAAACTAATGGAACAGAGATATGGCCTAACACTGGAACATGGAAATTTAATGGACAAAAAGGATTAAGAAAAGATTCAGACAAGAATCTACTTATTAGAAATGACAATGTGAAATTGACTATTTCTCTTTCCGATAAAGATCTCACTGTAAATTTCTCTATCGCTGACGGCATTAAAAAGGGTGATTGGACATTCTATTTTGTGAAACAATAAACTATTTAAAAAATTAAAACATTGAAAATAAATTAATCTTATTATGAAAAAATTATACTTTATTCTATTCTTTTTAATCTCTTCTTTTGTCTCTTACGGTCAAAAAACCTTCACTGGCGCAAGTGGTGTTGATTATAAGTGGTCTAGAGCTGCTAATTGGCAAAACAATTCAAAACCTAATGCATTAAATGCTGTAGTAGTTATTAAAAGTGCACAAGTAGATGTTGATGCAAATGTTACAATAGGTTGGCTTAAAAAAGGTAAAATAACTGGAACCAAATATAACACTGTTATAACTACTTCAAATAATTCTACATTAACCCTTAGTGGTAAAGGAACTGGTGGTAATACTATTTCTATTGTAAATCTTGAAGTAGGAAAAGACTTAAAGTTGGATTTGCCTGTTAAAATATTAAAAGAAGGAAATCAAGAATATGAAGATATTAAAGTTAATGAGGCAGGTTCTGCATCTATAACATTTGGTTCAAATTCAACTCTTACATTAGAAAATCATATAAGAATAATTGCATCTCTTGGAACTAGAAGAGTTAATTTTAATGGCACATTATTAGGTGCAAAATCAATAAAATTCGGAAGTGCAGGAACAAACACAAGTACCAGAAATACAATTGAATTTGGAGCAGGGTTTAACGCTGCTAATTGGACAGGAAATTTAGTGTTTAGTCAAAATTATTGTGCAGCAATTTCCAATGTAACAGGAAATAACACTACGCTCCTACCTCAAAACTCTAAAATCGAAACACTAGATAATGTAACCGGTTCTTTACTTAAATTAGACGGAGCTAATGCAGGTATTAATGGAATACTTAAATCAGCAGGTGGAAATACTGGAGGCCCATTAAATGTTACTATAAATGCCAACCAATCTACTATGGGAATATTAAATGTTGGTGCTCAAAACATAAACCTTAATATAGCTAATGCTGTTACTGAAGTTTCATTTGCAGATCATTCTGGAGTAGCAAACTGGGGAATCGGTAAGCTGAATATTCAATCTGGTTTTGCTGCTAATGAAATAAAATTTGGTAGTAATGCGTCTGGACTTACTGCAGCAAATCTTGCAAAAGTAGCTGTTCATGTCGCAGGAGCAATATCTTTAAATTCTTCAGGCTATCTAAAAGTAGCGGGCTCAAGTGAGTTTACAAATGCAGGCGGAAACAATCTTTGGTCTAATGCTGCGAACTGGAGCGATGGGGTTCCTACTTCAACTGTTGCTGCAACAATCAAGGCTACATCTGTAATTTTAGATGTAAATGCAGAAGTTAAACAATTAAAATTAGCAAATAATGTAGGTGATGCTACAATTTCAAATCCAGCTAACAATAATTCTACACTTACAATTAACGGTACTGGGGTAACACAGCCAATCCAAAACAACTCAGGAAATGATGATATTGACTTTAATGTAAAAGTGATTTTACCTTCTAATGATGCGGAAAGTTACTCAAATACTGTCACCGGTGGTGCTAAAACTGCTAGTATGACTTTTAGTAAAGAGTTAGCATTAACAGGAAGTGGTGTTACAAAATTTGTAGCTCAAGATAATAAAAGTGTTAATTTAAACGGTATTTTAAGTGGCAGTGGGCCGCTACATTTTGCCGGAATTTCAAAGGTAAATTTTGGAAGTGAATTTAATGCCAGCAATTATACAGGCGATATAACACTAATTGGAAATAATAGTACAGTGATTTCCAATACAAAAGATAACAACACATTCCTTCCTGCTGGTAGATTATTACAAACAGAAGCTGGTGCAGGTAAAGGTGATGGACATACAATTACTGTTAATGGAGCAAATACATTAAAAGGAAATATAAAAACTACCGCTGGAGATGTAAGCTTAAATATAAATAAAAGTCAATCTAGTGTTGGAACAATGACTATAGGAGATGGCGATTTAAATCTTACTATCAACGCTAATGCAACGGAAGTTAATTTTGCTGACCATGCTAATGTGACTTGGGGAGCAGGAAAACTTGTGGTATCAGGTTTTGTAGATAATGTAATGAAATTTGGAACCAATGCTCAAGGGCTTACCACAGCACAACTTGCAAAAATAGAAGTTGGAGGTAGAAACCCAGAAATAGAAGCCAATGGAAAACTTACTTTACCTGTAGCTACAGCTAATCTTACTGTAAGTTCTGCAAGTATAGCAGAGGCAGGAGCAACAGCATCTACTGTTACAGTTACATTAAGCAAGGCTTTAGCTACAAGTGAAACGATAACTTTAGCTGCTACTGGTACTGCTACAGGAAGTGGAACAGATTATACATTGAGTACTACATCTATAGCTATAGCCGCTGGACAAACAACAGGAACAGCTACAGTTACTGCAGTTGACGATGTTATTGATGATAATAATGAAACTGTAATTATTGATATATCTGCCGTTTCTTCAAACGTTGTAGAAAATGGTACTCAACAAGAAACTATAACTATAGTTGATGATGACATAGGAGCATCTGATTTCGATAATGGAGGTGCAAATAACAGGGCTGGTAGTGGTAATAACTTATGGTCTAATGCTGCAAACTGGAGTAATGGTATACCTAATATAACTACTGCAAAAGTAGTTTTAAAAGCTTCACCTATAGTTGACAGTAACGTTGAAATAGCACAAATTAAAGTTGCTACTACAGCTGGTGATTTAACGGTAAGCTCTGCTAATAACTCAACGCTTACCTTAAATGGAGCTGGTGTAACTCAACCTATCCAACACAATGCTGCTGGAAAAGACTTGAAGTTTAAGACCCTTAAAGTAGTGATTTCTTCTAATGACGAGGAAATAGTTAAAGCAGTAGGAATTGGTTTAACTACCATAACCTTTGATACTGACTCTGAGCTAACCCTTAGCGCACATACAGAGTTTAATGCAGAAGGAAACAGAGAAATTCGTATGAATGGTGTTTTAAAAGGTGATAAGGCATTTATTGTTGGTAGCGGAACAGATGTATTCTTTGGAAATGCAGCAAATAACAGCACATTTACTGGTGGATTTAAATATAAAGGTACTAACTCTAAAATTACCTCTAATATTACTCCTAGTGCTAATAACCCGAGTCTCTTCCTTAAAGCTGGGACTTCTGTACAACCTGGAGTAGCAGCAAATGCTAGTTTGATTCTAAACGGAGCAAATACTTATGGTGGTAACATTATGATTCAAAATAATAAAGAGTTTGTTGTTAAAGTGAACGCAAACCAAGCCGATGCTGGACTAGTTGATTTAGATTCTGGTAACCTGAAATTAGTCATGAATGCAAATGTAACTTCTTTAGCATTTGATAATGCATCTCAAGTATCATGGGGAGCTGGAACTATGGAAATAGCAAATTTTGTTGATAAAGTTATAAGCTTTGGAACAGATTCAACAGGTTTAACTGTAGCGCAACTTGCTAAAATAAATATTGGAAATACTGACGCAGTAATTGATTCAGTTGGAAAGATAGCAGGTAAAGTAACAGCACAATCTACCTTTACTAATGCTGGAGGAGATCATTTATGGTCTAATAAAGCAAACTGGAGTAATGGAATACCTAATACAACACTTGCTCAAATTGTTTTAACTGACTCTCTAATATTAGATGTTAATGCAGAAGTAGCACAGTTAAAAGTTTCTGGTGTTAACACACCTAGTGTTGTAACTGTAACATCAAATAATAATTCTACATTAACTTTCAATGGAAAATCTGTAGGAGCTATTATTCAGAATAACAGAAGTGATTTAGATTTATATTTTGATATTAAAGTCATAAATGCACCTGATACAATTAAAAACGTACAGGTTAATGGAGGTGGTACTTCTAGCATAACTTTTGGTCCAAATTCAGATTTAACATTAAATAAGGCTACACGATTTTTAGCTCAAGGTTCGAATAGGAATATTAAATTACATGGAATACTAAGAGGTGCAGGTGCATTCCAAGTTGGGGCTATGTCTTCGGCTATATTTGATGCAACTTCAGATAACGCTAATTTCACTGGTGTATTAGACTTATATGGTCAAGGAGCAACTATAACAGCTAAAACTGTAGGTTCAGTAAATAGTCCTAAATCATTTTTAGATGCAGGTAAAAAACTATTGGTAACTGGAATTGCTGCTAGGCTTAATTTAGACGCTGATAACATTTTAAATGGAAACATCGAAAATGGACCATATGGAGCGGTTAAAGTATTTGTCAACAAAAAACAAGAAAGTGTTGGCACAATAAAATTAGGAGCATCTGATTCTGAACTTGTTTTGGATACTGCATTGTATAACACAACCAATACGCTAGTTTCTTTTGCTGATCACGCAAATGTAACATGGGGATTAGGTAAACTTATTGTTAAAGGATTCAAAGATAAGTCTCTTAGATTTGGAACAAACGCTAGTGGTCTAGCCCAAAATCAAATTGATCAAATCTTTGTTGGTGGTGGAAAAGTTTTAATTGACTCTTTAGGTTACCTACATAAAGATCAAGATGGAGATGGTGTAAAAGATAGTGAAGATCAATGTCCTAACACTCCTCCTGGTGAACAGGTAGATGCAAACGGACCAAATGCTGGTTGTTCTGATTCTCAAAAAGATAGTGATGGAGATGGGGTGTCTGATGATAAAGACAAGTGTCCAGGAACACCTGCAGGTGAGATTGTTGATGCAGATGGATGTCCAATCCCATTATTTGTTGAGAAGTTAACGTTTGTAGAAAAAATATATCCTAACCCTGCTAAGGATCACCTAAAAGTTATCTTAAAAGATAATTCAAAAGTGAAGGATGTATTCTTCGTGGGTCTTTCAGGTAAGATTTCTAAGCCTCAAAACTTTAATCAATATAATAGAGCTCTAGACATTAATGTATCAAATCTTAATGATGGAATATATTTAATGAATGTGAATACTGACAAAGGATCTAATAGAGTTAAAATAGTTATTAAAAAATAGGTTAAATCTTTTAATAAATCTGAATTTTATTGTAACCAAAACAATACGATTCAGATTTATTAAATTAGAAGATATATTTTATATTGTCTTTTAATTTCATATAATTAAAAATGAAAAATTTTCTATTTTTTTTTATTTACCTATCTTTTTTTTTAAACTCTTGCAATCAAAATTTAAATAATACACCCAATTTCATACTAATTTTAAGTGATGATCAAGGTTGGTCTGGTACGTCTGTACAAATGTCTGAAGATATAAACTCTTCAAAAAGTAACTACTTTGAAACACCCAGTCTAAAAAAACTATCATCAAGTGGCATGAGATTTTCTCGAGGCTATTCAGCAGCTCCTGTTTGCTCTCCATCAAGATATAGTATACAATTTGGACAGACACCAGCAAGGTTAAATATGATAAGAGTTGGAATGAACACCAGTCACATAGATCATGAAAACCCAAATACTATTCCAAAGATTTTAAAAAAAATCAACCCAAACTATGTTACTGCACATTTTGGCAAGTGGCATATTAATACTGATCCAGGTGAACTAGGTTATGATATTCATGATGGAAAAAATGGAAACAAAGAGGGAAAGTTTATAAATGATAAATCTCAATGGAAAAATGAGTTTTCTGAAGATCCAAAAAATATTTTTAGTTTAAGTAATAAAGCAATAGATTTTATTGAAAAACAAAATGAATTAGGGAAGCCTTTTTATTTACAAGTATCACATTATGCCGTACATACCAATATAGTTTCAAAAGAAAAAACTTTTAAGAAATATCAAAATAAAAAAAAATCATTAGTAACTGATAATCCAGGATTTGCTGCGATGAATGAAAATTTGGACGAAGGCATTGGAATGATTTTAGAAAAAATTGAAGAACTAAATTTATCAAACAATACATACATTATATATACATCTGACAATGGTTCTGTGCCAACAATACCTGCAAGAAGATTTTACAAGAAAAGTATAAATTTTCCATTAAGTAGAGGTAAATGGGATGCAATGGAAGGAGGAATTCGTGTTCCTTTTATAGTATCAGGTCCAGGAATAGAAGCTTCAGAAAGTAAAGTTCCAGTTGTAGGATATGACCTATTACCAACAATTATTGATTTGGCTAACCCAAAATTTATTCCAACAGAAAATATTGATGGAGGAAGTTTTAAAAATATATTATTTTCAAAAGGAAAAGGTGTGGTAAATAGAAATTATGAAGGACTTATCTTTCATGTACCCTATGAAAATAAAATTGCTTTAAATAGAGCGCATTCTTCTATAATTCAAAATAATTTTAAATTAATCAAATACAGAGATAATAATGAAATAAACCTATTTGACTTAGATTCTGATATATTTGAAGAAATTGATATTTCAAAGTTAAATCCAGAAATTAGCAGTTCACTTGAATTTTTACTTGATAATTATTTAAAAGAAGTAAGGTCACTAAAATGGAAAGAAGGAATTAACTGGAAAAATGTTGAAATAAATAAAATAAATTCATTCTATTAAAAAAATGGTGTTTTTAATAGTGGGTTTTTAAATAGTGTCTACCTTCAAGCTTACCTATTAAATCTTTAGGAACTTTTGTCCATTCTGTATTTTTATCCAAATGATGTCTTGATGGTTTTATTAAAGGTGTTTTTCCATCTGAAACAAAATCGTTTTGAGAAATCATCCATTTTCTTAATTGATTACCTAATTGAATTTTAATAGAATTAAGAGTTTCATTTTTAGCAAGATTATTTTTTTCATAAGGATCATTCTTTAGATCATATAATTCCTCATACGGTATATTAGGATTTGACCTTGCTCCTAGCTCAATAAATTTGTTTATAATTTCATCTTCAGTAAAATTATTTTTATATACTTCCAGTGAATTAAAATTTAAAATATATTTATATCTATTGTCTCGAATTGATCTTGAAGGAAAAATTTTAGCATCTCTAACATTTTGTCTAGTTGCAAGACCATAAACATATTTATTTATCTCTATATTATTTTGATTCAAAACCTGCAAAAAACTATTTCCATCTATATTTTGTGGTATATCTATTCCAGCTATATCTAAAATTGTAGGCATTATATCTACAAATGACAATAAAGCATCAGAATTGCTATTTGGTTTAATTTTTTTTGGCCATCTAATTACAAATGGAGTCTTTAGACCTTTTTCATATACCCCCCATTTACCTGATATTCCATGATCAGATGCATAGATAAATATGGTATTATCATCATTAACTAAATCAACTGTAGTTAAAATTTCCGTTAATTGATTATTGTCAATTTCAATATTTGAATAATAACCAGATTTAAAGTCTGGTATAGAGTTTTCATAGGGTAATTTTAAAATATCTTTTTCTTCATAACCATCATTAACATAAGGGGCGTGTGGAAAAGTAGATGCTATAAATATACAATATGGATTCTTTGCATTCAATATAAAATCTTTGATTTTATTTATTTGAAAATACCTTTTGTTTTTTAAAGGAAAATAATGCGTCCAATCAAATATAGAATCAGGTTTTACATGGCTTTTTCCAGCCAAATACACATCATAACCCCCATCTTTTAAATATTTTGTTATACTTGATATATTTGATCTTACAGGAATATGATTAGCATAACACCCATTTTTTATTGGATACATTCCAGTTAAAAGTTGTGATCTACTTGGTGAACATATTGCTTGTGAAGTATAAAAATTATTAAATACCATTCCCTCTTTAGCAAGTTTAGAAACAGCGCTTGTCTCAACTAAATCATTACCATAAATACTATAATCTAATTGATCTTGATCATCTGATAAATAAAAAATAAAATTTGGACGATCACTATCCTTTTGAGTATTAACACAACTTATATTGGTTATATAAATTAAGATTATCAGAAATAATGGAATAATTTGTTTTTTAATTACCATGATATAAGAAACATTAAAACAAGATTAAATTTAAAAATTAATTAATCAGAAATCTTCCAAAAAGCTATACCACCAGCTTGTTTTCCAACTTTTACAGAACTTACCAGTTTAAATTCTTCTAAACTTATTATATCAACAACACCAGGTTCTCCCCCAACCCCTTCGAGTGAAATAAAAGCAAATTTATTATCAGTAGAGATTGCAATTCCATGAGATACTGTTGTAGTATTATTTATAATCTTTAATAATTTTTTATCAGCTAAGTTCCAAATTGCAGTACTTCCCTCTCCTTTTAGGGTGGCTATCAAATATTTTCCATTTGGAGTTATTTCTACATTATATGGCCCTTTACCAGTTTTAAATCTATCAGACACAACCCATTCCTCAAGATTAACTTCTATAATTTCATCAGAACCATTTCCTGCTATATACAAAAACTTATTTGATGGATGAGGAATTACCCAAGTAGGTTTCACTTTAGAATGAGTCATTGAACCACTTTTCATTGATTGATGCATTGAATGATCATGTTTGTGTTCCATTTTTTGTTCCAAATTCAATACCCTTGATACTTCAAGACTTATAGCATCTATTTCAAATAATTCTCCAGACATCATAGCTACTGAATACTGAAATAAACCATCACTAGAAATTCTTGAGCCATGAGGCATTGAGCCAGTTTTGATTTGTTTTATCTCTGTCATAGATTCTGGATCTACAACTGAAACAGAACTAGGAACCATATCTCCATGCAAATTAAAATTCACACAATATAAAAGACCTGTTATTGTAGAAATCTGCATAGAAGCAGGAAAAAGACCTAGTTTTGTCATTCCAACAGGTTTATTTGTCAGGGTAGAATATTTAACCAGACTTCCAAATGGATTTCCATGTGCTAATGACAAATACCAGTATTTACCATTTGGATCAACCGTAATACCATGAGGCCCCTCAATTTCAACAGGTATTACTCCAACTTCAATTTCTTCTAGTTCTTCAGCATTTTTTCCATCGAATTTAATTAAAGATACAAGATCATCTGATTCAGCAGCCACATAAACATAATAATCTTGAGCAAATAAAATATTTGAAATGAAAATAAAAAATAAGAAAATTACTTTTCTCATTTAATTAAGATATTGATTTACTTTAGAATTATCTGGTTTTACTGGCATTACTTTAGCTGCTCCTATCCCACTATTCCAATCAGAATAAAACACATGACCTTTGTATAGTTGTGCTCCCCATGTCATAGTAGCAAAAGGGATATACCCATTAGAATTACCAGGCAATATATAACCTATTTCTCTTCCTTGTTTATACAAATCACCCATTAAATCACCACTAATATCAACAATTCTAACACCACCAGAATACATTGCAACATATAAAATATCATCTTCAATCCAATAATTGTGAGATCCATGACCTGGCAATTCATATCTAGCTACTTCTTTTGGGTTTTTTAAATCAGTAAAATCTACAAAATGTAAAAACCCAGCAGTTTCATTAGGTGCATTTACATCAATACCATTTGGAAAAATTTCATCACCTAAAACAGTATAAAATTTACCAGTTGTCTTACTCTTAAATGGAAAAGTTGCATGATGAGCACCACTAGCATAATTATAATTACCAAAAGCGACAGGATTAGAAGGTGAACCACCAGCAATTCCATTTCCAACATCAACTAAATAAACACCATCTCTCCAATTTGATGAATAAGCAATACCATCTTCTATCCATACATCATGAATTGACTGTCCTTCTTTACCTATTTCAAACATACCAACTTCTTTAGGATCTGTTGGATCCTCAATATTTAAAATATAATATTTTTGACCACCACTTAATGCGTATACGTGGTTTTGGTAAATAAATAAATTATGAACACCACCTGTTAAATTTTTTGTGTATTCGGATATAATTTTTACATCAAATGGGTTAGAAACATCAATTATAATAATTCCATTCTTTCTGTTCGATGCACCTTCCCTACCAATTATACAAATTTTTCCATCTTCTGATACCTTAACATCATTAACAGTTCTTGCATCAACCTGAACACTATCAATCTTAATTATATTTGAAGGGTCTGTTACATCCCAAAAATAAGAGGTACCATCGGCTCCCCAAGTTCCTGTAACAGCATAATCACGACCATCTGCTCCCTCAAAAACCCAAAAATCAGAAGTATGTTTATCATTAACTAAACCAGTCCCAACCTTGACAACTTCTCTTTTTACATTCCTGTTATAAACATTTAATGCTTTTGAAGAAGATACATTTCCTAAAGAGGCAGAAATAACATATTTCCCTGAAACATCTCCCACAAATCTACCATCATCAAAAATTAGACCAGATGCGGTATTACTTTTATCGAATGATTTTCCAGTAAATGAATATTTAAAAGGGAAACTTTCATTTATTTTTTGACCTTTTTTATCATAAGCCGTAGCAGAATATTGAACAACATCTCCTGTTCTACATTCAGTGTTGCTTGTAGTTAAAACAATTTTTTCAACAGGATTTTTAAGAACTTGAATGGTAATTTTTCCAGTAATTCCTTCGTAACTAGCTTCGAATGAAGTAGAACCTTCTTTAACTGCTTTTACATTATTTACATCATCAATTTCCAAAACATTATTTGATGATTTTAAAGAAAAATCAACATCATTTCTCACATACCCCATTTCATCAATTACTTTATATGAGATAGGAACATATGTTCCAGAATAAATTTTATCAGAATCAATTGAGATTTTGATTTCTTTGACCTTTGGATACATTACATTAACCTCAAAAGTTCTAGTAAGCCTTTTGCCACCTTCTCCAATGCATATTGCAACTATTTCATGAATACCAGGTTCATTTGCTTTAATTGTACCTGTTTGATCATCTACATAAATTGATTTTGCAGAACTAAAAACACCTTTTTTATTATAATAGATCATTCTATTACAATCTGATTTTTTTTCTTCAGAATCAAGAACAAAACTTGTTGGTGTAAACGATTCACCAAGTTTCATCTTAAGGTTTTGAAGATTTGATACAATAGTTTTTTGTTGTGAAATACCATTAAAAACTAGAAAAAATGATAGTAAAAATGTTAATTTAAATGATTTCATTACTTTAATAATTAATTTGTTTCTTTAAAATCCCATCTTGCCAACAACTTAGTTGAGGGATCTAATATTATATCTTTTGGTTTGAATTCTGAAGAAATATAAAATCTTCTAGAATTTTTATCAATATTAATAGTTTCTAATTTAATCAAATTTTCTTTATCATAAAATATTTTCAATTCTAAAGGCATTTCAAAAAAATGTCCATCATTTTGTACCTGTTCAATATCAATATAAATCTCCTTCTTTTTGATATCATAACCCCATCCCCCTTCTAAAATTATATTACCGCCTTTATACAACCACTGATCAAAAAATTTAGCTAATTTTTTATTAGAAGCTTTTTCCATTTCCCTCATAAATTCGAATGTATTTGTATTAGAATTATAATATTTGTTATAGTAACTTCTAATCCCTTTTTTAAAAGCCTCTTCACCAAGATAATTTCTCAACATATGTAAAACCCAGGCGCCTTTTTGGTATTGAATATCATACGATAAGACATTTTTCATGTCTTTTAAATTATTATGAACAATGCTTACATCTTTATTATTTTTATAAAAATTAAAAACTCTATTTCTAGCTTCCTTAAGACCCATAACAAAATCCTCTCTTCCATATGCATGCTCTCTGAACATTAAAGTAAAATATGTAGCAAAACCTTCACTTAACCATACATCATCCCAATCATATTCAGTTACACAATTACCAAACCATTGATGAGCAACTTCATGAATAATAACATTTCTCCATCTTACACTTCTATCTCCTGTAACAGATACATCACTATAAAATATAGCAGTAGCTGATTCCATACCGCCTTTTACACTATTAGATTGAACATTTGCAAGTTTTTCATATGCAAATGGACCAATATAATCTGAAAAAAATTCAAGAGTATGTTTGGTTGGTATTTTAAAATCATAAAAACCTTTATCTCTATCTTGTTTATAAACCCATGTTTGAATTGATTTACCTTCAAAATAATCTACATAATCAACTGCAAATTCAGCAACACCTATTGCATACAACCAGCATGAAATAGGTATAGATTGTCTCCAATGAGTTCTTTTAAGGTTTCTATCTAAGTTTGTTTCCTCTACGAGCAATCCATTTGAAATAACCTGATAATGATTGGGTGCAACTATAATAAAATCAGATGTGGCCTTATCATATGGGTGATCAACAAGTGGCAACCAATTTCTTGCTTTATTTGGCCAATTGTCACTAAAAAATGTTCTATCCCCATGCATGTTATCCCCTATTATTAAGCCTGTGATTGGAATTCCACTGTATTTTATCTTTAAAATATCATTTACATCATACTCAAAATCTTCTGTGTTAATTTTTAAAACATTTTTTACATGAGAAAAAGAGATTTTTTTATTATTAAACATAACCTCATGTACACTCATTCCTTTATTATCGGTAGTTTTTGAAATTAAATCTAGTCTAATTTGTTTTTCACCAGGTTTGATTGTGAGTTTAATATTTGCCTCCCCATAAATAACATCATTAGAATCATTAAGATGTAATTCAAATGAATAATTTAATATATCAATATTTGGATTTTTAGGATAAGGATCTTTGGATATTAGGTTAAATGAAAATAGAAATAATAAAATTATATAGTTAAAAAGTCTCATAATCATGGTTTAACAAATTTAAAATTACATTTTTTTTATTCATTTTTAAAAATAAAGATATAGTTTACTTTAATATATTTGCAGTCATAAAAAATAAAATATGATTAAAAATATAGGTATCATAGGAGGAACAGGAAATATGGGCTCCTGTTTTAGAAATGCTTTTGAAAATTTAGGCCTTAACATACAAGTCTCGGATATAAATTCTAAAGACAAGGAAGATCATATAATTGAAAATTCTGATTGGATAATTCTTACTGTACCAATAAATGAAACTTTAAAAGTCTTCAAAAACATTAAAAATAAGATAAAAAAAAATCAAATATTTAGTGATTTTACATCTGTAAAATCAATTTTAGCAAATGATATTAATAATTGTAATTTTGAATTTATATCATGTCATCCTCTATTTGGTCCATTAAATAATTTAAAAGGTCAAAATATTGTTACCATTCCAATAGTTTCAAAAGAAAAACACCCATTGATTATTGAAGTTTTTGAAAAAATTGGTTTAAAAATTACTGAATTAAAAAGTTTTAAAGAACATGACGAGTATATGAGCTTAATTCAAGGAATGACTCACTTTTCACATGTTTGCTTTACAACAGCAATGAAAAAATTGAATCCAGATTTAGATAAAATCATGGAAATTTGTAGTCCAATTTATCAATCAAATATTTCTTTTTCATCAAGAATAACAGGTGGAGATGAAAATTTATATACTAATATTATAATGGATAACCCATTAAATAAAGAAGTGATTGAATTATATCTTGAAACAGCTAAAGAATTATTTGAAAAAATAAAAATAGATGATCATGAATCATTTAAAAAGAATTTTGTGGAAAATAGAAAGTATTTAAAAAATCATTTAAATAAAATGATAAATCAAAGTGATTTTTTAGTCAATAAAATGGCAGAGTTCAAATCGTCCTTAGAAGACAAAAAACGCACATAATTAAAGTAGCTAGGGCATAAAATGATACTCCCTATGATACTGTAATTGATACTCTAAATTATACAATATTTATTAGAACATCAAAAGGAAGTTAGACTCCCCTTTTTGAATTTTTCCTGAATAGTTGTAGATTGTAATTATGAAATGGTTTCTAAAATGTTTAAAACAATATGCAGACTTTAGCGGAAGAGCAAGAAGAAGAGAATATTGGTTTTTCCAATTATTTAATTTGATATTTTTTATTGTAATTTTTCTTGGTCTGGGTTTGATTGCCAATGCACTAGGAGCAAATGACTCAATTAGTCCTGAATTTGGATTGAACACCATCATTGGATTATTAATAATATTTTACGTTTTAGCATTAACTATTCCAAGTATAGCTGTTACTGTAAGAAGATTACACGATACAGGAAATAGTAGCTGGATGTTATTTATATCTTTAATTCCATTAATTGGACCTATTTGGTTATTTATTTTGTATGTAAAAAATAGTCAACCAGGTGAAAATAAATGGGGGCCTAATCCAAAAGACAACTAAACACTCCACTCCCCTTTTGAATTTTTCTTGAATAGTTGTAGGTTTAAAGTATGAAAAAAATTTTTTTTTTCTTTATTATAACTTCTAATATTTTTGGTCAAGAGAGTCTTGATTACAATAATTCAAATAATTCTATCATAATATGTAAGGGTATTCAAGAGTCTTTAAAAGAGTTTTCCTCTAATAAAGAAGCCCAAGATGCATTAAAAAAAATAACATCTACTGTTGCTATGTCTAATAGTATTATACTAAGTGCTTGTGATGAAATAAATAATGCCTTAGCTATTACTATTGATGGCGATAGATATATTTTTTATGATAAAAATTTTATGAAAATTATATCTGAAAATACCAATGCCTGGTCAAATTTAGTAATACTTGCTCACGAAGTAGGCCATCATATAAATAATCATACTAGAGATTTGTATTTAAATGATAAACCTTCTGATAAAAGCACACTACAACAATTTGAAGATAGTAAATTAGATGAATTAGAAGCTGATTATTTTGCTGGTTTTGTTTTAGGAAAATTAGGAGCATCATTAAATGAAGCAAAAGAAGGAATTTCTCTTATATCATCTGATGATGAAAATAGATATTCCACACATCCTTCAAAGTCAAGAAGAATTGCCAAGATTGAGGAAGGTTGGAGAAAAGCGACTGAGGTCTCTACTACATTCAAAGGAAATAAAGCAACAAATAATACATCTAAAATATTATTAACTACTGCTGTAAGATGTTCAGCTAATACAAAAGAAGGGATTAGATGTAAAAATAAAACCAAAAATTCAAGTGGAAAATGCTGGCGTCACGAATAAATATTTGCAATTTTAAGATTCTAATATGAAAAAACTCTTATTTATATTAATCTTTTTCTTTAGCTACACTACTTTCAGTCAAACTGCAGAAGAATATTTTGAAATTGGTAGTGAAAAGTTAGAAAATTATTTTGAATTAATAAATGATACATTAGGAACACGTGCAGGTATTACTAAACTCATTAATGCTCAGTCTAATTATGTTGAAGCAGCAAAGCTTGACTCTTCTAAATATTGGAATTCTAGTCTTAGTAGAGTATTAATATTAAATAGCTTATTTAAAATTTTGAATCGTAATTATGCAGAAGGGCTAAGGCTTTTAGATAATGCTATTGAGCTTGACTCTAGCTACTATTTACCTTATGAACTCAGAGCTGGACTAACTGTATTAATGCTTACCAAAATATATGAATTTAAAGATAATAACGAAAAAAGTATTGATTCATTAGAAAATATTTTTGCTGAATCAATATTTGGGCAAAGTAAATCTAGAACTCATATAAATGCTATTTCTGATTTAAATAAAGCTATAAAATTTGATTCTAGTAATTATATTTTATATTCTATGAGAGCTTTTTCTTATAACTATTTAAATGACAATAAAGCTACTTTAGCAGACTATAATAAAATAATTGAGCTTGATTCTAATAACCATCAAACTTACTTTTTAAGAGGTCTTTTGAAGAAAAGGTTACAAGACTATGAAGGTTCACTTTCAGATTATTCAAAAGCATTAGAGATAGACTCTACTAATATAGAAGTTTATACTTTAAGGGGAATAGTTAAAGATGCTTTAGGAGATTATGAGGGCGCAAGAAATGACTATGATACATATAGTAGATTAAATAGTGTTATGAAACTTTTAGGAAACCAAAAAATATTTCCAATAAATAATTATGTTCAAATTTTTCTAGATGAATTATCAGAAGTATCTATAGATAATGAGAATTTTTTTGCAAAATTGAAAGTTAATTATTTCAATGATTACGATTTAGATTCTGATTCTATTTATAAAAATTCAAATCATTTCTCACATCCAGAAAATTTGATTAGTTTAAAATATAAAAAAGGATCAGAAACTAATATTTCCGAAAAGATATATAATGGAAGATCAAAACATAATACATCTTATTATTTTTTGAATTCTTTTTCACAAACTATTGAAAATAATTTTTCACATAATTGGAATATCAGTGATTATCCATTTGATGAGCAAATTCTTAAAATTAGTTTTGAAGGAAATAATGATATTTATACAATGAGATTATTAGATATACCAAATCGATTTGAATCAATACCTAAATCAAAAATTAATAAAATTAATTTGGGTTTAAAAGAAGGTTTTAGAGCAAAATCAATAACTACATCTTTATCTTATAAAACTGATTCAACTAGTTTTTTTAGCACACAAACTAAAACAGGTACTCTAAAATCGATAGTTGATTTATTACCTTTTGGTTTTAAATTACAAAGACCGATTATAGTACCTATTCTTACATTTGATATTACAATAGATAGATCTGGTTCCTGGCTTTTTATTAAGTTATTTTTGGGTTCTTTTCTTGGGTTTATTATCTCAGCATTAGCGTTTTTAATTCCATTAAGTGAATTTGATCCTAAAATTGAATTATCTGTTGGGGCATTATTTGTTGCAATTGGAAATATGTATTTTGTAGAAGCATCATTGCCAAACGTAATGGTATTAACTAAGGCTGATTTAATTAACAACTTGATTATTATTATGATTATAGTAAATATATTACTATTGATAGTTCAAAGAAATAAAAAAGTTGAATGGAATTGGTATGAAAAAGGTTATAATCCAATTTATTTTACAAGTTCAATTCTTTTTCTTTTATCCGCTTTAATAATTATATGGTAAAGCCAATAAATCATAATAAAAGAACTATCGCTAGAGATTAATACTTCAAATCAAGGGTACCTTTTAGGTCATAAAATGATACTTTTTTTTGATCGTAAGCTTAAAATAAACGATTCAAGTAAGTTGAGAGAACAAAGACATTTTCTAGTCAATAAAATGGCAGAGTTCAAAAACAAGCCTAACAAGTAAAAAATCATTCATTTTTCAGTAACAAGTTTAACAGTATGCTACTCCAATGCTACTTTTATGCTACTCCAAACATATAATAATTTTAAAACAATAGATATGCCTATGGTTTAGGATTTATATAGATATACATAAATCAATGCACTAATTACCGCAAGTGAAATTATTGAAACTGTATATACCCACCACTTTTTAGGCTTTTGTTTATTTATCTCATCACTAATAGTCCACGTGGTTATCCAAAACAAGAAAGAAATTTCTCCAAGTGGTTCAATGTCTGTTCCGTTCCACTTGTATATAGCTGTAATAATGATTCCAACCATTGCTAGAAGAAAACCAACTATTCCTAAATATTTTTTAATCATTTTTCTCATACCTACAATTTACAATAATTTTAAAAGAAGAAGATATGCCTATGGTTTGAATTTAGCTAAGATGTTTGTAATTTTTTACCAATACTGACACAATATGTATCTTTTCTTACCAAAATAAGTAATATAAAAGAACAATAAATAATGGAATATTAATAATGAAAGAAACAATAAATTTTTCCTTCAATTTTACATCGTCTTTCCACATTCCCCAACTTGAAAATGGAGTTCTAAAATTATTAATCTTGTAGTATGCTTTAATACTCAAATAAAGTAGTACATATATTATGATTACTAATATTAATTTTCCCATATTCTAATCTACAGATTTCCCTTTAGAGTTCATAATTATTCAAAAAGAGGATGGATATGAAGAGGCTAAAAAATAGATTTCATATAGTTGTAAATAACTCACTAACCCACCCCCTATTTTGAATTTATCTTAGATGTTTGTAGGTTTATAATATTACAGTGAGATATCTATTAAACTTATCAATGTAATTAAACTAGAATGGATGTTTAAGCAAAAGAGTATTTTAAGATATGTTGTTGAATTCTTTGTGATAGTATCTGGAGTAAGTGCGTCATTTTGGGTTGAGGAGTATAGAGAGAGTCTACAGAATAAAGAGGAAATGTATAAGGTTCTCAATAATTTAAAAATAGAGTTAGATGAGATTGATGTTTACAGTAAGGAAAGAGAGATTGTATTTAACAAAGACAGTGACATTATAAGACTGTTGACTGATAATCAAAGTAATTCATTAGATAGTATAACCTTATTAGTTAAAACAACATTTGAAATAGAAGTTGCGATAATTGATTATAGAGGTTTTAGACCACCAATGGATAGATATAATTCTATAATTAATGAGGGGACTCTAAAATTTGTTAAATCTGATAAAATCAAAAAATTATTAAGTCAACTAAATAATACCTTCTACTATTATATTAGAGCAAATATTGATGACGAGAAAATAATACAACAAAAAATCAGTACTTATCTTATAGAAAACTATCCTGAAATTATTATTTCGAGTGGAGATATGACGGAAAATAATATATCTCTTACAAATTATGTTAACGAGCTAAAGAAAAAAATTAATAATGACTTAACCTTAAAAGGATATCTAAAAACAAAATCTAGGACTATGTCTGTGAAGAGCTTTTTCTTAAAAGAATACAATAAAAAATTATTGATTTTAAGAGATGAGATTGAAGAATATTTATCTTAGATGTTTGTAGGTTTATAGTATGAAACAACTATGATAAATAATAGTCTAAATGTATACAAGAAACCGCTAAAAATTTGTGGAACAAATCCCTTAACAGGTGCATATAGGGACGGGTGTTGTAATACAGGGATTGACGATATTGGCACACATACAGTTTGTGCTGTTGTTACTAATTCATTTCTAAATTTTTCAAAGAGCATGGGTAATGATTTAACTAAAGATAATCCATTATATAATTTTAAAGGCCTTAAAGAAGGTGATAAATGGTGTTTATGTGTATCAAGATGGATTGAAGCTTATAAAGAAAATGTTGCACCTCCAATTATTTTAGAATCAACACATATTAAAACTCTAGAATATATTAGTATTGAGATATTAGAAAAATTTGATTTTAAAAAATTATAAATTAAATATAACTAATACATGATAAAGAGTTAAAAAGAGAACCCCACCCCCCTATTTCTAGAGTTTAACCTCCCCTTTTTGAATAAGTTATCTTTTTTAATATCTTTAATTTATGAAGTTTTGGGAAAGTCCTATCATTAAATCATTAGGTTGGAAAGAAGAACCTAAAGGCATTGCCAAAGTAATGTCTATTTGTATGCTTATTACAATTGTATGCGCTATTTTTTTACCTACAACTTTATCAGAAACAATTATATTTAAAACCATTATATGGGGTTCAATAATTCTTTTTTTTGGATTACTGGCATATGAACTATTAAAAAGGTTTTTTTCTAATTAATAACAAAAAAACTCCCTATTTTTAGATGTCAACCACTCCCCTTTTTGATAATTAGCTTAGATGTTGTAGATTAGGTTAATGAAAAGATACATTTTTATTGTATTATTGGTATTTTCAGTTCACTTTGCAGTACCTACTTTAACTCAAGCATTAGGTATAAGTGAAATTTTAAGGGAGAATTTTCGTTATGGAGATATTATTTTTGAAAACAATCCTATAAATTTTCTATATCTTATTATTATCCAAATAATAATTAGTCTTATATTTTACTTTGGATACAAAAGATTTTTTAAGAATAGTTATTCAGTTAAATCTGGAATTGAATTTGGTTTGTTTTATGGATTATCAGCACAAGTTGTTGGGGCTTTATTAAGACAGGGATTTTGGAATTTTTATTTTGATTTTAGCATGGTTTTTATTGAAATGACAATATGGGTATCTACATATTGTTTTATAGGAGCAATAACAGGATTAATCTTCACGAAAGTTAAAGGATAATTAAACAAAAAAACACACCTAAAAGGATGAGAATTAAATATTATTTGTTGTGAGAACCGTCACAGTAACCATTCTCGTTACTAGTATTCCCACATTGGCACATTGGCTTATCTTTATACATAATTTTTAATTTATAACTTTTATAACGAAATGAAATAATGTATGTTGTTTTTTTTAAAAATTTAGAATCATTCTAAACAAAAAACCCCCTATTTTGATATTTAGCTTAGATGTTTGTAGGTTTGAAATATGGATATAATGGATTACATATTTATTGGCTGTATTATAATAGCCATTTTCAGTTTTTTAGTTACCTTATTTAGAAAAATAATACCGATACCTGAGGAAATGATGATGAAGAGTAGTGAGTCAAGTATTAAAAAAGGTGAAACTATTGGTACAATAATCGGAATTGTAGTCGGTGTATTTATGAGTTATTATTTAATTATTAATAATTATTTTGGATTATTTGGTGATTTTTAAATAGATGGAATATTTTATAAAATGTCTTAAATACTTTTTTATAGGGATGCTTGTTACAGCAGTATTTATTTTTCTAATTAAATCATACTTTGGTAGTGAATGGACAACTGAAGACTATGTTGAAATAGTAGTCATTGGCTCTTTAGCCCTAATGCTTGTTGATAACAAAAAGTTAAACTAAAAAAAACCCTCTTCATTAAAGCAAGAGGGTTTAAATAATTTTAATTAAAAAGATTAATTATTCTGGCATTACAACAGAACTTATTACGTGAATAACTCCATTTGAACCTGCAACATCAGTTGCAATAATTTCACTCATATTTCCTTGAGAATCTTCTAAATAAATTTTTCCATCTTTACTTCTAGCGGTTATAGTTTGACCGTTTAAAGCTGTAAGCTCAACTTTACCATATCCTGATTTTAATGCATTTGCAACATCACTTGCCATAAGTTTCCCAGAAACTACGTGGTAAGTTAGGATGTTTGATAACGCTTTTACGTTTTCAGGCTTTAATAAATCTCCTAATGTTGTAGCATCTATTTTAGAAAATGCTTCATTGTTTGGTGCAAAGACTGTGAATGGTCCTTCTCCAGAGAGTGCTCCAACTAAGTCGGCTGCTTTTAAAGCAGTTACAAGAGTTGAAAAGTCTTTATTAGAAACTGCTGCATCAACCACAGTTTGAGCTGAAATAGATATAGTAAATAATAAAGCTGTAATAGTTAAAAATAAATTTTTCATTTTTATATATTTTAAATTAAAAACTATGTTTACGTTGTCACTTTATTAAAGGTTTAGATATATGTGATAATAATTTTTACGTTTATTTGCTTTTTCAAAAAAAAACCTAAATTGCTAGAGGCTAATCACAATCCGTTTTTGAATTTTTCCTGGATAGTTGTAGATTGAGTTTATGAAAATAATATTAATTTTTTTTATATTTTTTATAACAAGTTGTAATCATGTTAATAATAAAGTTAAACCTAATATTATCTGGCTTGTTGTAGAAGATCAATCTCAAAATTTTTTTCCTTTTTATGGAAATAAATCTATTAAATTGTCAAATATAAACTCCTTACTAGAAAATGGAATTGTATATGAAAATATGAATTCTCCTTATCCTGTATGTGCTCCAGCACGAAGTGCAATTATAACAGGAATGTATCCAAATTCTATTGGAACAGGAAATATGAGGGCTTATGATGGAAATAATA
>CABZXU010000021.1 GCA_902529805.1 uncultured Marinoscillum sp.
TCCAATAGGAATTCCAATAGGAACATGGAGAACCCATTATGATTATTCAAATGTGAAAATAGTTTCTTATTTTAATAATAAACTTTACGGCTCTTCTTCTAAAGGTTTTTATTACTATGATTTTGAAGATAATAGCGTTAACAAGTTATCAAATATTGATGGATTAAGCTCATCTGGAATTTCATCTATTTATTCAAACTCTACATCACTAATTTTAGGTTATAATAATGGGTTTCTAGATATAATTTATGAAGATGGAAAAATAAAAAATCTAGATCTTTTCCCTGTTTTGAATAATTATGAAAAAAGCAGAACCGTCAATGATATTTTTTTATATAATAATTTAATTTATGTCTCAACAAATCTTGGCATTGTGGTCATTGATTTTTTAACATTAGAAATAGTAGAAGTTTATTTAAATATTGGTAATAATGGATCTCAAATAAGCTCCTTAGAAACTAAAATTTTTCAAGATTCTATTTTTGTTTTATTTGAGAATGGTATATTAAAGTCGTCAATTAATAACCAAAAAAACCTTAAGGATTATAATAGTTGGAATGAAGTAGTTTTTTCTGATTCTTTAATATTAGGCTCTCTAATTCTTGATAATAATTTATATATTTATAATAACAATAAAGTATTAAAATATGAGGGGAAAAGTTTTAATACTTTTAAGTCTTTTTCAAATTATAATATTAAAAAAATAAAGAATTATAATAATGAGTTTTTTATTATTACTGATAATTCAATTCTTCTACTAAATACAAATAAAGAAATCAATATTGCATACGAGAATGATAATTTATTTTTGAATGATGCTGTTTTATTAGATAATAATATTTGGGTTGCTGTTAATGATGAAGGGATTATTAATTTAGAAAATAATAAAAGTTTCAAGATTAAGTCATCAATTAAATACGATGCTTCTAATTTAGTTTCTTTAAATGATAAGATAATAGCTTTAAAATACTTACAGAAAAGTAAAAATTCAGATTTAGGTTCTTTTTCTATATTTGACAATAATCAGTGGGATAATATTAAATTAGATTTTTTTTCAAATATTTCATCAGCATCAAAAAATAGCTCAAACAATATATTTTTGTCTTCTTTTGGTAAAGGTATTTATGATTTAAAAAATCAAAAAATTATTAATGAATCATCAATAGGTTCTACTTTAGAAAAAGTTGAAAATACGGATTCTTTGCTAGTTACAGATTTAGAATTTGATAGTGACGGTAACTTATATATTTCAAATTATGGTGTTAGCTCTTCGCTGCATAAGTTAGATTCTAATGGGATTTGGAATAAATTTACATTTAGTAATCTAAAGTATTTTTATCCTATTGATATCAATATTGGCAAAGATGGTTTTATTTGGTCTCGTTTGGATTTAGAATTTGGAGGTGGAATATTAGTGTTTGATTCAAACAAAAAAAAATCTTTGTGGATTAATAAGAATCAAAATAATTTGCCTAGCAATGATATATTATCTTTAAATATTGATAAGGATGATAAGGTATGGATTGGTACGTCTAAGGGTTTGATTTATTATAACACATCAATAATTTCAGATTATAATCAAAAAGCAAATGATTTAATAATTGATGGTTATAGGTTTTTAGAAAATGAAAAAATATATTCTATTGCAGTCGATGAATCAAATAGGAAATGGATTGCAACAGATAATGGTATTTTTGTTTTGAACAAAAACAATAGTTTATTAGAATTTAATTTTAGCATTGAAAATAGCCCAATTCCATCAAATAAAATTTTAGATATTGTAATTAATAATGTTTCGGGTGAGGTATTTATCCTTTCAGAAAACGGAATGGTTTCTTATATGTCTGATGCTTCACAGGCTTCACAGGATTATTCTAATATAAAAATTTTTCCTAACCCTATTAGCTTGAAACAAAATCAACTTCTTTCTTTTCAAAATTTATTAAATAATTCAATAATAAAAATTATGACTTTATCTGGGGATGTAATTAGTAGCTTTAAATCTAATGGAGGAGGTGCTTCTTGGAATTTATTAGACATGAATAATAATTTAGTTTCGCCAGGGATATATTTAGTTTATTTATCTGATGATATAGGAAATGATTCTTTTATTCAACAAATTTTAATTACAAATTGAAATGGTATCAAAGACAAAAGGCATAGTATTAAATTATATAAAGTATAAGGAAACGTCAATAATTTCTAAAATTTATACTGAAAAGTTTGGATTAAAAAGTTATATAGTTAATGGTATCAGAAGTAAAAAAGGTAGATTTAACATAAGTTCTTTTCAATCTTTATCTTTAATTGATCTAGTTGTTTATGAAAATAAAAACAGTGAAATTGGAAGAATTAAAGAATTAAAATTTGATACAATTTATTTTACGAATCACCATTTTCAAAAAAAAATTTCTATTTGCTTATTTCTCTCTGAAGTTTTATTAAAGCTGATCACTTTTCAAGTTCCTGATAGAAATCAATTTTCTTTTCTAAGGAATTCTTTAATTGAATTTGATAAAATGAAAGATAATTATGAAAACTTTCATTTAATTTTTTTAATTAAATTTTCAAAATTTTTAGGATTTGAAATTAGTGATATTTCTGACTTTTCTAATATTAAATCTCAAAGTCCACTTGTAACCAATTTCTTATCAGATATAATTAATTCTGAGTATTCTTCTAATGTAAAATCAACTTCTTCCATTAGAAATAAAGCATTAGAAATAATTATTGTTTATTTTAGAGAAAAAACTGAATTAAATATGAATTTGAATTCGAATCATATACTTAAAAAAATTTTTAATTAACTCTTATGATATGAAAAAATTATTTGTTGTATTAATAATATTAAATTTTTCAATTTCTTGTAATAGAAAACCTGCTAATACTGATAATAAATTAGATGTAACTGTTAAAGAATTAGCAAATAAGGTTTATTTTAAATGGCCAAAAGATAAAAGTACTGTTTCTAGCCCAGTATTTGTAGATATGGGTTTACAAGGCATGGAAATTGAACCTGCAGGTAAAGTTAATTTAGGTTTTGGCCATCATCATATTTTGATTAATCAAAAATATTGGCCAAAAGGATCGGTTATACCAATGAGTGATTCAACACTTCATTATGGTCAAGGACAAACTGATGCCTCTTTAGATCTTCCTCCAGGGGAATATATTCTTTCTTTACAATTTGCTGATGGTGTTCATGCATCTTATGGCAAAGAAATGTCTTCATCTATAAAAATTAAAGTAGAATAAAAAATGACTTCAGAATTATCAAAAGTACCAACTCTTGACTTAAATAAATTTAACAATGGAAGCTTAGATGAACAAAAACATTTTGTGTCAGAAATTGGTGATTCGTTTAATCAAATTGGTTTTGCAATTATAAAAAATCATGGTCTTGATTCTTCACTAGTTGATAATTTATATGATCAAATTAAAAATTTCTTTTATTTAGAAGATCATATAAAAAAACAATATGAAATCCCCGAAAAAAATGGACAAAGAGGATATGTTGGCAAAGGAAAAGAACATGCAAAAGGAAGTAAAATTGGTGATCTTAAAGAGTTTTATCATGTTGGGCATCCTGATTGTAAAGGAGATTATGGTGATAATGTTTGGCCTAAAGAGTTTCCCTTATTTGAGAAATATGCAATTAAGACATATCTAGAACTTGAAAACATAGGTTTGAATGTTTTGAAATCGATTGCATTATATTTGAATTTAGATAAAAAATATTTTGAAAATAAAGTTAGGGGAGGTGAAAGTATTATGAGAGCAATTCATTATTTCCCTATCCATAATATTAATATAAATAAAAATGCTGTTAGAGCAGGAGCTCATGGCGATATTAATTTTATTACAATTTTAATGGGGGCTAGCGCAAAGGGACTTGAAATATTAACGAGAAATAATAAGTGGATACCTATAGAGTCTGAAGAGGATCATCTTGTAATCAATGTTGGCGATATGCTTGAAAGATTAACAAATAATAAATTAAAGTCAACAATTCATAGGGTAGTAAATCCAGAAAAAGAATTATTACATACTTCAAGGTTTTCAATACCATTTTTTCTACACCCTAGACCAGATATGGATTTATCTTGTCTTGAAAACTGCATAGATAAAGATAACCCCAAACAATATTCAGATATTAATGCAAGAGGGTTTTTAGAAAAAAGACTTAAAGAAATAGGGTTGAAATCTAAATAGAATTATTCTTCTTCTGTTTTTGGAGGATCGATCCCTAACTCTTTTAAAACTATATTAGAAATATCATCTGTAGGTTTTGCATATAATAAAACATCAACACCTGGAACTCCTGCACTAAATACATGAGAAAATGATTCTTGTTCAGCAACTTTATTTATAGCATTACTTATCTTTTCAAATAACGGCTTAAATAATTCAGTTTCCTTTGTTGTTATTGCCGTCTGGGCTTCTCTTTGAAATTTTTCAATAGAATTTTGAAGATTTTGTAATTCTTCTTGTTTATCTGCTCTAATAATCTCAGTCATTGTTCCCGCCTCTCTCTGAAAGGCTTCAGCTTTTGATTGAAAATCAGTTATTTTAGATTGCAATTGATTTTGTAATTGAGTTCCATATGCCTGAACTTCAGCCTGAACTTGTTTTGTTTCAGGTAAGAAACTTAATATGTATTCAACATTTGTGTAACCAATTTTAAGATTTTGACCAAAAGAGGTTAGCGTAGTTAGTAAAAAACCAATTACAAGTATGTTTATTTTTTTCATAAAATTAAATTTAGTGGACAAAACTAATTATTTTTTTCAGTTAGTCCTAAATCTTCTAAAACATAATCAGTATAATCGTGAATTGGATTAGTATATAATAAGACTGGGCCACTTGATTTATCAAATACTATTTGCAACCTATTTTTTTTTGCAACTCTCTCAATGGATTCAAAAACTATGTCTTGAATTGGTTCAATAAGTTCTTTTTTCTTTAAAAAAAACAAACCTTCTAACCCAAATATTTTTTGTTGATAATTTTTAATTTCATTCCATTCATTATCAATTATTTTTCTTTTTTCATTATACATCTCTTCTGTTAATAAAATTTTTTCAGCTTTTAACGAAATTTCTTTTTTCTCAGCTAATTTATACATACCACTAATTTCATTTTCCCAGGATTTCGAAATAGAATTTATTTCATTTAATGCATCTTGATATTCTTTCATTTGATTCAAAATAAAATCTGTATTAACGTATCCAAATTTTTGACTAAATAAAGAGGTATTATTTAATAAGAAACTAAAAATTAATATAAAAACTTTATTTGCCATGCTTATCTTAATTGTTGACCAATTGAGAAATGAAACTGTGGGCCAGATCGGGTTAATTGGCCTGGTAATTTGTCAAATCCATAAGCCCAATCTATACCTAATAAACCAAATGCAGGCATAAATATTCTAACACCAACACCTGCAGATCTATATAAATTAAATGGATTAAACTCTGATTGTGAATTCCAATTGTTACCTGCTTCTACAAATGTTGAACCGTAGATTGTAGCAGTTGGGTTTAAGGAAATAGGATGACGTAATTCAAAAACATATTTATTATATATTGTTCCTCCTTGAATATTTCTTTCCGAATCTATTGGCACAAGTGAATTATTTTCATAACCCCTTAACGCAACCCTTTCTGTCCCTAAAAGGAAATTACTATATGATCCAGATAGACCATCTCCTCCAAGATAAAACCTTTCAAAAGGACCAATTTTACTTTCATCTCCAAAAGCTCCAATGTAACCTATATGTGCTCTAGATTCTAGAACCAAATTTCCTATTATTGAAGTATAAAATTTTGCATCAAACATCCACTTATGGTATTCTGCCCATTTATATTTTTCTTTTGGTTCTGCAGTCTCATAATCAAGATCATTCCAAGAGGAATATGGTGGAGTAATTGCAACATCTAATGAAAAAGAAGATCCCCTTCTCGGAAACATTGGATTATCTATGCTATTTCTAGAGATATTAGTTTTAAATGCTATTGTATTTGTAATTCCAGTTGAAAACCCAAGAGATTGTCCAAAATTGAATAAATCATATCTATAATAGACTAAAGAATTTGATATTATAAAAAAGTCATCAGGCCATGTTATTCTTCTACCAAGGCTTAAAGTTACAGCATGAATCTTCATAGCACCTATTACCTTACTATCTTTGGATGAGCCATATCCACCACCTAAACCGTATCCACCATATCCACCGTATCCACCGTATCCACCACCATACCCACCATATCCACCGTATCCACCGTATCCACCGTATCCACCGTATCCACCATATCCACCACCATATGGATATCCACTGCCATAAAAATCCAACATTCTATTTATAGAATAACTATAATTAATACCAAAATTATTAGGTTTTCTTCCTCCAAACCATGGTTCTGAAAAAGTAAAAGAATAGGTTTGAAATTGTCTTCCATTAGCTTGAACTCTAATAGATAATTTTTGTCCGTCTCCAACGGGTAATGGTTTCCATTTGCTAAAATCCCCAATATTTTTAACTGAAAAATTACTAAAACTTAAACCAACTGTACCCACAAACCCAAAATAACCTCCCCATCCACCAGAAAGCTCAACCTGGTCACTAGGTTTTTCTTCAACCTCCCACCTGATGTCTACGGTTTCTTTTGCAGGATTAGGGGTTGGAACAGGCGTAATACTTTCTGGATCAAAATAACCAAGTTGAGACAATTCTCTTTGAGTTCTGATGAGTTCTGATCTATTATATTTTTGCCCAGGTATAGTTCTAAGCTCACGCATTATTACATGATCACTTGTTCTATCATTTCCTATTACTGTTACTTTATCTATTGTTGCTTGTGCTCCTTCATATATTCTCATTTCAATATCAACGGAGTCATTTTCAATAGATATTTCAATGGGCTGGATATTTGAGAACAAATAACCATTGTCTTGATATAGAGAAGAAACGTCTTCACCTTTTGGATTATATGTTATTTTTTTTTCAAGAGTTTCTGTATCATAAATATCTCCTTTATCTATTGCTAAGACTTCATTAAGTGTTTTATCATTATATATATAGTTTCCTGCCCATGTTATGTTTCTAAAGTAATATTTATTCCCTGGATTTAATTCAAGGGCAATATTTATAAGGTTATCTTTATCAAAGAAAGTAGAATCACTTATTATTTTTATATCTCTATATCCTTTAGATTGATAAAATTTTATCAAATTTTCTTTATCATTTCTATACTCGGAAGTTATAAATTTACTTGATTTAAAAACATTGATTTTTAAATTGTCAGTTATAAATTTATTAAATGAAATTAAATCTAGTCCTTTTTTATTTCCAAATAATTTTTTTGGTTTAATAAGTTCAACTGAGCTTAATAAAATAGATTTAAAAAGACCTACTCTAGGCTTTTCTCCTGTTTTCTTTAATTTGCTTTTGAGTTTTGCATCTGAAAAAATAGTTTTTCCAACAAAATTAATATTATTAATTTTTACTTTCTGTTTTTTATTTACGCTGATTAATAGACGAATACTATTTGATAAAATAGTATCAGTTTCTTGTTTTATAGATATTGAAGCATTTGTAAAACCTTTATTATCTAAATATTTTTTTATAATATTTTTTGTGTT
The DNA here is from genome assembly GCA_902529805.1 of uncultured Marinoscillum sp. Taxonomy (GTDB): domain Bacteria; phylum Bacteroidota; class Bacteroidia; order Cytophagales; family MED-G16. The sequence continues at coordinate 7,642 of CABZXU010000021.1, forward strand.
TTTAAGTACCGCATCTGTTACTATCCTTCCTCTAATTAAATTAATTTTTTCATTTAATGTTGTGGTATTTGATTTCCCTAAGCCTTCAATTTTAAATTTACTAAGCCTTGCTCTTTCAGATAGCTTAATAATTAAATCAACTTTATTTCCTTCAATTTTTGTAGCATATATTTGAATATCTCCAATTATTCCTTGTTTCCATAATTTTTTAATTGCCCCTGATATTGCATCTCCAGGAATTGTTATTTGATCCCCTATTTTTAATCCTGATATTGAAATTAATGCTATTTTATCTAAATATTTTGATCCTAAAACATCAATTTTTGATATTTCATAAGTTTTTGGATTAGAATAATTAACTATAATTTGATTTTCCTGGTCTTGATTTAATTTATATGATATTTGACTATATAAGTTTTTTACATTTATAAATATCAATAATATTATAGATAAATAAATTTTAATATTCATTTTATAAACCCCCAAATCTTCTTTTTCTTTTTTGAAACTCGAAAATAGCATTATTTAAATCTTTTTTTCTAAAATCGGGCCAAAAAATGTTAACAAAAATAAATTCTGAATATGAAGCTTGCCATAAATAAAAGTTACTAATTCTTTTTTCACCACCTGTTCTTATAATTAATTCTGGGTCGGGAATATCATTTGTTGACAAATAAGATTGAAATTTTTCCTCTAATTTTTTAAAGTCATTTTCTTTTCTTTTTATCTCTTTTATTGCGTTAATTATATCCCATTTACCACTATAATTTATAGCTAGAACGAGATTTAATCCTGTATTGTTTTTTGTTTTACTTATTCCATCTAAAAAAGTATTCTTTGTAGTTGATGAAAACTTAGATAAATCACCAATAACTTTTATTTTTATATTGTTTTTAATTAAATCATTTAATTCTTCTTTCATCACTTTTTCAATCAATCTTACTAATGCTTTTGTTTCTATCGAAGGTCTATTCCAATTTTCTGTTGAAAAAGTAAATAATGATAAGTATTGTACTTTTAGTTCTCCACATATTTCAATAGATTCTCTAATTGCTTTTTTTGCATTAGTATGTCCATAAATTCTATCTTTTCCCTTTGATCTTGCCCACCTACCGTTACCATCCATAATAATTGCAATATGATTTGGAATTTTTTTAAGTTTATCGTTCATTTCAAACAAAGTTCTTAAATTATATTAATAATAAATGAAATTAATAAATATTATTTGATGGAGCTGAGTTTTGAGGACAGGGAATAGTATATAAAATATAGCTAATAGTGAAACCAGTAAAATAATAGAAATCATTACTTTTTGGATTTCCATATTGAAAATTCTTTATTAACGTTTCATTATTTTCTAGAACATCAATTTCATCTGTAAGAGTTTTTTTAATTTCAAACTCTAATGCTAAAGAAAACCTATTTTTATATAAATATTTAAATCCTAGACCAAAAGGAACAATTAAATTTAGGTTGTTTTTTCCTTTAACTTTTAAATTATTTTTTTCTATATTTTTTAACATATTAATTCCCATTCCAAAAAAAAGATAAGGCGTAAAAATTTTATCACCGGTTTCATCAAAATAATCAAGAAAATTGTACTCAAATTTAGTTGAAAACTCAGTGACCTTACTTTTAAATGAATAATTCCGTCTTTTTGAAAGGGCATCTAAAATATTTTCATTTCCTTTAATAGAACCTCTTTTAATTCCTGCTTTGACCGATATATGTTGACTTAAATTCAATCTTTGAAATATTTCTAAACCTATAGACGCAGAGTTTAATGAATATCCTCTTTTTAAATCACCTGAATAAGATACTAGTCCTAATCCAATTCCAGGCTCTAGAAATTGAGAAAAAACTTTGCTGTTTGAAAATAAAAAAAGCAGAATAAAAATATATTTTTTTATATTAAAACTCTTCATGATAAATTATTAACGAAAAAATATCTAAATATTATTCAATTTCTTAAATCATATCCCCAATTTAGTTTTCCTCTAAGAGTATTAAAGAAAGAATAATCCCTTACTTTAGCAAGAGATACTTTAAATTTTGAATTCATTATAGTAATTTCAGTTCCACTTTTGCAAGTATATGACCTTGAGTCAAGAGAAGTTAAAAAATTATATTCATTGCTTTCAATTATTAATTTAATTTTTGATTTGTTTGAAACAATTAAAGATCTAACACTTAAGTTATGCGGACTTATAGGTGTAATGATAAAGCTTTCAGTGTCAGGAGATACAATTGGGCCGCCACATGATAATGAATAACCTGTTGATCCTGTTGGGCTAGCTATAATTAATCCATCAGCCCAATAAGTATTTAATAGCTCATTATTTACAAAGCATTTTATTGTTAACATTGATGAAGAATCTTTTTTAACAACTGTAAACTCATTTAAAGCAAAATTATAAGGAGAAAAAATATTTTTTTTATTTGAGGCAACCGTAATAAGAGATCTTTCATCAATATTTAATTTATTTTTTTTAATCATTTTTATGGTTTTATCAATTTGTTTTATATCAAATGTTGATAAAAACCCTAATTTTCCAATATTTATTCCTAAAATCGGTATAGATAAATTATATATATGAGTTACAGTATCTAATAAAGTACCATCTCCCCCAAAACTTAAAATATATTTGCATTTTTTTAATTTATTTGGATTATAACTTTTAATTTTCCTTAAAATAGAATTTTTTTTAGTTAAGTTTTCTTTTAATTCGTTTGAAGTAAATACGTTAATATCATTATGTTTTATATTTTCAATGATTTTTTCAAGGACTAATAATTTTTTTTTACTTAAGTTTTTTCCGTGTAAAGCAATATTCATATTGATTATTTTAAAAAATCAATGATGTATCTATTAAATAATTTTGGGTGTTCCATCATTGGTGCGTGACAACAATTATCTATAAATTTTATTTTTGAGTTTTTAATTAATCTATTAAATTCATGAGCAACAGACGGAGGGGTTATTGTATCATTAAGACCCCAAACCAATAGGGTAGGTGATGTAATTTTATATAATAATTCTGACATATTATTTCTTTGAGCAGACCTGGCTAATTTTATAATATTTAAACATTTATCATTGTCATTTAAAGTATCATATACTTCTTTAATATATTTTTTTGATAAAATTTTCGGATTATAAAATGTATAATTAACTCTTTCATTAATATAATTGTAATCCCCTCTTTTTGGAAAAGAGCCGCCAAATGAGTTTTCAAATAAGCCAGAGCTACCGGTTAAAATTAAATTATTTACATTTCTTTGAGAATTTATTACATAATCTAATGCTAAATGTCCTCCCAGAGAATTACCTATAATAGATATATTTTTCAATTTTTTTGAAGAAATAAAATTTCTAACAAATTCCGATAGTCCAGAGATAGAAGCTTTAGATGGATCAACTTCTGTAATTGGAAGTCTTGGCACTATTACTCTATAATTTTTTGATAATTCATTAATAACTGTTTTCCAATTGCTTAATGCACCAAAAAGCCCATGTACAAGCAGAATAACTTTTCCTTTCCCTTTATCTATACACTCAGTTTTCATTTTATTTGAAATTAAGTAAATGATTTGTTTTCTTCAACATTTTTAATTAAATCCCAAAACTCTGGGGATATATTAATAGCCAATAATATATATTCAGTTAATATAGGTTGAATTTCCTTAATTGTTGGGTATAAAATGGAATTATTAATTTGATAAGATAGTAATTCAATATTCATCCAGTCTAAAATATTAAATACAAAACTTAGTATAAACCCACAAATCAAAGATCCCAAGAATGCACCTCCTAAATCATCTAAAAACCCAATTAAAGTTAGATCCAAAATATACTTTAAAAACTTTGATAATTTTAATATTATTATAAAACTCAATAAAAAACTTATAATTATTGAAATAACAATGAGAGCATTGCCATCAAGTTTGATAGGAGTTTTTTCAATTAATAAAATTAAAATATGATGATATTTTATTCCAATAATTAAACTAAAATATAGTGATATGAATCCCATCAAGGATATAAAAAATCCTTTTTTATATCCTTTGTATGCACCATATAAAATTATTATTGTTGCAATTACATCTAATAAGTTCAAGCTATGTTAATTTAGATTTCACAATACTGGCAATTAAGCTATTATCTGCTTGTCCAGAAAACTTTTTCGAAGCAATCCCCATAATTTTACCCATATCTTTTATATCTCTTGCATCATTTTCTTTAATAATTTTTTCAATTTCTATATGAATCTCTTTATCACTCATTTGATTGGGCAAAAACTCAGAAATGATTTTAATTTCATCATCTTCTATTTTCGCTAAATCTTTTCTTCCTTGTTTTACATACAATTCTTTAGAATCATTTCTTTGTTTAACATTTTTCATTAGAATTTGCATTTCTTTCTCCTTAGTCAATGTGTTATTTCCGCTATCACTTTTTTCGTGAAGCAAAATGGAAGATTTAATTGATCTTAAAGCAATTAATCTTATTTTATTTTTATTTAACATTGCATTTTTTATTTCTTTATCAATTATTTCTTTGAGACTCATAACAAATATTTAATTTTATCTCAAATTTAGTTAAATGAAAACAAGGTTAAGTGTTAATGTAAATAAAATTGCAACTTTAAGAAATGCTAGAGGTGGAAATATTCCAAATTTATATCAATTTGTAAATGATATTCAAAAATTTGGCATTCATGGTATAACCGTTCATCCTAGACCTGATGAAAGACACATTACACTAAAAGATACTTATGAAATTTCTAAAATAGTCAAAACCAATTACAATATTGAGGGATATCCTGATGATAGGTTTATTAAAATCATATCTGACATTAAACCTGAACAAGCAACTATTGTTCCTGACACTCATGATGTTATTACATCAGATCAAGGATGGGACACTGTTAAAAACAAATCCTTTTTGATAGAGATCATAAAAAAACTAAAATCATTTGGCACTAAAGTTTCTATATTTATTAATCCAGAAATAGAGTATGTAGAGGGGGCTTTTGATTGTGGTGCTGATAGAATTGAATTATATACGGGAGATTATTCTTCAGATTATTTACAAGATAAAAATAATTCTATTAAAAAGTACCTAAACGCTTCTTTAAAGGGTAAAGAATTAAACATGGATGTGAATGCAGGACATGATCTAAACTTAGATAATTTAAAGTATTTTAAATCTAAAATATCTTTTCTGTTTGAAGTTTCAATTGGTCATGCATTAATTTCCGATTCTATTTATTATGGAATTGAAAATACCATCAAAAAGTATTTGGCAGAATTAAATTATGAGTAATCTTTTTTTTAGAGAGTTTGGTTCAGGTAAACCATTAATTATTTTACATGGCCTATTGGGTTGTTCAGACAATTGGATTTTTCATGGAAAAAAGTTATCTGATTTTTTTCATGTCTATATTCTGGATCTAATGAATCATGGAAATTCCCCACATAGCTCAGACATAAATTACGACCTGTTGTCTGATGATATTCATGAATTTATAAATTCTAATAAATTATCATCTGTGAATATGATGGGCCATTCAATGGGAGGTAAAGTTGCCATGTCTTTTGCTTTAAAATATAATCATCTAGTAGAAAATTTAATTATTTTAGACATTGCACCTAAAGATTATTCAGCTCAATCAAGATTTGATGAATTAATAAAGTCAGTAATTTCATTACCATTAAATATCATAAAAAGTAGAATTGATGCGGATACTTATCTTTCGAATTCTATCCCCGAACCTGGCGTAAGACACTTCATTTTAAAAAATTTAAAAAGAGTGAATTCAAAAAACTTTATGTGGAAACCAAATATAAATTTAATAGGAAAAAAAATGCCTGAAATATATTCCTGGAAAGACAATTCATTTACTTGTAATGCAAATACTTTATTTATTAAAGGGGAAAAGTCAGATTATATATTGGATTCTGATTTTGTAAAAATTAAAAAACATTTTCCAAAAGCTTCTATAAAAAAAATTAAAAATTCAGGCCATTGGCTTCATGTTGATTCTCCAGATGAATTTTTTTTATTAATTACTAACTTTCTCAGAGTTTCTTAATTGCTAATTTTAAAACTATTTGATTGATTTCTAAGCTTTTGGGTGAGAGGTTTGGAAAGTTTCCTTAAGCTTTTCAATTGAATTATGAGTATAAATTTGAGTTGCTGCAAGACTTGAATGACCTAGTAAATCCTTTATTGCATTGATATTAGCACCTTTATTCACTAAATGAGTAGCAAATGTATGTCTTAGTATATGAGGATTGTATTTTTCACTATTAATGGTTTTAGAAAGGTTTTCTTTAACAATTCTATAAATAAACATAGGATATGATTTTTCATATTTTGAGGTGATTATTAAATATTCTGAGATTTTAATTTCTTTTTGTGTTCTCAAAATCAAATACTTTTCTAATTGAGATTTTATGTTTTTATTTATAGGGATTATTCTTTCTTTATTTATTTTACCCAATACCTTAATTTGACTTTTATTTAAATCACAATCTTTTATTTTTAAATTAATTAATTCTGATAGTCTTATTCCGGTTCCGTATAATAATTCTAAAATCAAAAGGTTTCTTATATCAATCAAATTATTTTTAAATTTAGATTGATCAAACATTAATTTTATATCTTTTTCTTTAATAAAACTTGGTAGTTTTTTTTCTTTTTTTAGTAGTGAAATTTTTTTGAATGGATTTTCATTTAACTTTTCTCTAGATATTAAATATTTATAAAATGATTTGGCAGAAGCTATTTTTCTATTAATTGTTGATGATGTTAAATTTTCTGAGGAAAGATTAATTATCCATGATCTAGCAATTTTATAATTAACTGAATTTAATTTTTTTAACCCAAATTCTTTCTCAATAAATTCTATAAATTGTTTTAGGTCTATTTTATAACTTGAAACTGTATGATCGCTATATCTTTTTTCAAATCTTAAGTATTTTAAAAATAGTTCAAGCATACGAACTACTAAAATAATTGATTTGAATTAATTATTGTTCTTTTGATTGAAGTCTTTGTTTATATGAAGCTTTTAAAATTTCTTCTCTACGGGTGATTGATGGCTTTGTAAAAAAAGATTTGTTTTTATATTGCCTTAAAACCTGAGCCTTATCAAATTTTTTCTTGAATCTTTTTAAGGCTCTATTTATATCTTCACTTTCTTTAACTGTAACTTTTATCATAATAATTTTTTGCGTTGCAAATATATAATTTAAGATGATAATTATCAAATAATAAAAAATTAGTTCTATTTCCAGTTTTTATGCTTACTAGTACGCCCCACACCAGGATTAAAACTATTAGTTGGGTCCAATTTCTTATAAAAATTTAATAAAGATGGTTTTGCATAATATTCATGTCCAACATTATGTTCTGCTGGGTATTCAGCTCCTCTATTGTTAAAAGTTTTTAATAATTTTTGTTTTAATTTTTCAGCATCTACCCCTTTTTTAAGAATATAATTTTGGTGTAATACATGGCAAAATAAATGGCCATAATATAGTTTGATTTCAAGTAAATCATCAATTTCTGAGGGTAACTTTTCAAACCAATCTTTTTCATTACGAGGAAAAGCAACATCTAAAGATAATGCTTCTCCTAAATTTTTTTTATGAATGCCATGAAAACGACCAAAAGCACTTGCTGCAACAAATCGATGAAGAAGTGCCTTTTTACCTTCCTTTTTAGTACATTCAAAAAAACCTCCTTCATTATCTTTAAAAAATTTTTCAAAATATAATTTTGCTTCACCAATACCTTCGTCTGACATTTCAATGATCCAATGATGTTCATATTTATTTCGAAACTTCTCCATTCTTTTTGGCAAATGGTTTGGCCAAAAATTACTTAAAAATTGCATTAGTTTATCAGATAATTTATCGGGAAGGAATTTAAATTTTTTTGACAATAAATCTACTTTCCTCTTTAATTCGAAAAGCGTAGGAAGAAATTTCGTTCCTAATTTTTCTATTACAACAAAAGTGTCTTTACTGTATTTTTTTGCAGCATCATAACAATTTCTATGCAAATAATCACCTAGTTTTGGAAGTGTTTTAAATTTTGAAAGAATATCTCTTCTTAATTTCCAAAAAACATCAGGGTTGTTACAACCAACATAGAATACTTTATTTTGTTTTGGTGTAGGGTATGTATCTAATCTTACTGCAAAAACAACAATTTTCCCTGAACTACCAGAGGCTCCATACAATAGCCTATCGTCAGAATTGAATCTTGCTGGAGTTTTTGAATTAATTTCTCTAACTATTTCAGAATACTTATTATCGGACGCTAATTTATTAGAATTTAGAATGTCAGATTTATTATAGTTTCTATTTTGTAAATTATTTAAAATTTCTTCTGGTTTAGAACCTAAATTGATTTCTAGCTCATTAATTAATTCTAATTTTCCTTTTGAATTTACTCTAGCATATAAAGCCAATTCAGTATATGCAGGACCTCTTTTAACTAAAGAGCCACCAGAGTTATTACAAACTCCACCGATTATAGAAGCCCCTATACTGGTTGATCCAATTATGGAATGAGGCTCTCTTTCTAGTGGTTCTAACTTTTTTTCTAAGTCATATAAGGTACTGCCTGAAAGACCTATAATTTGTTTGCCTTCATTAATAATATGAATGTCACTGATTCGCATGGTATTTATAATTACAATTGGACGATCATAATTATTACCATAAGGAGTAGAACCGCCTGTTAAACCGGTGTTAGCAGCTTGCATAATAATAATAAAATCATTATCCACACAAATCTTGAGAATCTTCCAAATTTCAAGTAATGTTCCTGGTTTAGCTACTGCTAGCGCTTTACCTTCTCCATATCTCCAACCCTTACAAAAAGTTTCTTTACTCCACTCATCTGTAATTATATATTTGTTGCCAACTATTACTTTTAAATCTTTAACAAGTTTATTGTTATCTTGTTTATACTTCATAATTATTATAGAAGTTAAAATTTAGTACTCAATAGTACTATTTTCTGATTCAATAATTAGTTCATTTTTTGATGATTTTTCAACATGCCCAATAACCTTTGCATCTACACCAAACTCCTTTGATATTTTAATGATAGATTCTGATAATTCTTTTTTACAATATACTTCCATTCTATGACCCATGTTAAATACTTTATACATTTCTTTTAAAGAGCATTTGGTATCTTCATAAATTATTTTAAAAATCTCAGGGACTTCGAATAAATTGTTTTTTATTACTCTATGATTATTTAAAAAATTTAAAATTTTTGTTTGCCCACCTCCAGTACAGTGAATAATTCCTGATATATTTTTTCTATGTTCTTCTAGAACTTTTTTTATTATAGGAGAGTATGTTCTTGTTGGAGAAAGTAACATTTTTCCAATATTTTTATATAATTGGTGTTTGTCAGTTAATAAATGATTTCCACAATAAACCAGATCTTTTGGTGTTTCTTCGCTATACGTTTCAGGGTATTTTTTTGAATAAATGTTGTTTAGTATATCATGTCGAGCAGATGTTAAACCATTGCTTCCAATTCCACTATTGAATTCTTTTTCATATTTGGACTTACCAGATGAAGATAATCCAATTATAACATCATTATTTTTTAAATTTAATTCGATAATATTTTCTCTTTTTTCTCTAGCAAATACAGTACTATCTACAATTATAGTTTTTGTTATATCACCAACATCTGCCGTTTCACCTCCTGATGAATAAATATTTATATCATATTTTCTAAGAGTATTAATAACTTCATTATTTCCCCTGATTATTTCTGTAATTACATCTCCTGGTATAAGATGTTTGTTTCTACCTATAGTTGAAGACATGACGAAATTATTGCAAGCTCCAACACAAATCATATCATCAATATTCATTATTAATGCATCTTGAGCAATTCCTTTCCAAATACTTATATCTCCTGTTTCTTTCCAATACAAATAGGCTAGAATAGATTTTGTTCCTGCTCCATCTGCATGCATTATATTACAATAGTTTAAATTCCCTGAAACTATATCTGGAATAACCTTGCAAAAAGCGTTTTCAAACAAACCCTTTTTTTCATTTTTAATAGCATTGTGTACATCTTCCTTTATTGCTGATACACCTCTTTCTAAATATCTATTTGACATTTAATTTATTTATTATTAAAAAATCTTTCTTCATTATTTTCTGATTCATTCTCATCATATTTAATTACTTTAAATTCGGTTCTTCTATTTATTTGATGTTCTTCCTCGCTAGATGCATTTTTTATTATTAGTTCTGATTCTCCATATCCCTTGGCAATTAATCTATTTTTATTTATACCTTTAGATATTATGTAGTTTACAGCAGATTGTGCTCTTCTTTGTGATAAGTCCAAATTATATTCAACAGTGGCCCTATCATCAGTATGGGAGCTCAGTTCTATTGATATTTTTGGGTTATCTATTAAAATTCTAACAAGTTTATTAAGTTCTAATGCAGCATCATTTCTAATATCAGCTTTATCTAAATCATAATATATATTTTCCAGTACAATAGATTTGTTTAGAATTATTTTTTCTAGAATAAGGTTTTTTTCAAAAGAAATATTAGTTACAAAATCTTTTAATTTTGCTTTATCAGCAGTTTTTCCTAATGTATTAAACTCAACTCTTGAGTTGAAATAATTTTCTTTTTCTCCAACTAAATAATATTCTTCTTCTGGATAAACAATAAAAGAAAAAGAACCATCATTTCCTGTAAATGTTTCCTCAATAATATTATTATCTCTATCGGTTAATTTAACAGTGCTATTATCAAGAGTAAGGTAGGAGTTCTCATTTTCTGGCGTTAATGTATTTCCAGTTAATTTATAATTAACAATTTTTAATTCAGGATCATTATTAACAAAAGTATAAATATCATCATCGCCTTTTCCTCCAATTCTGTTAGATGTAAAAAACCCTTTTGTTTGATTAAAAAAGTAAATTCCAAAATCATCACCTTCAGAATTCAAAGGTTTTCCTGGGTTTTCAATAGAAATTTTTCCTCCTTTTCTAGTTGCAATCATTATGTCTAAGCCACCAAAGCCTAAATGATAGTCGGAAGCAAAATATAACTTTCCATCTTCTGATACATATGGGTACATTTCATTTCCAGGAGTATTAATTTCAGGTCCTAAATTTTGAAGATTAATCCATCTTCCTCTTTTGTTCAAGTTTGCTTTATAAATATCTGTCCCTCCATAACCATTAGATCTATTTGATGCAAAATACAATGTTTTTCCATCAACACTTAAAAATGGTGTTGAGTCCCAACTTTTAGAGTTATTAATATTTAATAATCTTGGTGTCTGCCATTTATTACTTCTATATCTAGAATAATATAGGTCTACGTTATTTCTTCCAGAACTTTTTCCATCATTTCCCTTAGCAAAAATCATAAACATTCCATCTTTTGAAAAAGTTATTGAACCCTCGTTAACCTCTTCTTGATTTATATTATCAGGTAATATTTTGAGAGAGTTTTGATCAACAATAGCTCCTTTTGTCTTTATTTCATAAATGTCTGTAAATGGTGTTCCTGTTCCTTTGTATCTTTTTTCAGTATCTCTATTTGATACAAAAAACAACTTTCCATTAGAATATGTTGGTGAATATTCAGTTAGATTACTATTTATAGCTTCAAGGTTTTTTACAGAATAATAACTTGAATCAGGGTAGTTTGTTATTTCATTTAAATTTTTTAATTCTGCTTTTGCGTATGCAATATATTTTTCATTTTTTCCGTTTTGAATGTAATTATTTATTGTAGCTATTGCTTCATTAATTTTACTGTTTGCTTTAAGAGATAGTGCTAAATAGTAATGAGCTATTTCATCTTTATATCCATTCTGAATAGCTTTTTTATAATAATCCGATGACTTTTTAATTTGATTAGATTTTCTATATGATTCAGCAAGAAGAAAATTTGTTTTTGGATCATCTTCTTTGACAATTTGATTATATTTTTCCGCAGCGCTATTGTATTCTGCATTATTAAAATTTTTTAATGCGGACTTTGATGTCACGCATGATTGAAGTATAAAAATTAATATAATTAATCTAAGCATTTTTTGCATTTTATATATGTTGTTTTTGAGCTAAAAAATTTTTTAGCCAAGATTCTTTTATTTTTAATATCCATTTTTCTTCGTAATCTTTTTTACTTTTAATAGTGATATTAATTATATCGGAATTACCATTTATTTCGTTTGAATTTAATTTTGAAATTATTTCTTCTTTAGATAGAAAAACCAACTTATTATTTATAAAAACCCCTGTATTTATATATGGTAAAATTTTAATTTTTAAGTTGTTTCCGATTTGTCTTATAACTCTTGATTTCTCATCTATTGCGCAACCACTTACTTTATTTATTCTTTGATCTGCAAATAAAATTATAAATGAATCAAAATCAATAACATATGATGATTTTACAGAATTATTATGAGATGCCCATTTCTCACAAAATGACTCTAAACTTTTTGAAATAAAAACTTTCTCTTTTTGAGTTATCATTTTTCCTGTTTGATAAACCCAACACGTATAATTTTCAGATATTTTATTAAATGGAATAAACATAATATAAAGCTAATCAAAAAATGAATTTTTATACTTAGTTCTGTTTTTTTGATTTTATATTTTCTGCTAATATTTCAACGATATCTTTTGTTCTAATGTTTTCTTCTTGATTTTTTTCTTTTATGCCATCTGACATCATTGTTAGACAAAATGGGCACGCTGAAGCAATTGTCGTTGCGCCTGTATCGATTGCTTCTTCAATTCTTTCAATATTTATAGATTTTTTACCATCTTCAGCTTCTTTAAACATTTGCGCTCCTCCCGCGCCACAACATAAACCATTTTGTTTATTTCTTTTCATTTCTATTAAATCACTTTTTAGTGAGTCAATTACTTTTCTTGGTGCCGAATAGATGTTATTTGCTCTACCAAGGTAGCATGAATCATGATAAGTTATTTTTTCTTTCAATTTTTTAATTTGAATTTTTCCATCATTGATTAGTTCCTCTAAAAACTCTGAATGGTGTTGAACTTCATATTCTCCTCCTAAAGCAGGGTATTCATTTTTAATTGTATTAAAACAATGTGGGCAGGCAGTAACTATTCTCTTTACATTATATGTGTTTAATAAATTTATATTATTTATTGCTTGCATTTGAAAGAGGTATTCATTCCCTGCTCTTCTTGCTGGATCTCCAGTACAACCTTCCTCTTTTCCAAGCACGCCATAATTAATGTTCAATTCATTTAATATTTTAACAAAAGATTTGGTTACCTTTTTGTATCTTTCGTCATATGATCCTGCACATCCTATCCAAAATAAAATTTCAGGTGGGTTACCAGATTCAATTAATTCTTTTATTGAAATGGTTTTTGAATTCATTCGTTTTCTTTATTCCATTTAAATCTATCTTCTATTGGAAATTTCCAAGGAGAAAAATTAGTTTCTATATTCTGAAACATCATATTCCATTCATTTGGAGCCTTAGATTCTTCTAGAGCCACGTATCTTCTAAGTTCTAAAATAATTTCAAGTGGATTTATATTAATAGGGCAAGCTTCAGTACAAGCATTGCAACTAGTGCAGGCATTAATTTCTTCTCTGGTTATATATGAGTCTAAGAGAAAATTTTTAATTTCTGGATTACCATTTTGATCAAGTATTTTCCCATACTCTTCTGCTCTGTCTCTGGTGTCCATCATTATCTTTCTTGGGGAAAGTATTTTCCCAGTTAAATTTGCTGGACATTCTTCTGTACACCTTCCGCATTCAGTACATGAATAGGCATCAAGTAAATTTTTCCATGATAAATCATTGATGTCTTTAGCTCCAAATCTATTTATTACGGAGCCTTTTGCTTCATCACTATTAGAAAGCCCTAACATCAAATTGATTTCTGAAGTTATTTCCGGCATCTCTTTCATTTTACCCAATGGATCATTATTTGAATAGTAGGTATTTGGAAATGCTAAAAATATATGAAGATGTTTTGAATATGTTACATATAGGGCAAAAGAAAATATTCCTATGATATGAATCCACCATGCGGATCTTTCAATAAAAATCAATTTACTTTCTCCATAGTCACTTAGTAAAGGAGTTAAATAATTTGAAAACATAAACAAACCAGTTTTAGTATAGTTTGTTGAATTAATATTTTGTAATGATAGGTCTGCAGCATTCATAGTTAAGATTGCAACCATCAGAATAATTTCAGCAATGAGAATTATATTTGCATCCAAATTAGGCCATCCAAATAATTCAACTTTTTGGAACCTATCTATTTTCAATATGTTTCTTCTTGTTAAAAAAAACACACATGATATTATTACAAGCAATGCTAAAAATTCAAAAAAAGATATTATGTAATGATATGAACCATTAAATATTGACGCAAAAACTCTGTGAGTTCCAAAAACACCATCAATAATAATTTCTAAAACTTCAATATTGATAAGAATAAATCCAATATATATTAATAAATGTAGAATTGCAGGAATAATTTTTTTAAACATTTTTTTTTGACCAAGAGCAAGTAACAAAACGTTTTTCATTTTTTCATTTTTACTGTTAAATGAGTTATACTCTTTTTTTCCTAATAAAATATTTCTATAAATAGTTTTGCATCTTCTATAAATTAAAAATCCAAAAAATAAAAAAACTGTTATAAATACTGTTTGTTCTAAATATTCAATCATAACATAATATACAATTTTAAAATTAAATTATTTTGCCCATATTTTATATTTCTATAGTTTTGCTTGATTTTATTTGGTGCTGTAGCTCAGGTGGTAGAGCATCGGACTGAAAATCCGTGAGTCGGTGGTTCGAGTCCGCCCAGCACCACATTCCTATCCAATTAAAATTAGCTTTTAAAAGTAGTGTCTTTTAAAAGCTTCCATTGCTTGGTATTGAGCTAATCCCAGTCTTTTATATAGTGATGCAGTGTGGGCGTTTCTTTCTTCAGCTCTTTGCCAAAATTCTCTCGTGTCACTTCCAGGAAAAACAGGGCTGTCTTTCTGAGTTTGGTGTTTAAAAATTGATTTTCTTTTAGTTATTATTTGGTCATCGCTAAGAGGAACGCTCATGTCTATATCATATATTTTCCATTCTTTCCAGGCTCCTCTATATAACCAAACATAACAGTTTTTCATGAAAATTTCTTTTTTTAAATTATCAATAGAATTAAATATTGAGTTTAAGCACAATCTATGGGTTCCATGTGGATCAGCTAAATCTCCTGCTGCAAAAATTTGATGTGGTTTTATTTTTTCTATTATTTTAGAAATAATTGAAATATCTTTTTTACCCAATTCATTTTTTTTTGCTTTTCCAGTTTCATAAAAAGGCATATTTAAAAACAAAATATTTTTTTTATTTACACCTAAAAAAGTCGTTGCCTGAATGGCTTCAGCTTGTCTAATTGATGATTTGAACTTTGATAAAATTGATTTATCTGATGTATTTTTATTTTTAATTTCTTTTTTTATTAGATTAAAAATTTCATTGGATTCATTTATAATTTTTTTTAAATTAAACGATTTTCTAATATTCTTAAATGTTCTTTTAATAATTTCTATTTGTTGTAAAATATCCTCATTAAATACTGCAATATTGCCTGATACTTGATATGCAATATAAACTTCATGGCCTTGGTTTACTAATCTTTCAATTGTACCGCCCATTGATATAACATCATCATCAGGATGAGGTGAAAAAATTAAACATCTTTTTTTTGAAGGTTTGGATCTTTCAGGTCTTTTGCTTTCATCTGCATTGGGTTTGCCGCCTGGCCATCCGGTTATTGTATTTTGGATCAAATTGAAAACTTTTATGTTTGCGTTATAAGCATTATCATATTTTTCAAAAATTTTTGACATTCCATTTTCCTGATAGTCTCTGTCAGTTAGAAATAAAATTGGTTTTTTTAACCTAAGACTTAACCATATTACAGCTTTTTTTATATTAAAATCATTCCATGACCTTAGGTTTTCAAATCCTGTTTCTTTTACTTTAAAAGTAGTAATATCAGTATAAAACCATGGACAGCTTATTCGTTTTAAAGAAGACGAGGAGTCTTTGTCTAAAATAAATTTTGTATTTGTATGATATTGCAAATAAGATGCTGGCATTGTTTCTAATGGTTGCTCTTCTACTGATTTTTTAATAACAGTTCTTTTGCCTTCTCCCCAAGCTAATAAAATAATTTTTTTAGCATTAAGGATTGTCTGAACTCCCATGGTTATAGCTTTTGAAGGAACATTTTCAATTCCTTGAAACTCTTCAGCTGCGTCAAATTTTGTTAAAAAATCTATATTTGTTAGTCTAGTTATTGAAGACCTTAAAGCCCCTGGTTCGTTAAATCCAATATGTCCTGTTCTTCCTATTCCTAGTAATTGTAAATCTATACCTCCATGATCTTTAATTTTTTTTTCAAAGTTCATACAGTGATTTTGTATTTTTTTCATTTCCAAATCACCTTTTGGTATGTGAATATTTTGTTTTTTTATGTCAATATGTTTGAATAAGCTTTCATACATAAAAAAATGATAGCTATGTTTAGATTTTGGATCCATTGGGACGTATTCATCCAGATTAAATGAGATTACATTTTTAAAACTAAGCCCTTCATTTTTATGCATACGAATTAGTTCTTTGTATACAGAAATGGGAGATGATCCAGTAGCTAAGCCTAAAATACAATTTTTTCCTATATTTTGTTTTTTTATTATTAGTTCTGCAATTTCATCAGCAACAACTTTTGATCCAATTTCAGAATTATTATATATTTCTAAGTTGACTCTTTCTTGAAATATACTTTTTTCATAAGTTGATATGCTTGTTTCTTCTTCAAGAGACTTTTCTTTAGTTAGATTATAAGAATTATTTGGTATCCAATTGTTTTGTAATTGTAATAAAAGTGAATCTTTTAATTTATTTAGCTCATCTAAAACTTTAGCTTTATTTTTTAATTTATTGGGGTAAATATTTTCTCCTATTGACTTTCCATTATATATTCTTATTCTTTTGCCATTAAAATAAAAAAAACAAAAGGATCTATTCTTATTATAATAAATTTTTGGGATTGTATATTGTCTCATGAGACAATATTAATAATATATATTTAGATTTTTTCTATAAAATTCTAAATATATAGTCTCATGAGAAATTTTTTAATAATCTTATTTCAGAATCTTTTAAAAATCTCCAATCGCCTCTCTTTAGATTTTTTTTTGTTATTGGACCTATCATTACTCTATCTAGTTTTTTAACATCATAATTAAAATTTTCAAATATTCTTCTCACAATTCTATTTTTACCAATATGAATTTCAAGACCAATATTTTTTTTATCTTTATCAAGAATAGCAATTCTATCTACCTTAATTTCATCACCATCTAATTGAAATCCATTTTGTATTGTCTTATAATCATTTGATTCAATCGGTTTGTCAATAGTGATATGATAAATTTTTTTAATTTTAAAACTTGGATGTGTTAATTTTTTAGATAAATCACCATCATTAGTAAAAATAAGTAACCCAGTCGTATTTCTGTCGAGTCTTCCAACGGGAAATAATCTTTTTTTTGTTGCTCCTTTTATTAAATCTTTAACAGTTTTTCTATTTTGTGGATCATTTAGTGTTGTAATAAAATTTTTTGGTTTATTGAGCAATAGATATTCTTTTTTTTCTATCGAAATAACTGTTCCATCAATTTTTACTACATCTTGATCTGATATTTTAATTCCAAGGGTGTTAATTTTTTTGTTGTTAATATAGACTTTACCTTTTAGTATTAATTTATCAGCTTCTCTTCGAGAACAAATTCCAGAATTAGAAATATATTTATTTATACGAATTAATTTGCTATTATTTTGATTCATCACCGATCATATTTTCTTCTTCAGAAAAATCTTGAATGGTTGGTAATTGATTTAAATTATTTATTCCAAAATAATCCATAAATTTTACACTAGTAACATATATTAAGGGCCTCCCTAATTTATCGGATTTTCCTTTTATCTCAATTAAATTTTTTTCTAATAATTTATTTATTGTATAATCACAATTAACACCTCTTATTTGTTCAATCTCTGACTTAATAATAGGCTGTTTATAAGCTACTATTGCAAGGGTTTCTAATGATGCTATAGATAATCTTTTGTAAGAGTGTTGTTTTAAAAGTGTCTTAGTAATATCAATATATTTTGATTTAGTCAAAAATTGATAACCATTTGCTAATTTTATAATTTCAAATGAAAATTTTTCATCATCATACTTTTTTATTAATGCTTCAACAAACTTTTTAATTTTATCATCTGAAATTTCTTTATTTCCATCCTCTTCAATACAATTTTTAATTTCTTGGAGTGTCAAAGGTTTTGGGGAGCAAAAAATTATAGATTCTACCTTTAAAATTAATTCATTCAACTTATTGTCTATTTAATTTTGATTCAATTGATTGTGTTGCATGTGGAACTGCTCTTAATCTAGCTTTACTAATGAGTTTTCCTGAATCTTTACATATTCCATAAGTTCCATTTTTAATTCTTACTAAAGCTTTTTGTAAATTATTTATGAAAGTTTGTTGTCTGGCAGCTAATTGACTTAGATTTTCTTTTTCAAGAGTGTCTGCCCCATCTTCTAATGTTTTAAGTGCACCTTGTGTAGAATCAGTTCCAGAAAGGTTTTTTCTTTCTAAAGATTCTT
>CABZXU010000022.1 GCA_902529805.1 uncultured Marinoscillum sp.
GTTATGGTATAAGTAAATTGATCTGTTAAAAACTCATCCCCATTACTTATATACCTAAACGATCCATCCAAACAAATGCCGTTATCAGGAACTTGAGGAACTCCAGGTGCTATACATGATAAGGTACCACGAGGAGGGGTGACAATCGTAATGGGTAAAAGATCAATATTATCTTCCACATCAGAATCGCCAACTTTCAAACCATTAGCAGCATTTATATCGATAAAATTATTAACACCTTCTTCAACTATTGGTCCATAAGGACCCTCATCATCTGCAATAGGGCAATCGTTAACTGGGTTAATGTTTATTGTGACATCAAATGGTCCTGATGCAGGACATCCATCCTGATCATTCAATGTATACTGAAACTGGTCTATAAAATTTTCTGTATCATTATGAATGTAGGTAAAACTTCCATCATTATTTAATGAAAATACGCCATTATGAAAATTAGGACCATTTCCAGGGACAACAAGTGTCGCAATTAAATCATCTTGAGGAGAATCTGTATCGGTATCTGCAGAACCAGCTTTTTTTATAACTCCTTGATTCACTGCAATCACATTATTAGAACCTTCATTAAAACTATATGTGTCGTCAAGTCCATTTGGGCAATCATTAATAATTAAAGCTTTTTGAGGAGGAAGAGCAGTGTCATCACACTTAAAATTTGTTGTAAGTTGTACTCTATAAAGATAAGCATCCATAGAATGAGGAGCGCCAGTTATAGTCAATTGATTCGTATTCACTCCCGAGTAAACCCCTCCATTTGCAAGATTATTCCAACTTATACCTTGATTCTCTTGCCATTGGTAAAGTACTGCTCCTGTGGCTGTTGCGTTAACAGTATACTGGGCATTACCCCCTTCATTGATAGAAGCATCAACTGGAGCTGAATTTATAGCTATCGGAGAACCTGGTTCTAAAAAATCACTCACCCCATTTGCATCTACATCTACATTTGGAATTGGATCTTTATAACCTTCAGTAAAAGCGTTTTCTTTTACTATACAATATTCCGAAAACCTTATTGCATGAACATTATTTGAACCACCAGTAGCAGCAGTAAATCCAAAATACACATAATTTGAAGTAGGAAAAATATCTGCGTTGATGTCTTTATTAAAATTTATTCGCTCTACCCCATCATAAGTTACTTTAAAATTATTTGTTGCAGCATCCCATTCAATAATGACAGGATGGAAATTTCCATCTTCTATATTACCCATATCCACTACTGGATTTGCAGCATTTAACGGATTGTTGTGATCAACATTACCGTTGTAATTTATACCAATGTGATCATTTTCATGTCCAGGGTCAGTTCCATTATTAAACCAAGTATCAAATTCTACAGCAACACTAGGATTTATTGTTGCATACCCCAGTCCTCCACCAGTACTTCCTTGATTTGTTGAAAGTGGTTGTAAAACAAAAGCTATACCATCTGCCCCTGTTGCATTTTTACTACCTAGATTGATTGAAGCAGTAATTTTAAAATTTTCTCTCAAATCTATACGTTGTTTATTCCAAATCATCCCTCTTTTATCACCTAGAGCTTCTGTTAATCTATAAGTATTATCATCAGCATTTCCTGGAACACCATCCAATCCATCTGGAAGAAATACAGCATTATGTGTAATGGCAGGAAAAACAAAGTCATTTTGTTCAAAATTATTACAATATGGAGATACAACACATAAAATTCTTCCATCATTATCTACCTGATCAACAGGAACATCACATAGCACACCATTGTCATCAGGATCTGGATAACCGGCTTCTATAACATCATTACATCCATCATTATCACTATCCAACTCTAGCCGGTTTGGTATTCCATCTGAATCAGCATCGCCTGGCTCTTGTGTATCTAAGATACCATCGTTATCATCATCTACATCTACCGCATCTGCTATACCATCTCCGTCAGAATCTTGTGCCAAAATCTGATAATTTGAAAATAAAGTAAAGAAAATAAATAAATATAGAAATGAAAATTTCATATATTAAGTTAATAAAATCTGATAAAAAAACTAGTCTCTTCTTCTAAGATAAACATATCCTTTCAAAGGTTTTCTTCTGCCATCTCCCAAGTCTAGGATATAGAAATAAACACCTTCAGGTAATAGGTTTTTCGATTTTTTGGATATTCCACTAGCTTCAGTACCTGAAACATTTCTTTTTCCATCCCATTGATCAAAGTATTTTTCTCTTTCATATACTTTAATTTCCCACCTATTGTAGATGGTGACTTTATTGTTTGGATAAGGATCTAACCCTCTTATAACCCATGTATCGTTTGTTCCATCTCCATCAGGTGAAAATCCACTAGGAATATGTATTTCATTAGGATATACTTCAAGTAATGCTTCTTCAGATATCACATCATCTTGACATAGATAACTTGGGTTAGAAATCACAAGCCTATATCTATAAGTATCCATAAATAGCTCTAATGGCATAATAGTTAATTCCTTCGTTTTCGTTCCCTTATATGTTATTCCATCATTAATCGTATCAGACAAGTTATTCCATGTTACACCGTCATCAGAACTTTCCTGCCACTGATATAGGAAATCACCTATATTGGTCTCTCCTTTAAGAATTAAGGTATCTTTTTCAGCCAAAGAGGTAAATGATACTGGTGATGAGAGAAGATCAATTAAAATACCTGCTTCTAAATAATCTTTTATACCATTTTGATTCAAATCAGCAGGTTCTGTATAACCATCAATAACATCTGTGCCATCAGCATTTTTAATCACTTTACCTAAACTGTCTACTGTAACTGGACTAGTTCCAAGTATCCCATCGTTGTCTGGATCAGAAAATCCTGCTTCTACAACATCATAACAACCGTCTCCATCGCTATCAAGATCTAAATGGTTTGGAATTCCATCTCCATCTGTATCAACTGTATCTTCCACTACATCTAGGATTCCATCGTTATCATCATCTAAATCATCAGGTTCATCCGGAACATCATCTTCATCAGTATCCTTTATTATATCTAGAATTGCCTCGTCAGATATTCTTAATGAATCACAAGCATAAGATGGGTTTATAAATAAAACTCTATATTGATATCCGTGCATCACATAATCTATATTTGAAATAGTTAAAGTATCATTGGTAACACCACTGTATGGAGACACTTCTGTTAGATTGTCCCAAGTGGTTGAATCTCTACTTTCTTGCCATTGATAGCTAATTGTACCTTTAGCTGTAGCAGAAGCAATAAATAAAGTATCTGAACCTTCCATGATAGTAACCGATTGAGGTTGTTTATCAATCGTAATACCAGAACCTTCTTGTAAATAGTCCTTATTTCCATCAGTATCTAAATCATTAGGATCAGTATAACCATCAACTTTGTTAGTTCCTATAACAAGACCATCGGCATCAACAACTACTGGCACGTCTGCTAAAATGCTATCATTATTTGGATCTGAGAAACCAGCTTCTATTACATCAGGACATCCATCTCCATCACTATCTAAGTCAAAATAATTTGGAATACCATCTCCATCCAAATCATCATTTGTTTCATCTGTATCTAAAATACCATCATTATCATCATCTAAATCAACATCGTCAGGAATACCATCATCATCATTATCAGGATCTACAGTTATCATTTGAGGTTGAGAAACAAAATCGTTACCGCAATTAAATCCAGGAGTACTAACTAAAGACCTATATAAATACCCATTCATTGTAAGAAGAGGGTCACTTATGATAAGTGAATCCGTTTTAACTCCCTTATACATACTACTTTCTATTAGGTTAATCCAGGTTTTAGCAGTATCCTTACTTTCTTGCCACTGGTAATCTATTATTCCAGCAGCATTCACATCAATTGATACTATAGTACTGTCGTTTCCTGTAGTTGTCTCAATTGAATCTATAGGGTCTAGAATAAATGCATCAATTGTTCCAAATGCATCAATTTTTGATTCCATATCTATAAAAGTAGGTAGGTTTACATTAGAATAATATCGTACCTCAAATGGAATGTCTTTATCTATGCTCGAATTAGTTCCCCCTACATCATATGCTCTTCCTAAAGTATAAAAATTTGTATTATCATCATAATGTATTTCTATATTATTTGGCTTAACTAACTCTATTATATATTCTGTATTTGGATCTAATATTAAAGGATTGTTAGAACTAAACTCAAACACTACATCTTCTGCTGTACCTCCCTGATCATCTGGTGTAAACCCATACCCCGTAGATGTAGCTAAAATTTGCCCAGTCAATGCATGATTTTGACCTGTTTCATTGTTATTTACATATTCACGTATTTGTACTTTTGAATTAGATAATCCATTCTCATACTCACTTCTGCTTATTCCACTTTTTCCTTTTAAAGCATCTACCCATACCTCATGAAGTGCACCTCCAATTTGTTGATCAGTGATAAAACTTTGACCGAAAAAGTCTCCCATAGAAACATAATTGGTAGGAAAACCAAAACCTATAACAATCTTTGTTCCCCCTACGTTTGAATTAGAAAACCATTTTGTATTTCCGTAAACCAATTCAAAACCTGAAACACAATCAAAGTTGATATTATTTTTTCTAACCCATAATGAAGAATTAGAATCCATGAAATCTAAAATATTTTCTCTGGTTCCATTTGTTGTTGTAGCATAAATTTTAATTTCTCCATTTTCAATAATTGCTTCCATATTTCCTTCCCCCTCTTTTGGTTCCCATTTTCCGCTGCCATCTATATCAAACATTCCATTTGGACCAAATACATTTTTGGTATTGTTAGGGCTTGCTCCAATAAGAATAGATGGATCCCAATGCGATTGATTGAAGTAAAGGATTGTATCTCCGTTAATAAATACTTGTAAACCGTCGTTAAAACTTGAAATTTTTAATTTAGGAACACATTTCTCAAACTGTGCTCCTTGAACTAAATCTACAGAAACCCCAATAGTATCTAAAAATGTATTTGGAGCCTGACCAATTCCTTTTATATGATATGGAGTACTAGTAATTGGGTATCCACCATGAAATGTTAATGTAGTATCTTTCGTCTTAATTTTAAGCTTAGAATTATCCATAGAAGCCTGAATAAATATAGATGAACCTACTTCTCTATAATCAGAAATACCATTGCTATCAGAATCATTTGGAGTAGTGTAACCATCATTAACAGGAGCACTGTAAGCATCCTCTATAACTAATCCTAAAGAATCTTCTACCACTGGACTTTTTCCTAATATACCATCATCATCATCATCTCTAAACCCAGCTTCATTAACATCAAAACACCCGTCACCATCACTATCTAAATCAAATTGATTTGGTATGCCATCTTTATCAATATCACCCATACCTTCTTCAGTATCTAAAATTCCGTCATTATCATCATCTAAGTCAATATTATCAGGAATACCATCATCATCATTATCTGATAATAATGATACTATTCCAACATTTGAAATAGAAGACGGATCACATACATATGCGGAATTGGTTACGACAACTCTGAAGTTGTAATTCTGCATAGAAGCTGAAACTGAACTTATTTTTAATGAATCTGAAGTCACTCCAGAATAAGGTGAAGTATTTGATAAGTTAACCCACGATATACCATCAGTACTTAACTGCCATTGATATGATAACGTTCCTTGGGCAGAAGCAACAAAAGTGAAAAATGCAGCAGAACCTTTTAGTACAGAAATATCTTGAGGGTGAGAAGTAAAGGTTGGCTTAGAACCAGCTTCTAAGTAATCTTTTACTCCATTACCATCCAAATCATTAGGATTCGTATAACCATCTACCCTATTTGTTCCAACTACTAAGCCAAGTTCATCAACTACTACTGGTAGGTTTGCAAGTATGCTATCTCCATTAGGATCAGAGAAACCAGCTTCAAGAACATCAGGACATCCATCACCATCACTATCTAAATCAAAATAATTTGGTAACCCATCATTATCTAAGTCATTATTTTGTTCTTCTGTATCTAAAATACCGTCGTTATCATCATCTAAATCATCACCATCCAAAACACCATCATCATCGTTATCAACAGAAATAATAATTTCAGTTTCCGATGAGGTAACATCTGGCTGACATACATATGAAGGCGTAGATACAATTACTCTAAACTTGTATCTGTGCATCGATGATGGATCAGAAATTTGAAGTGTATTGGTGTCTACACCTAAATATGGCGAAACATTATTTAAATCGGCCCATGAAGCACTATTCGATATTTTTTGTTGCCACTTATATGTTACTGTTCCAGTTACTGTGAAGTTAATGGTTATTTGTACAGCTGCGTTTGGTAGTGTACTAATGGAAGATGGAGGTTGAACTATATTTGTTATTGACGATCCAACTTCCTTGTAATCAAGTGTCCCGTTGTTATCACCATCTACTGCAGAAGGAGTAGTATACCCTTGACTTGCTTGAATAGGTGTTCCATTTGAACTAGCAATTACCAGTCCTTGAGCATCAACTTTTACTTCTGACGTACTTCCTATTGTGACAATTCCATTATCATCTGGATCGTAAAGACCAGCTTCTTGTACGTCTGGACATCCATCACCATCACTATCTAAATCTCTTCTATTTGGCTCTCCATTACCATCTAAATCATCTTCCCCTTCCTCTGTATCTAATATCCCATCATTATCATCATCTAAATCAACATTGTCAGGAACTCCATCATCATCAAAATCTTTTAAAACAGTGATAAGAGCTTCATTAGAAGGTAAGTCAGCAGCACAAACTAATGACGGTGTAGCAACTAAAACTCTATACTTATTACCATTCATGGCGTTAGTGATATTAGTTACTGTTAATGTTTGAGTAGTAACTCCTGAGTATGGTGTTACTGCATTTGGAGGATTGGATTGAACTAAATTCGTCCAGTTTCCTCCTACTGTCTTTTCTTGCCACTGATAGGTTGTTGTTGTAGCAGGATTAGTAGTTTCAGCAAATGTAAAGGTAACAGTTCCACTTTTTATTTTAGTTACATTAGCTGGTTGAGAAGTAAATGTAGGTGCAGAACCTTTTTCTAAATAATCCTTAACCCCATTACCATCTAAATCATTTGGAGTTGTATATCCAGGAGGATTTACATCACTATTATCAGCATTTTTGATTACCCTACCTTGAGCATCAACTTTAACAGTATTGGTTAATCCTGTTCCTAATATTCCATTGTCATCAGGGTCGGTAAGACCAGCTTCTTGTACGTCTGGACATCCATCTCCATCGCTATCTAAATCTCGGCTATTAGGCTCTCCATCTCCATCAATATTATTGTTTCCAGCATCTTCCTCTGTATCTAAAATTCCATCATTATCATCATCTAAATCAACGCTATCATCTATCCCATCATCATCAAAATCTGTTAACACGGTTAAAGTAGCTTCACCAGATGGTTGTGTAGGTACACAAACATTCGCAGGAACAGAAGCTAGTACTCTGTATTTATTTCCGTTCATTGCATTTGTAACACTGCTTACAGTTAATGTTTGAGAGGTGACACCAGTGTATGGGGTAACGGCATTTGGAGGATTGGATTCCACTAAATTTGTCCAATTACCATTTCCTACTTTTTCTTGCCATTGGTAAGTTACTGTTCCCTGGAATGATGTTACAAAAGAGAAGGTAGCATTAAAGTTTTTTGTTACGGTAATATTGGCTGGTTGAGTTGTAAATTCAACTGTACCTGACTCTTTATAATCTTGTATTCCATTATTATCTCTATCTAAAGCAGCAGGTGTTGTATATCCAGCAGGATTTACATTTGAATTATCAGCATTCTTAATTACTTTTCCATCGACATTAACTTTAACAGTATTGGTAAGACCTGTTCCTAATATACCATTGTTATCAGGATCTGTAAGGCCAGCTTCTTGTACATCTGGACATCCATCCCCGTCGCTATCAAGATCAAACCTATTTGGTAGACCATCATTATCTAAATCATCATCTGTTTCTTCTGTATCTAAAATTCCATCGTTATCATCATCTAAATCAATATTATCAGGTATACCATCATCATCATAGTCGGTAGTCACTCCTATAGGTACCATATTGGAAGTTAAAGGAGTTGAACAAGCGTAAGATGGGTTGGTAAGAATTACTCTATATTTATAACCATCTAATGCAAGTTGAGGGTTTGTAATAGTTAGTTGATTGGTATTAGCCCCACTGTATGGCGCAAGATTTAAGATATTAGACCAGGTCATAGGGTTGTTGTTAGGATTTCCTTCTTGCCATTGATATACTGTTGTTTGAGGATTTGCACTTTGAACTGTTATTACAATATTAGCTCCTAGCGTAACAGTTTTTCCAACAGGTTGAGTTGTAATTTGTAACGCTACTCCTGCTTGCTTGTAGTCTTTCACTCCATTTGCATCTCCATCTTTTGTCGGAGTATATCCACTGTTGACAGCACTACCATTTGCATTGTTGATAACAAGTCCTTGGGCATTGACTCCTACCGCATCAGTTGCTCCTGTACCTAAAATTCCGTTATCATCTGGATCTGTAAACCCTGCTTCTTGAACGTCTGGACACCCATCTCCATCACTATCAAGGTCAAAACTATTTTTAATTCCATCTCCATCTATATCATTATTTCCAGCATCTTCTTGAATATCTTTTATTCCATCGTTGTCATCATCTTCGTCTATATCATCTGTTATACCGTCTTCATCATTGTCTGGCTGTATTGTAAGCTTGACTGCTTGAGATGTAACATCATTTCCACACAGATAAGCATTGTTTTTAACAACGCAATGATATAAGTTTTTATTCATATTCAAGCTTCCTTTACTAATTGTAAGAGTATTTGTGTTTACACCACTGTAAACTCCAGCGTTAGTAAGATTACTCCAATTTTGTCCATTATCAGTACTTTCTTGCCACTGGTAGTGAACAGTTGTTTGAGTTGTAGCAGCTACAGTGAAGGTTGATGGTTTGTTTTGTGTAATGGTAACAGGATTTGGTTGGGTAGTAAGTGTAACAGGAGTTCCAGCTTCTTTATAGTCAAATGTCCCATTTCCATCGCCATCTAAAGCAGAAGGAGTAGTATATCCAGCAGGGTTTACATCACTATTATCAGCATTTTTGATTACTCTACCTTGAGGATCAACTTTTACGGTGTTGGTTAACCCAGTTCCTAATATTCCATTATCATCAGGGTCGGTAAGTCCAGCTTCTTGTACGTCAGGACACCCATCACCGTCACTGTCAAGGTCAAAACTATTTTTAATTCCATCTCCATCTATATCTCCATCACCCTCTTCTGTATCAAGAATACCATCATTATCATCATCCAAATCTTCTGAATCAATGATACCATCTTCATCATTGTCCAACTGTAAAATAAGCTTTACTGGATCTGATTGAGCTATTTGCTGACAAACATAACCAGGAGTGGTAACCACCAATCTATAATTCATCTCATCAAATCGTGGCGATACTTTAAGAACATTAAGTGTTGGTGTATTAACCCCTCTATAAGCTGATGGATTAGAAAATGTTTTTGTTTTGAACGGATTGGTCATCGATGCATTGTTTCCAAAATTATCTGAACAATCTTTACATACAATCCAATCGTCGATAGAATAGGTAGTTTTTGCTATAGTTCCATTTTGCCTATACATCCAACCATTAGTATGATCCCAATTTTTTCCAGTACCATTTTCTCCAGGAACACCAGCTACATCAACAATTGTATTGTTTTTGTAAAGTAGTACTGCATCATTTCCATCAAATATATTGGTAAACTCTTGTTGATTTGGATCAACCCCAAACCATGTTTTATAATAGGTGCCTGGTTCTGAAATCACATAATAAGAGCCAGCTGTGATGCTTACATTACTTAAACTAAACATTTTCCCTGCAGGTTGATTTCCATCGGATGCAATTTCAATTCCATACACAGACAAATCAGCCACATCTTCAAAAGCATACAATTCTATTGCTCTTGGATAAGTATTTCCAATATCTCCTTTGAAAATACCAGAAATAATTAATGAAGGAGACTCATCAATATCTTGCCAATTAACACCATCTTCACTTTTTTGCCACTGATAACTTAATGAACCTGTACCTGTAATTGAAGTTTGTATTGTTGCATTATTTCCTTGAAGCACAGAAATAGTATTGGATGTAGGAGTAGAAAATGTAACACTCGAACCAGATTCTTTGTAGTCAAATGTTCCATTACCATCACTATCTAAAGCAGAAGGAGTAGTATATCCAGCAGGGTTTACATTTGAATTATCAGCATTTTTGATTACTCTACCTTGAGGATCAACTTTTACTGTATTTGTTAATCCTGTTCCTAAAATCCCATTGTTATCTGGATCTGTAAGACCTGCTTCTTGAACATCAAAACACCCATCGTTATCACTATCTAAATCTCTACTATTCGGTTGTCCATCGCCATCTACATCTGAGTTTCCAGCATCTTCTTCTGTATCCAAAATTCCATCATTGTCATCATCTAAATCAACGCTATCATCTAGTCCATCATCGTCAAAATCAGGTAAAACAGTAAGAATAGCTTCATTAGAAGGTAAGTCATCAGCACAAACAAATGTTCGAGTAATAACCTTTACCCTATATTTATATCCATTCATACTATTTGTTACTGCACTAATATTTAATGTTTTTGTTGTTACGTCTGAGTATGGAGCTAGATTTGCCAAATCTGTCCAAGCAGCATTACCAACCTTTACTTGCCATTGATAACTCATAGGAGTAGCTGGGTTTGTTGTAGCTGTAACAGTAAATGATGTAGCACCACTCTTAATTTTACTTACAGAAATTGGGTGAGTAGTAATTGTAGGGGCTACCCCTGCTTCTTTATAATCATCTACCCCATCGCTATCCAAATCGGCAGGGTCAGTATATCCAGGAGGATTTACATCAGAATTATCAGCATTTTTGATAACCAAACCTTGGTTATTAACTACCACTGTATTGGTCAGACCTGTACCTAAGATTCCATTATCATCGGGATCTATAAGTCCTGCTTCTTGAACATCAGGACATCCATCGCCATCGCTATCCAAATCAAAATAGTTTGGTAATCCATCATTGTCTATATCGTTATTTCCTTCTTCTGAATCTAAAATACCATCGTTATCATCGTCTAGATCAATTCCATCTACAATGCCATCTTCATCAAAATCTCCAGAAAAAGAAAGTTTCGTTGGTGTTGATTCTTTATCGGTATCACAGACGTATGCAGGTGTTGTCATAAATACTTTAAATCTGTAATTATTTAATGTAGAAGGATCTGTAATAGTTAATTTGTTGGTAGTTTCTCCTGAAAAAGGTGCGCCAGCAGTTATATTTGACCAGTTCACTCCATCAGGGCTTTTCCTCCATTGATATGTAATTGGTCCTACAACCGTAACTGGAACTGTTAATTCAACAGGGTCTACTCCATTGCTGTAAGTTGTAGCTACCATTTGACTAGTTATCGTTATTGCTGATCCTGGCTCCATAAAATCAAATGTGCCATTATTATTTAAATCTATTGCTTCAGGGTCCGTATATCCATTTTTAGTGGTTGCATTAGGATCTTTTCCAACCCAGTTAATTACAATTCCAAATTCATTAACCGCTACAGGGCTATTCCCTAATATCCCATTGTTATCTCCATCAACAAATCCAGCTTCAATTACATCCAAACAACCGTCTCCATCAGAATCTCTATCTAAACTATTTATGATGCCATCACCATCAATATCTGTGTTTCCAACATCTTCATGTACATCTAAAATACCATCGTTATCATCATCCAAATCATCCCAATCAAATACTCCATCACCATCTGGGTCAGGCCTAAATATGTTTAATACATTTGCAGAAGTAAAAATATCTACATCACAGTGGTATTCAGGAGTACTCATTACAAGACTAAACTGTGTTCCTTTTCCATGGGTATCATCACGATTCCATGCAAATGGAACATTTCTAATTTTAAGTGTATCGGAATTTACTCCAGAAATAAATGTAGGCTCACTAAATGATTTAAGTGGAAATCTTCGAGAAATCTTTTTGATATTACTACCTTGAAGAGGAAATTGGTGTTTTCTTTTAACTTGAATAGAATCTACTTTCGCATCATGATTTTTACTAAAGTATGTATTACTATTTTCTTTTTTTTGACAGTTTTTACATATCGTCCAATCATTCACGCTAAATGTAGAAGAAGCCTGAGTAGTATCTCTTCTGTATGCCCACCCGTTAGTATATTCCCAAGCCTTACCAGTGCCATCTTGCCCTGAAACTCCAAAAACATCAACTACCTCCCATCCTTGATTCCAGGTTGCATTTACATCTGGTCTTCTAAATAGGTATACTACATCATCACCGTTAATATGATTGACTCTAGTGTTGTTGTTCTTGTATTGTTTGTGACCACCTACACCTGCTTGAGTTGAGGGCATTACAACAAGCTGGTTGTTATTATTCATTTCAGCAAAATAATCATCCATATATTGGCTCCAATCTTTATAATGTATATAATAATACTGACCTGAATCTAAAGATACTTGTGGGAAAATACCATTGCTATTATGTGGTGCTGTTTTGGTATGACCATCATTTCCCACATTGATAGCATAGTATCTTAAATCTGGAATATCTTTTACTGCATAGAGTTCAACTACTTTTGGCCAATGATTACCACTTGTTCCATCAAATATTCCTGTTATCATCAAATGAGGAGATTCTTTTAATGAAGACCATGTAACTCCTTTATCATCACTTATCTGCCATTGCTTATTAATTGAAGAAAGTGAAGTACTTGAACCTATAAAATCAATATTACTACCTGAAAGCACCGTCGTAGAAACTGGAGAACGAGTTAAAGTGATAGGTCCTCCAACTTGTTTGTAATCAGGAACACCATTGTTATCTAAATCTTCAGGTGTGGTATACCCATCACTAGCACTTGTTACTACACCATTAATATCAACAATAAGTTCAGTAGGATTTCCAGCACTTAAACCTAAAAATCCATCGTTATCATCGTCTGTAAACCCTGCTTCCAATACATCGTTACACCCGTCATTATCGCTATCTTTATCTAGGTAATCAGGTTTCCCATCTCCATCAGTATCCCCATTTCCTTCTACACTATTCAAAATACCATCATTATCAGCATCAAGATCCTGAGAGTCTCCAACCCCATCACCATCAAAATCAGTGTCTCGAGATACTGTCAGCGTCACACAGTTAGAATTCACATCGTTACCACAAGCAAATCCAGGAGTGGAAAGAGTCACTCTATATTTATTTTCATTCATGGTAAATGGAACATTATTTATTGAAAGTGAATTTGTGTTGGTACCAAAAAATTCTTGAGGGTTTTTAAAAGTCATTATCGGGTAAGGATTCGCTGCTGCACTATTTAATGAAATCCCTCCGTCAAGACAACCTTTACACATCTTCCAGTCGTTTAAAGAAAATACTGTAGATGCAGCTCTTCCGTTTTTTCTATAAGCCCATCCATCGGTATATTCCCATGACTGTCCTGTACCATCTTGACCATTCACCCCAAATATATCTACCTGAGTCCATCCAGAAAATTGATTTTTATCCGGTCTTTTATAAAGAATGATAGGATCATCTCCTGAAATTTGGTGATTATCATGATATTGTTTCCATTTATGGTTTGTTGAAGTTTGTGGTATTGCATCACCAAAAAATTCATATGGGTGTTGACCATTTTGCCAAGATTTAAGTGAAACTAATAAATACTGACCTTTTTGTAAAGATACTGTGGCGCTTAAGTAATCCTGATTATAATTACATCCCAAGCAATGATTAGGTTCATTGCTATTTGCACCATTGTCTGCAACTTGAATACCATAAAGAGCTAAATCAGGAATATCTCTTACCGCATACAATTCAACGATTTGTGGGGAAGTACTTCCATTTCTTTCTCCATCTAGCACACCTGTAATCATTAAAGCAGGTGTCTCTACAATATCTGACCATGTGTTACAATCTGTTGTACTTTGCTGCCATTTATAGGATATATTTGAAAGAGAAGATCCAGCAACAGACAAAACAACATCATTAGATTCAAGCACAGTTTTGTCAATAGGTTGAGAATTAATTTGAACCTGACTTCCTTTTTCAAGAAAATCTTTTTTGTTGTTGGAATCCAAATCTTGAGGGGTATTGTATCCTGCTACGTTAGAGTTATCCTTATTTTTTATGACCTTACCATTGTTAGGATCCACTTTCACATCGGTTCCAGGATTTCCAGTGCTAGTTCCTGTACCTAAAATTCCGTTGTTGTCAGGATCTGTTAACCCAGCTTCTATCACATCAAAGCAATTATCTCCATCACTGTCTAAATCAAATTGATTTGGGATACCATCCATATCAATATCATCCATTCCTTCCTTTTCATCTAAAATACCATCGTTATCATCATCCAAATCATAAATATCTTGAATGTCATCTTCATCATTATCAGGAAGAACAGTTAATACCGCACCTGCAGAAGTTGTGTCTTGGTCACATACGTAAGAAGATGTGATTAGTAAAGCCCTGTATTGATTTCCAGAAAATGCAAGCGTTGCATCAGTGATTTGCATGGTGTTTGTCAATGTACCAGAATATTTTCCTCCATCAAATAATGTACTCCAGTTTTGTCCGTTGTTCGTACTCTCTTGCCACCTGTATGCAATTCCTCCCGGAGCGTTTGCTGCTACAGTAAAGGTGACATTTCTTTTATCGGAAACAATAATTGAATTAGGATTGGTGATGCTTGTTACCTTGCCTCCTGCCTCTTTATAGTCTTTTGTTCCATTTGAATCGCCGTCAGCTTCTTCAGTATACCCACTTGCTCCTGTTTTTCCTGCCCAGTTTGTTACAAGTCCAAATTGATCTACAACAACTGGATCTGAACCCAAAACACCATTCGCATCACCATCTAGAAATCCAGCTTCCGTCACATCATTACAACCGTCTCCATCGCTATCCAAATCCAAAGAATTGGGGATACCATCATTATCTATATCTGTAGTTCCCCCTGCATTTTCATCTGCATCCAAAATCCCATCGTTGTCATCATCCAGATCCGAATCATTTGAAACACCGTCGTCATCCGTGTCTTCTTTAACCGTTAAAGTAACTTCACTAGAATTTGGGTCTGTATCACATAAAAACGCTGAGGTTCTAACTATTACCCTATATTTTGTAAGCGACATGTTTTGAGCGATAGGATCAATTTTCATAGCATTGGTTGTTACATTTGAATACGGTCCCCCATTTGAAAGGTCTTGCCATGCACCTCCTACTTCTTTTTTCTGCCACTGATAAGACAAAGAACCTGTAGTAGTCGCTATCACTGTGAAGGTTACATCATCGTTTACCTCACGCAAAGCATCTGATGGCTGAGTTGTGATCTGAGCTATGGCTCCAACTTCTTTATAATCTTTTGTGCCGTTGGAATCTCCATCAACTGCAGAAGGAGTCGTATATCCACCGTGACCAGTTACTTTTCCTGTTCCATCTACTGAAGGAGGAGCACCAGGACCTAACATTCCATCATCATTTGCATCAGTAAACCCAGCTTCTATCACATCTTTACACCCATCTCCATCACTGTCTGGATCCAAACTGTTGATGATCCCATCGTTATCAAGGTCTTCAGTTCCTTCTTTACTATCTAAAATACCATCGTTATCATCATCTACATCGTCTTTATCTGGAACGCCATCATCATCGGTATCTGTTGGAGTCACTGTAAGGGTTGCTGCACAAGTTTCTTGGTCCACATCACATGCATATCCAAGCGTTGGAATCAATGCTTTTATCTGATATCCATTCCAGTTATACTGTATGTCGGTTAGGTTTAATGTCTTTGTTTTTGGGTTGCTAAATGGTAAGTTGGATGTAAAGGTTTTAAAAGGAAATGCCTGCATTCCAGGTATTGATGAATTCTGGTCATAATTGTTATTTTGACTTGGTTTGTCTAAACATGCTTGACCACCAGAACACCTTTCCCAATCATTAAAATCAAATGTAGTACTTGGTAGCGTATTATTTTTTCTTTTTACCCATGCATTATCGTATCTCCAAGGGTCACCAGAAGCATCTTCCCCATTACCTCCAAAGTCATCAACAATTTTCCAATCAGTAGTATTAGTTGATGATCTTTTATAAAGCATAACAGGTCTTCTTCCATTGAGGTAATTCATTTCATTGCTGTACTCTCCTACACCAGTTGCGTCCCCATCAAATCCAGCCCAAGCATCGAAGTAAGAATGATCATAAAACATATAATAATAACTTCCTTTAGATAAAGAAACATTTTTTAAAACATCACTATGAGAAGTACTTGTATAATTATTACTGTTAGCTACATCAATAGCATATAGACTTAAATCCGCAATGTCGTTTAACGCATATAACTCGATAAACTCAGGTCTATTACCAGCACTTCTATCCGCCCTTACCACTGCACTGATCATCAAATCAGTTTCTGGAATATTTTTCCATGACCCTCCAGGAGCTTTGTATTGCCACTGATAGCTTACAGAACCAGAATTGATAACCACATCAGTTTGAAAGGAAGCATTTCCTCCTTGGTCTACTGTAACATTAGCAGGACATGTTTTCGATACTACAGCAGAGCCTTCTTCCTTATAATCAGGAGTTCCATTTCCATTTAAGTCTACTGGTGTGGTGTAACCTGTAACATTAGAATTATTAGCATTTTTTATTACTTTACCATCGTTAGGATCCACTTTCACATCAGTTCCTGCATTTCCAGTGCTAGTTCCCGTACCTAAAATACCATTGTCATCAGGATCTGGTAGGCCTGCCTCTTGCACGTCAGGGCAACCATCTGCATCGGAATCAAGATCCAAACTATTTATAATACCGTCTTGATCAAAATCTCCACCTCCTTCAATGCCATCCAATATCCCATCGTTATCATCATCTATATCATCATCATCTGCTACTCCATCTGCATCAGTATCTGGTAAAACGGTAAGAAGTCCATTGTTTGAGTATACATCGATATCACACTCAAAAGAAGCATTATTCATCGACAACCTATATAGATTTCCAGTATAATTTAAAGGTGGATTGGTTACAGTCAACACCTTAGTTTTTACATTAGAATAGATTGCATTGTTAACTAAATTTTGCCAATTAAACCCTTGATTGACACTTACCTGCCATTGAAATGTAATTAAGGAACCACCATTTAAACTTCCATCAGCTGTGTAGGTAGTAGTACCTCGCTGGACAATTTCTCTGTTGACAGGGTGATCAGTCACGGTAACACCTGTAGATAGTTCTTTATAATCTTTTGTTCCGCTGTTATCAGCATCCAATGGATCGGTATATCCTGTGACTGGAGTTTGGTTTTCATTTTTTATTACCTTTCCATTATTACTATCTACTACTACTGCGTCGGTAGCACCTGTTCCTAATATCCCGTTATCGTCAGGGTCTTCAAGTCCAGCTTCTTTTACATCTTTACATCCGTCTCCATCACTATCCAAATCAAACCAGTTTGGAACTCCATCACCATCAAGGTCTCCTCCTGTTTCTTCAGTATCCAAAATACCATCATTATCATCATCAAGGTCAACAGAGTTAATAATTCCATCTTGATCAAAATCGTCAGAAATCTTTAAAAATACTTGCTGAGTTTCTTGGTCCACATCACATGCATAAGATAAAATAGAAACTATTACCTTATAAAAATTATTATTCATTGAAGAAACCACATCAGCAATAGTTAGCGTAGCAGTGGTAGCGCCAGAATATTTCCCACCATTAGTGATATTTGTCCAATTCCCTCCTGGAACCTTTTCCTGCCATTGATACGTTATTCCTCCTGTTCCAGCAGCAGAAACAGTATAGGTAACCGTTTTGTTAGCATTTGTAATCCTTTTTACTGGGCTTGCCACAATGCTCACAGCAGTGCCCACCTGCAAATAATCTTTTGTTCCATTGTTGTCTAAATCATTTGGAGTAGTATATCCACCGTGGCCTGTTACTTTTCCATCACCATCAACATTAGGAGGAGCATCGGGACCTAACATTCCATCGTCATTGGAATCAGTAAACCCAGCTTCAATTACGTCTTTACAGGTATCTCCGTCACTATCAAGATCAAACCAATTTGGAATGCCATCGTTGTCAGGATCTGCATCTCCTTCTACACTGTCGAGTATTCCATCGTTATCATCATCCAAATCATCGGAATCTTTTTCTCCATCTAGATCATTGTCTGGGTGGACGGTAAGCGTAGCAGCACAAGTAGTAGCATCGGCGCCGCATTTAAATCCTTCGGTGCTAAGAAGGGATCTGTATTTATTTCCATTTTGAGAAACTAGCACGTTAGTTACTGATAACGTTGCTGCATTCACGTTGGAATAACTTCCCGCTTTTGGATACGAAATCGTTTTTATAGGAAAATGCGTGTTTCCTCCATTAGTTATTGCATCCTGATGCGTGTTTGCATTATCAAGACAGTCGTTACATGCCGTCCAGTCGTTCATGTTAAACGTTGGAGTAGGAAACTTATTAGCTTTTCTGTAAAGCCAACCCTCATTATACTCCCAAGCTTTTCCTGTTCCATCCTCTCCTATCACTCCTACTACGTCCACGATCTCCCATACATCTGGATTAGGAACTGTATGTTTTCTTATAAGCGTAATGGCATCATCACCAGCACCAGTAGTACTAAAATCCGGCTGATTTCTACTAGCATTAGTATTGGTACCAGGAATTTTATCAGAACTATTTAAAAAATTAGAAAAATAATTATTAAAACGAGATGAGTTATAATACACATAAAAATAAGATCCTTTTGGCAGGGCAACATTTGGAAGTGGATAATTAGGATTCCTATGATAGGTTTGATTAGCATTCTGATTATAATCAATTCCTACATTATAAATACTTAAATTAGCAACATCACTAATCGCATACAACTCAACTACTATAGGGTAGTCGTTATATACACCACCAGACATGACCCCAGTAATCATTAGAGGGTCATCTAAATTTCTCCAATTAGACCCGTTATCAAAACTTTCTTGCCATGTGTATTTGACTTTTCCGTTAGGGGTTGCGTTTGCCGTAAAGGTAGCAGTCTGGTTAACAGTTTTAGTTTGGTTAGAAGGACAGACGTTATTGTTGGATGCTGCTGCTCCTGCTTCTTGAAAGTCATGAGTCCCATTTCC
The DNA here is from genome assembly GCA_902529805.1 of uncultured Marinoscillum sp. GTDB lineage: Bacteria > Bacteroidota > Bacteroidia > Cytophagales > MED-G16. Next base: position 19,242 of record CABZXU010000022.1, read on the forward strand.
ATCTAAATCGTCAAGATGAGAGCTATTATAAAATCCATTAGATTGATGTGTTTTAATTCTTCCGTTGTTACTAGTAGTACTTAGAGTATTGCCACTATAGACTACATGTACCGCACAATTACTCGTATTTCCTGGGGTACAAGTATAATTTCCATCTCCTGGTTTTCCGTTGTTATCGCTTCCATCATCAGTAGATATACTTCTTATACTGCTCCATCCCGCCTCTACCACATCTTTACATCCATCGTTATCGCTATCTAACTCTAACCTATCTAGAATCCCATCACTATCTGAGTCACCCGGTTCATCAGAATCTAAAATTCCATCGTTATCATCATCTCGATCAAAGGTATCAGGGACAAGGTCATCGTCGGTATCTAAAAGAACATTCATGGTAGCAGCATTGGATGGTGCGGGAGTCCCACAGACAAACGCTAAAGAGCTTATTACAGCTCTATATTTATAGTTATTTTTGTTTAAAGCGGGACCAGTAATGGTAAGCGTTGCTGTTGTGACCCCACCATATATCCCTCCGTTAGAAAGGTTACTCCAGTTTTGACCGTCAGCACTTTCTTGCCACTGATAGGTTACTCCTCCTACCGCCGTTCCAGCTACAACAAAAGTAAAAATATCTCCTTCTGCCCTAGTAAAATCTTGAGGTTGCGTAGAAACAGATGGGTTTCCCCCTACTTCCTTATAATCATGCGTTCCGTTGCCGTCTCTATCAAAAGCTGATGGAGTAGTATATCCAGCTACGTTAGAGTTGTCCTGATTTTTTATCACCTTTCCATTTGAATTATTTACTTTCACATCGGTTCCAGCATTTCCAGTACTTGTTCCTGTACCTAAAATTCCGTTGTTGTCAGGGTCAGTAAGGCCAGCTTCTATCACGTCAAAGCAATTGTCTCCATCGCTGTCTAAATCAAAGTGATTAGGAATCCCATCATTATCAATATCTGCAGTGCCTTCCTCTAAATCTAATATTCCGTCATTATCATCATCAAGGTCATCTGTATTATTAACTCCATCATTATCGTTATCAGTTTTTACTGTAAGCAAAGCCTCATTGGATATCTCATCAGAACCACAAACAAATGATGGAGTAGAAATAATGACTTTATACTTTCTTTGATCCATCGATCCCGGCACGTTAGTAAGCGTTAAAGTGGCTGTGGTAGCGCCAGAGAAAACACCTCCATTTGAGATGTTTGTCCAATTGCCTGCTCCAATTTTCTCCTGCCATTGATAGGCCATCGCACTCACAGAAGCGCTGGCAACAGTAAATGTGCCGTTAGTTCCTGAAGCGATAAGAATTGCGGTTGGCTGAGTTATCAGATTGATTGCTCCTCCTGCTTGTAAAAAATCTTTTGTTCCATTGTTATCTATATCATCTGGCGTGGTATATCCATCACTAATTACAGCAGAAACTTTTCCCTGGCCATCATACTGATAGGTAGGGCTTCCTAGAATACCATCGTTATTTCCATCTGTAAACCCTGCTTCTTTCACATCAAAACACCCATCACCATCACTATCCAAATCCAAAGTATTTGGGATGCCGTCGTTGTCTGCATCTCCCGCTCCTTCCACGGTATCCAAGATACCATCGTTATCATCATCTAGATCGTCATCATCTTCAATATCATCGTTATCTGAATCTAGAAAAACAATTAATGCTGCATCGCTAGTAAATAAATCGACATCACACTTGAATGCCGGTGATTTTGTAAGCGCCTTATATTTGTATCCATTCATGCTGAATGGCACGTTGGTAATTGTAAGGGTTGCATTTGTACAACTTCCATACAAGGGCCCTGGACTAGTAAATGATTTAAGAGGGTATTTCCTTTCTGCAGTTTGATTATCATTATTTACATTGTTAAGGGTACTATGCCAAATATTTTTTTTCGCAGTCCAATCATTCATGTCAAAGGTAGTTTTAGGACCTGTATTATTTTTTCTATAAAGCCATCCATTTTTATATTCCCAAGGTTTTCCAGTTCCATCTTGACCGTTCACTCCAGCTTCATCAACCTTCTTCCATCCAGAATTTACGTTAGCATCTGGTCTTTTATAAAGAATAACTGGATCATCCCCATCTACATCTGTCCTATTGGAATGTAGAAATTTATGTCCACCGGCACCATTTTGTGTTTCTGGAAGTCCTGGAAAAAAACCGGTATTATTTGCTGCCCAATAAGAATGACCGTATGCTAGCTCTGAAACTAGATAAAATTGACCTGCCACCAAACTGACATTTCCGAATGTAACCTCTGGTGTTGTGCTGTTTCTACTATTATTATTATCTCGTGCCTCGAATCCATATAGTCGCAAATCTGGAATATCTTTCATGGCATAAAACTCAATCATACGAGGCCAAGAATTACCTATAGGGCCTTCCAAAATACCTGTAATCATCAAATCGGGTTTATCGCATACCGATTCCCACGTGTTTCCGTTGTCAGGACTTTCATACCACTCATACCCTACCGATCCAGTAGCAGTACCAGCAGCACTGAAAGCAGCATTTTTAGTATTCGAAATTCCATTTACCAAGTTACCGCTTATTAAAGTTTGTGGGGTTGTAGGATGTTGTGAAACAGCCACCGCACCACCTGCTTCAAGAAAATCTTTGGTTCCATTTCCATCTAAATCATCAGGGGTTTGGTAGTTTTCATTGTTAATACCAGAAGTAACTTTTCCCAGGCCGTTTACCACAACAGGGCTGTAACCTAGTTTTCCGTCGGTATTTCCGTCAGTAAATCCAGCTTCTGTAACGTCTTTACATCCATCTCCATCACTATCATAATCTTGGTGATTTGGTTTTCCATCGTTATCAAGGTCTCCAGTCCCTTCTATTTCATCTTCAATTCCATCGTTGTCATCATCTAAGTCATCTACATCTGGAACTTGGTCGTTATCAAAGTCTGGAAGAAATACAGTCAAAGCAGCTACATTAGTAATTTTATCGTCACCACATTTGAATGCAGGCGTACGCATATACAATCTATAAGAATAAGTAGTCATGGCGATGGTTACGCCTGTTGCAGATAAAGTACCTGTTGTTACACCGGAATATACTCCTCCATTTGCTAAATCTGCCCATGAACCCCCACCATCAGTACTTATTTGCCAATTGTAAGTAATCGTTCCATTGGCTACAGTACCTGCACCAGTAAATTGTACGTTGCTTCCAACAAGAACATTTAATGAAGTTGGATGCCCTGTGATATTTAATTCATTTCCAACTTCTAAGTAGTCTTTTGTTCCATTATTATCTGCGTCTGCAGGAGTACTGTACGGAGCTCCAATCACCCTTCCTTGTGGATTTACAACAGGTGCTTCATCACCATAGTACTTGTCATTATTTGCATCTGGAAATCCTGCTTCCCTTACATCGCTACAACCATCTCCATCAGAATCATCATCAAATTTATTTTGTTTTCCGTCGTTATCAACATCCCCTGTTCCTTCTACAGAATCTAAAATACCATCGTTATCATCGTCTTCATCAATAGAATCAGGAATTCCATCGTCATCATAATCTTGCTGAAGAAAATTTGAAGTAGCTGAATTTGTAAAAACATCAGCATAAGGAAATTTATTGCTGTAAGCTAAAACAGAAATGTTTTTACTTACTAATGATTTGCCATGTAAAGAAAAAATAAGAAAAAAAACTATTTGAAATGTGTACTTCAATAAATATGAAATGGATTTGTTATATAAACTAGGTTCTGTTGTTTTCAGATTCGTAAACTTACCTTGTCTAAGATTCATATTATTTTAAATTAATTTAAAAAACACTTACTCGGTTAGAATAAGTAATTATTTAAGTCTCATAAAATAAACTCTTTATAAGAGCAATCTTATTTCAAGTCTAGCGGTTTATATTTTTTCATACACATATATGAAGAAACAAGTAATAAGGGATAGTCCCAAATCACACGCAAATATAAGTTGTTTAAATTTTTATAAAAAATTTATAGAAAATATTTAGAAATAAATATTAAAACCTTTGTTTTAAACACATTTAAAGAATGTATTAAGTAAAAATTTTTAATTTCTTGGGTAATTTAATTTTTATCAATACAATTGTAAAAAAAATGAAAAATATATTTCCATTATATATTTTAATAGCATTTATTGTATTTTCATGCAATTCCAATCATCCAACAATTGAAGGATTAGACTATACAGCATGGAAATACGATCAAGGGGGATGCAATGGCGATAGAGAAAAAATGGTTCCTCTTATTCATGAAAACAAAGAACAATTTCTGTATTTTAATCAAAACAATATTATTTCAATGTTTGGTAAACCTGAAAACCAGACTTTATTCACAAGAAGTCAAACCATCTATTTCTATCATATAAAAAACTCCTCTCTATGCAATAAAACTCTAGATAATACAGACAATTCAAAAACAGTGATGCTTCAAATTCGGTTTGATGCATTGAATAGATCTAAAGAATTGTTTGTATACAATTATAATGATTTAGAGATTTAATATTCGGGTTAGATGTATACCTTTACATGAAAATTGAGATATGAGATTTAATTCAGGAGTTTTGCATGGAAAAGAAGTTAGAGATCTACTTGTACATGCCAACAAAAATAAATTTGCTCTTCCAGCAGTTAATGTAGTTGGAACCAATACAGTTAATGCTGTGCTTCAGACTGCAAAAGAAGTAAATTCACCTGTTATTATTCAATTTTCAAACTCAGGAGGATCTTTTTTTGCAGGCAAACACTTGGATAATAAATATGAGAAATCATCAATTCTAGGATGTGTATCTGGTGCTTACCATACTCATCTGGTGGCAAAAGAATATGGTGTTCCTGTAATTCTTCATACTGACCATTGCGCAAAAAAATTGCTTCCTTGGGTTGATGGGCTTTTGGAGGAAGGAGAAGAATTTTATAAAAAAGAAGGAAAACCTCTATATTCTTCTCATATGATTGACCTTTCAGAAGAACCTCTTGAAGAAAACATAGGTATATGTAAAGAATATTTTAAAAGAATGAATAGAATTGGGATGACAATTGAAATTGAGTTAGGAATAACTGGAGGAGAAGAAGATGGTGTTGACAATACTGATGTAGAGACATCGAAACTATACACTCAACCTGAAGATGTATGTTATGCCTATGAACAACTGATGGAAATAAGTCCAAATTTTACGATAGCAGCATCATTTGGAAATGTACATGGAGTATACAAACCTGGTAATGTTTCTCTAAAGCCTGAAATTTTAAAACAATCTCAACACTTTATAGAAGACAAACACCGATGTGACCCTAATCCAGTAAATTTTGTTTTTCACGGTGGCTCAGGATCTTCTCCACAAGATATTAAAGAAGCAATTGATTATGGTGTTATAAAAATGAATTTAGACACAGATATGCAATGGGCATTTCATCAAGGTGTACATAAATACTATGAAAAACATGCTGATTATCTGAAAACCCAATTGGGCAACCCTGAAGGAGATGGAAAGCCTAATAAAAAATATTATGATCCCAGAAAATGGCTTTTAGAAGGTGAAAAAGAACTAATTGAAAGGCTAAGGAAAGCATTTATAGACTTAAACAATATAAATAGAAATGAATAAAATCATTTTCTATAAATTGGTCTAGTAAGACATGTTGGACCACCTTCAGCTTTAACACAAAGCTCATTACCATCAAAAGTTTGAATATCACATCCCATTTTTTTTAGAATAGTTTCTGTTTTAGAAAAACCTTCAAGCATGATGATATTTCTAGATGAAAGTGCTAAAATATTAATCGCTAGTCCATTACTATCAAGAAAATCTTTTTTTGGAATATCGATACAATCAAATCCTTTTAATTCTAAAAACTTTAAAAGCTCTACAGGAAAAAAGGGTTTATAAACTATTGCCAAGTTGTAATCCAAAATTGAAATGAGTGACATAAGGTGCAAACAAGCATTAGGTCCATAAAAATACGGTAAGTCAAAACCTATTACCTTAATTCCATATTTGGTCAAAATACCCTTCAGCTGAACTACTCCTGAATGATTTGTTCTAAAGCCTTTTCCTACAACCAATGTCTTCTCATCAATCCACAAACAATCACCACCTTCAACGGTTCCTGGGCTTTTAATCGTACCTATAACTGGAATATTTATTGATTCATAAAATTTTTTGTGTAATCTAGGCTCATGTTTTCTAAGTTTTTTCCCCATATTTAAAATGATTGCTCCATGTTTAGTGACAAGTGATGGGTCGTGAGGAAAAACACTATCATAATACTTATCTTGTTGGTCTAAATAATAAATCTCTGATCCAAAAGATTTTAAAAGATTTGAAAATGAAAAAAAATTTTTTTCAATTTTATTTTGATTCAAAGGTTCTTGATAATGCCACTTTTTACAATCTACATTACTCATGCCTTTTAAGGGAACATTAATTAAAACACTTTTTAATTCCGAAAACATGTTTTGAGCACCGTATTTTTTCATAAAATATATTT
>CABZXU010000023.1 GCA_902529805.1 uncultured Marinoscillum sp.
ATTATTTCAGATGAGTTTTGGGCAAATGTTCCTATTTTAAAAGATAAAATGGTTCAACAAAAACCTTTTTTAGGTTTAGAATCAACAGAAGATACAGAAATAAGGATTACATATAATAATTCAACTCTATTTTTAGGGGTAGTATGTTATGATTCAAGTCCCAATACTTTAGTTGTATCAGATTCTAGAAGGGATTCTGATTTAAGTGATGATGATAGCTTTTTATTTATAATTGACACATACAATGATCAACAAAATGGATTTCTATTTGGAACGAATTCAGATGGTATGGAATATGATGCTCAAATTGATAATGAAGGTGTAGGCAATAGAACAGCTCAGAGACAACAAGGTGGTGTAGTAGGAGGAACAAATGTAAACTGGGATACTTCATGGAGTGTAAAAACAGAAAAAAAAGATTACGGATGGAGTGCTGAATTTGCAATTCCATTAAAATCTATAAGATTCAGTCCAGGAAAAGATAAAACCTGGGGTATCAATTTTCAAAGAAATATTAGTAAGAATAATGAAGTATCCTTTTGGTCTCCTTTACCTGTAGGTTTTGGGTTTGGAATAAAAAGAGTTTCTTTGTCAGGAAAAATGAATGGTTTAAACTTAAAAAACCCTGGTAACTTAAAGTTTTTACCATACATTTTAACCCAAGCTACTAGAAATAAAGCCACTAATAACAACTCAGCTGATTATGAGTTTGGCGCTGATATTAAGTATAGTATAACACCTGCTTTAACTCTTGATTTAACCTATAATACCGATTTTGCACAAGTAGAAGTTGATCAACAGCAAGTCAATCTTGATAGATTTAATCTTTTTTATCCGGAAAAGAGAGCTTTCTTTTTAGAAAATGCTGGTCAATTTTCTATTGGAAGCCCTGGGGAAATCGATTTATTTTTTACTAGAAGAATAGGTATTTCAGATGAAGGAGCCGTTGTGCCTATAATTGGTGGTGGTAGGCTTTCGGGTAAGATAGGACAAACAAATGTTGGTTTCTTATCAATGTTTACTGATAAAATTGATGAGTTAAATATTAATGGAAATAATTATAGTGCAGTCAGAATAAATCATAACCTAAAAAATTCAAGATCATCTATAGGGGGAGCATATATAAGAAGGACATCTTTAGCTGATGCTTCAAATGATTACAATGGAGTCTTTGCAGTTGATGGAACTTGGGGAATAGGGAAAAAAGCTAAAATATCTGGTTTTATATCAAAAAGTAATACTCCAGGAATCACGTCAAGCAACCATGCTTTTAAATTTTTAGCTAATTATGATTGGAATATGTGGAATTTAATTGCACAGTATTCAGAAGTTGGGGAAGGCTTCAATCCAGAAGTCGGGTATCTGGAAAGAAGTTCATTTAAGAAACCTGAATTTTTGATTTTTAAAATCATCAGAATGCCAGAAGAAAATAAACTTTTAGAATATAGACCACATATTTCAGGAAGATATTATTTTGATTTTAAAGGTAATGTAGTTACAACTTATACTCACATAGATACACATTGGGCTTGGAAAAGTGGTTTAGAAATACATACAGGTTATAATATTAGAAAAGAATGGGTTAGTGAAGAATTTAAAATTGTGGATTTAAATATTCCTGCAGGTAATTATAATAATAGTGAAGTCCAGCTCGTATTTATGACTAATAAGAATAAAAAAATATCCTTTAATACAAGAAGTTATATAGGTGGTTATTTTGGAGGAAATAAATTTTTTAATAATGCAACTTTAAACATAAGGCCAAGTGATAAATTAAGTTCTTCAATTTTTTTGAACAGTAACATAATAAAAGCTAATTCAGATAATTTAAATATATTAATTAGTGGAATAAGATTATCATATTCATTTAATCCTCGAATGTTTCTTCAAAGTTTGATTCAATACAATAATATTACTAATTTAATTTCTATAAATACAAGATTTGGACTTTTACAATCTGCAAATACTGGGTTATTTGTTGTTTTAAATGTCCTAAAAGATGAAGATTTAATTGATAATATTAATAATCAAAGATTAACAATAAAATATTCTTATACATTTGATTTTATTAAATAACTTTTAACTAAAAAAAATAAATTATGAAAAAAATATTTTTCTTTTTGATAATATCTCTCCCGGTATTTTCTCAAGAATATAAAAAACCTCCAGAGGTCATTAGTTCTATGATTGAAGCAGAACCACAACCTACACTAAACTTTAATAATAATGGTGATTTAGCTTTGATGCTAAGAAGAGACGGTTATAAATCAATAGAAGACCTTGCAATAGAGGAATTGAGAATTGGAGGCACAAGAATTGATCCTGTAAGATATACTTCCTCTAGAATGACATACTATAATTCTTTCTCTTTACTTGATATTAATACTGGAGAGAATATTCAGATGAATCATCCAGAAAATGGTAAATTTTCTTTTTTTAGCTGGTCACCTGATGAAAGTAAGGTTGCTTATACTAATACAACTGAAGATGGTGTAGAGCTATGGATAACTGATATTAAAACAAAACAATCAAGAAAAGTTTCAGATAAATATCTAAACGACATACTAGTAAGTCCATTTCAGTGGTATAATTCAGGATCTGAATTACTTATTAGTTTGAGGTGCAACTCTGATATGCCTTCTATTAAAACTGTCCCCTCTGGTCCAATAATTCAACAAACTAATAATCAAATTGCTCCTTCAAGAACTTACCAAGATTTAATTAAAAATAGTAATGATGAGATCTTATTTGAATATCTATCATGCATTGAATTACATAAAGTTTCTCTTAATGGTAAAAAGTCAGAATTCATAGAAAAAGGAATGGTTAAAGATTATGATCTATCTCCTGACCAAGATTATCTATTGATAAAAAAAATTAAGAGGCCATTCTCTTATTTAGTTCCATATTATAGATTTCCTTATATAGTAAAAACTATAGATCTAAATAACAAACAAGAAAAAACTATTGCAGATATTTCTGTAGATGAGGTAAGGCCAATAGGTTTTGATGCCACTAGAGAAGGAATTAGATCTGTAAGTTGGAGAAATGATAAGGAAAGTGAACTCTACTGGGTAGAAGCAAATGACAATGGAGATCCAAAGGTAGAATCCGATGGTAGAGATATTGTTTATACATTAAAAAGTCCATTTAGTGACAAAAAAGATGAACTTTTAAGGACAAACCTCAGGTATAGTAATATTTCATGGGGTTCTGGAAATTATGCTATTCTAACAGAACGTTTATGGAAAAACAGGAATGAGGTAACATCATTAGTTAATGTCAAAGATAGGAGTATTGAAAAAGTACTATTTGATAGACAATATGATGATATTTATTCAGATCCAGGAGATCCTGTTTTTAAAAAAAATGAATACAACAGAAACATTGTTGATTTTAGAAAAAATTCTATAGTAATGATTGGACAGGGAGGATCGCCAGAAGGGTATAGGCCTTTTCTCAGTGTTTTGGATCTAAAATCAGTTTCTAGTACAATTTTATTTAGGTCCCAGGCGCCCTACTATGAAAGACCTATAAAGCTTTCCAGTGATAATGAAAATATTTTAATTACTTCTAAAGAATCTAAGTCTGAAAATCCAAATTATTTTCTTAGGGACCTGCAGAAAAATACTAATAGTCAGATAACCTTTTTTGAAAATCCTTATAAAAAACTCGAGCAACTAAAAAAGGAAGTTATTAATTACAAGAGAAAAGATGGAATAGATTTAAGTGCTATAGTTTATACTCTAGATACATATAATCCAGAAAATGAAGGAAGGCTACCAGTACTTATATGGGCATATCCTAGAGAATATACATCCAAAAAAGTGGCTAGTCAGGTAAGAAATTCACCCTATAGATTTACTAGGATTAATTATGGATCTCCAATTTTTTGGGCTTTAAGAGGTTACGCAGTTATGGCAAGTACTGAGATGCCTATAGTTGGTTTTGATGGTGACCAACCAAATAATTCTTTTAGAGAACAACTGGTTATGAATGCTGAAGCAGCAATTGACAAAATTGTTGATATGGGCATTGGGGATAGAGATAGGGTAGGTGTAGGTGGGCACTCTTATGGTGCATTCATGACAGCAAACCTTCTTGCACATTCTGATTTATTTGCTGCTGGAATTGCTCGAAGTGGAGCATATAATAGGACATTTACTCCTTTTGGTTTTCAGAGAGAGGAGAGAACTTATTGGGAGGCACCTGATCTTTACAATTATATGTCTCCATTTATGCATGCAGATAAAGTAAATGAACCCGTTTTACTTATCCATGGAGAGGAAGATAATAATTCAGGTACTTTTCCTGTTCAAAGTATCAGGTTTTTTAATGCTATAAAAGGACATGGCGGAACATCTAAACTTGTAATGTTACCTAGAGAAAGTCATGGGTACCGTGCCAAAGAATCTATTTTACATATGTTATATGAGATGGATTCCTGGCTAGAGAAATACGTCAAAAACAAACCATTAAAACCCGATGAAGGTATTTTTAAAAATAATAAATAAGATATTTTTTCAATAAAAAGATGATTAATTACATTTGAATATTAAATTTAAAATTTAAAATTTTTACATATCATGAGATTAATATTAATAACAACTTTATTTTTTATCAGTTTTGTAGGTTTTTCACAAATTAAAACACCTTCTGCAAGTACGAGTTCAAAATTAGAACAAACTGTTGGTTTAACAGAAATAGATATAGAATACAATAGACCTTCTAAGAAAGGAAGAGCTATTTTTGGGAATTTAGTTCCTTATGGAAAAAAATGGAGAACTGGTGCGAATAGTAGTACTAAAATAAGTTTTTCTACGGATGTTGAGATATCTGGAACTACTGTAAAAAATGGTACTTATTCCATATTTTCTATTCCAAATGAAAATGAATGGGATATAATACTTTATTCTGATGCTGAACTATGGAGTGTTCCAGCAGATTGGGATGATAATAAGATTGTATTTCAATCAAAATTTAAAGTAAATAAAATTGGTTCAGGAAATGAAATTGAAACTTTTACAATCTCAATTAATAACATAACAAGTAATAATGCGGATATAATATTTGCTTGGGATGATACATACGTCAAAGTTAGAATTGATGTACCTACTAGTCAAATAGTTGATAAGAGCATTAAAGAAGTTATGGGAGGATCTCCTAAATCTTCAGATTATTATGCTGCTGCAGTATATTATAGACAAGAAAATATAAAATTGGATGTTGCTTTAAAATGGATAAATAAAGCTATGGAAATGACTGAAAATCCAAGATTTTTTCAGTTGAGACAACAGTCTTTGATTTTGGCTGCAAATGGAATGTATGAAGAAGCTATAAATGTAGCAAGAAGATCATTAAGATTATCAATAAGAGCTGGGAACGAAGATTATGTTAAAATGAATAATGATTCAATAGAGGAGTGGTCTAATCAATAATAATTAACCTAAATATTCTCTTGATTGTATATGCTAATTAATAATATTAGATTAGCATATAATGACTAAAAATAGGCTGATTTCATTAGATGCATTTAGAGGTTTTACAATTGCACTAATGATAATTGTAAATGACCCAGGTGACTGGGATAATACTTTTTCTCCGCTTCTTCATGCTGATTGGCATGGTATCACTTTAACGGATTTTGTATTTCCTTTCTTTATTTTTATTGTTGGTGTATCAATAGTTATTTCTCAAAAAAATAAAGGTACTTCTTCATCAAATTCTGCTATCATTTACAGATCAATCAAAATATTTTCTTTGGGTGTCTTTCTTGGTTTATTTGGTGAATTTATGCATCATGTGATAAATTTAGGAGAAACTATTCCTTTATCAGATATTAGAATACCAGGTGTACTTCAAAGAATTGCTTTGGTTTATTTATTTTGTGCATTATTATATAATTATACATCCTGGTTCCAACAGCTTTCAATAACTCTTATTCTTTTAATTGGATATTATATTGTTATGGAATTTATACCAGTTCCAGGAATTGGTCCAGGCATATTAGAACCAGGAAAAAACTTGGCAGCTTATATTGATCGTATTTTAATACCAGGTTCACTATGGCAAGGAACATGGGACCCAGAAGGGATACTCAGTACGTTTCCAGCAATTGCATCTGGTATTATTGGAATGTTAGCAGGTCATTTGATTATATCAAAACAAACAATAGAAAATAAAATTATTTGGATGTATTTACTAGGAGTTTTTTTCCTAGTTGATAGTTTTATATGGGAATGGCTCATGCCAATAAATAAAAATTTATGGACAAGTACTTATGTAATGTATACATCTGGATGGGCATTTTTAATGTTAGCTTCATTAATTTGGATATGTGATGTATTAAAATATCAATCTTGGTTAAAAATAGGTATAATTTTTGGTAGCAATTCAATAGCTATATATGCATTATCTCAAGTACTGGTTTGGTTTACTTATGAATTTTTAGGAGAAAATTCATTAAACAGCCTTATTTATGGTGGTATGGTAAGTATTGGTGTTTATCCTAAAATTGCATCTTTACTTTGGGCTTTATTTTATACATTTATTTGTTTTTTGCCCGCTAAATATCTTTATGATAAAAACATATTTTTAAAGTTATAATCAAACTTATGAGATATTTATCAGGATTATTTTTCTTTATTTTATTTCTAATTTTTTCATGCTCTTATAAAAATTCAAAAAATGAATTAAGTGTTTTTATAGATGGCAGTGCAAAATGGATACAAGATGAAAAAAAGTTACCAAAAAATGATTCTTTATTTTATTTAGACGATCCAGCCCCACTTTTTCGTAAAGTTTTTGAGGTAGAAAATAATATTGAGAATGCAAAATTATATATCACATCTGCTGGGTATTATTTAGCATTTATAAATAATCAAAGGGTTGGAAAAAACATTTTAGATCCTGCTTGGACTGATTACTCAAAAAAAATTTATTATACAGAATATGATGTTACATCACTTATTAAGAATGGGAAAAACTTAATAGGAGTAACTATTGGAAATGGATTTTACAATCCTTTGCCATTAAATATGTGGGGTAGAATAAATTTACGAAATGAAATAAATGTTGGAAAACCAAAATTTATATCAAAACTCATAGTAACATTCAAAGATGGGAAGCGTAAGGAAATAGTTTCTGATTCTTCATGGAAATATTCTTATGGCCCGATAATAAAGAATAGTGTATATATAGGATCTCATTATGATGCAAATAAAGAAATTAAAGAATGGAGTTCTTCAAAATTTAATGATGAAAACTGGAAAAATGCACAAATAAGTGAACCACCTGGGGGAGTATTGAAGAAAAGTTTTTTTCCTCCAGTTCAAATAACAAAAGAAATAGAACCAAAAGAAATTTATTCTTCTGGAAATAATATGTGGATTGTTGATATGGGGAAAAATTTTACAGGTACTTATAAAGTAAAAATAAGTGGTAAAAAAGGTGATACGATTACTTTTAGATTTGGAGAAAGAATTTACGAGGATGGGACTCTTAATCCAATGACTGCGGTTACTGGACAAATAAAAAGAAAAGGTATTGGTGGTCCAGGATCTCCTGATGTTGCATGGCAAACAGGTAGTTATATAATTGGTGAAGATACAAGTATTTGGTATCAACCTGAATTTACCTATCACGCATATAGATATATGGAAATTGAGGGACTAATGAAAAAACCAGAGAAAAATGAGGTTTATGGATTATTTATGCACACAAATGTTAGAAATGAAAATAATATCACTACTTCATCAGAACTAATAAATTCAATTCAAAAAGCCGTAGAAAGAACATTTCTAGCAAACCTTATAAGTGTCCAATCGGATTGTCCAGCAAGAGAAAAATTTGGGTATGGAGGTGACTTGAATGCTACAAGTGAATCTTTTATTTATAATTTCGATATGCAATCTATTTATCGAAAAACAATATACGATTGGGTAGATGCTATGAATGATTCCATTTTTGTTGATACTGCTCCTTATGTAGGCATAAAATATTGTGGTTTGAGCTGGGAATCAGCATTTCTTATTACTCAATATTATTTATATGTTTATTATAATGATCTAGAAATCATTCAAGAACTTTATCCATTAAATAATGAATGGATGGATAAGGTTTTAAGAATTCATCCAAATGGCATTGTTGATGCTGGTCTAAGTGACCATGAATCATTAGAACCTGTGCCTGTAGAGTTAACTGGAACCCTTCATTATCTTCAATCTGCTCAAATTATGAGTCTTTTTTCAAAGTTGCTAGGAAACAATGAGAATGAGAGAAAATATAAAAACTTATCTAATAAACTTAAAAAAATTATAAAAACTAAATTTTGGGATAAGCCAGTAAATGAAAATATTAATCGTCAAACTTTATTTTCTTCTTTACTTTATCATGATATTATTCCACAAAATGAAGTTGAAATGGCTAAAGATTCTTTACTTAAAGCAATATTGAACGGGCCTTCTGGACACTTTACAACTGGTATTTTTGGAACTAAATATATATTAGAATCTGCTTCTAAGTATATTTCCCCCCAAATTGTTTTTGATATTGTTAATAGTACAGAATATCCTGGATGGGGGCATATGATAGATCAAGGTGCTACTACATTATGGGAAACATGGAAAGAGAGTGATAATACTTTTTCAAATTCACATCCTATGTTTGGAGTTGTTACGGAATGGTATTATAGGTGGCTTGGAGGTATAAGACCAGATCCAGAAAACCCAGGATTCAAAGAATTTATGTTAAATCCATCAACTCCAAATGGATTAAATTATGTAAATTCTAATTATCATTCTCCTCATGGAAAAGTAGTTTCAAATTGGAAAAAACAATCAAATGGCTATATATATGAATTTCAGATTCCTAAAGGAACTACCGCTAATGTATCTATACCGGTTTCTTCTTTACAAAAAATAAAAGTTAGATCTAACGAGACAATATTAGAAAATATTATTGGTTTAGAAGATGGAAAGTTTAAGTTGAAAAGCGGGGAATATAAAATTACAATTTCAGGTTAATCATCTTCATAAGTTATATTTTTATAATTTTAAATCTATAACTGAATAATTTAGATGAAAAACATTCTATTTTTTTTACTATTATTTGTTTCTTGTATAAATAAAAGTATAGATAAACCAAATATATTATTTGTATCTATTGATGATCTAAATGACTGGAATGAACCATTGTCTGGTAATAACAAAGTTTTTACTCCTTTTCTTGAGGAGTTTTCTAACGAGTCAGTAAACTTTACGAAAAATTATTGTACAAGTCCTGGTTGTAATCCATCTCGAGCAACTATGATGACTGGCATCCATACTTTCAATTCTGGAATGTATTCTAACTACCAAGACTGGAGAAAAGTACCAATTTTAAATAGAGCTACAACATTACCTCAGCTATTTAGAGAAAATGGATATTTTACTGCAGGTGCTGGTAAAATTTATCATTATTCTCAAGTTCATCCAGAAAGTTGGGATGATTATTTTCCATCACAAACTCAAAACATGCCAAAAAATTATATTCCCGATGATGCTCCAGTCAATATGAAACCATTTGAGTATATGTATTCAGCATTTGATTGGGCTGAGTTATCAATAAATGATGAGCAAACGGGTGACTTTAAAAGTGTTAATTATATTTCTTCTTTTTTTAAGAAAGAACATAATAAACCATTCTTTCTAGCTTGTGGTATATATAGACCTCATTTGCCATGGTATGTTCCAAAAAAGTATTTTGATATGTATCCACTAGATAGTATTGAGCTACCGAAATTATTAGAGAATGATACTTCAGATTTAGGTGAAAGAGCTAAAGAATTGATTTCAAGAGGAGGGAATTACCATAAAAATGTAGTAGATAATGGAAAATGGAAAGGTGCAATTAGGGGATATATGGCTTCTATCAGTTATGCTGACGCTATGGTAGGAAAATTAATTGAAAATCTTAAAAAAAGTAAATATGCTGAAAATACTATAGTAGTTATTTCTTCAGATCATGGGTGGCAATTGGGAGAAAAAATGCATTGGAGAAAATTCGCATTGTGGGAAAATGTGATTAGAACTTTACTTATGGTGAAAGTGCCTAAGAATATTTCATTTTTACCGATGGGTAGTAGTAACGGAAATGATGTAAAAAGCTTAACTTCACTCCTTGATATTTATCCAACATTAACTGATCTTGCAGGAATAGAGCCAAAATCAAAATTAGATGGAACCAGCTTAATTCCACTACTTAAAAACCCTAACGAGTTAACAAATAGGGAAGTGATAACAACCTATGATTTTGCTGACTATTCAATAAGATTTAAAGATTGGCACTATATAAACTATGTAGATGGAAGTGAGGAACTCTATAACCTTGAAGAAGATGATGAAGAATGGAACAATTTAGCATATAATAAGAATTATTTTAGTTTAATTCAAGATTTTAGAAATAAAATACCTAAAAATCCTATTCCACTACCAAAAGAATCATTGATTAAATTACAAGAACACCATATTCCACCTGTTATATCTAGAGAATTTTATTTTAGTGATAAGAGGAAAAATTGGCTTAAGAGATTTGAAAATTAAAGAGATAATTAGACTTTAATATGAAAAATTGTCAATGAATGTGGTGGTAGGTAAACAATGCCATTTTTAATCTTTAGTTTTACCTCTTTTGGAGCTACTCGATTAGGGTGCTCAATATCATTGAAACTATCTTTTGACTCACCTGAAAGAATTTTTGCATTATATGTGCCATTCAATAGTTTATCTCCCATTATAACTTTACACTCAAGGTTTTCTGATGGATGACGGTTAACTAATGAAATAGCCCATTTTTCTCCTTTTTTGTCGACAGTGGCGATAGCATCAATTACAGAAACGGAATCTCTACCGTAAGTAAGTTTGCTTCCTGTTGTCTTTGTATTAATGATATATTCTTCGAGTTCATTGACATACATTGACATTGTATGGAAATGAGTGCGCTTAACAATTCCTTTGGGATGTACATAAAGAGGTCCAGTCTGATTTACCAGAGGTGCAATATTAGCCATAGAAATATATTCAGAATTACGGAGACACGAATTAAGAAATGAAGCTGAAAATAATGCATCTGAAAGGTTATAAATCGATGGATCTAAGCTCTTATCCCTAGCTTTTATCAATTTTATAATTTCTGGGTCGTTATAATCAACTTTCTCAAAACGTTGAAATCCTGGATGATGCCATGAACGTAAGTTCCACTCATCAAAAGCAATCTTAATTTGTCCTTCATTAATTTGTCCTTTTTTTTCTGCAGTTTGTATTTGACTAATTATATTTTTAATATACAACTCAGGCTTTTCAGAAAGCATCATACATGAAAGGTAGTTTGGTCTAGAATGTTCTTGCCAGTTTTCAATCCAGTATTGATGTGCCGAAATATAATCCAAATATTCTCCTGCTGCTTCAAATAGATATGGATCTATACTGGAATTTCCGTGAATACCTGAACAAGTTACCAAAATACTTGAATCCATCTTTTTCATTTCTTTACCAGCATCACGTACTTTATTAATATAATTGCGACCTGACCTTTCATTTCCTACACTCCATATATTTACATTAAGTGGGTCAAGATATCCATTTTCCTTACGCATTTCCGCAAATTTTCCTTCATTTGCATTGGAGTATTTAACCCAATCGGTCATTTCTTTAACTTCTGCTAAACCATTATGACAGATATACGGTTCGGCATCTAACAATCTACAAAGCTCAATAAACTCATGAGTGCCAAATGTGTTTGGTTCAATTACTCCCCATCTAATATCATCTGTAGGTTGACGATTATCACCCACGCCATTAATCCAGTGGTAACCATCTACAAAACATCCACCTGGCCATCGAATTACAGGTACCTTAAGTTCATTTAATGCATTAATAACATCAATACGAAATCCATTTTTATCTGACAATGGAGATCCAGGATCAAATACACCTCCATAAACTTGCTTACCAAAGTGTTCAATGAACCCACCAAAAATCATAGGATTATAAGGTTTAGCAGTTATATCAGTGTTTATTGTAACATTTGCCTTTATAGATGTTAGTGTTTCTGTTTTACATGAGAGAAAAAAACACATTAAGCTAAAGAATATTAGTTTTAAATACTTCATATTCTAATCTACTATTAATAAATAAAAATTCAAAAGGAAATAAATGAGTAGTATATTTGGTTCTATGAAAAAGACATCATTTTTATTTTTGACATTAATAGTATTTCTATCAAGTTGTGAGGAAGATGAAAATATAGTAGAAGATGAAAATATAGTATGTGAGGAGGATGAAACTAGAACTTATCAATTTTTTTCTAAACATGTTGGATCAGTATGGTATCAAAGTTTTGCTACCTATGAATTTTATTATAGAATAAATCAAAACAGTTTTGATGATTTTGGTAACGGCGATTGCTCTAATTATTCTGCTGTAGATTGTGAATATAAAATACCAGTTGGAGGAATGAGTTATACTGATGGTAGTAAAAAATATTCTCAAACTCTAATAAATGATGAACAAAATTTTATTTCTTTTAGAATAGAATCAGTTTCTCCTGCAGGTAATTATAATGGTACTATATCATATTCTGTTAATGATACAGGTGACACTTTAACTTGGTCATTAAAAGATAATACTAGTTTTGATAAGGGAATGGTGTTAGCAAAAACAAATGCTTCTTTCCCAAGCGTTAAATGTGATTAATAAAGAAAAACTCAAATGCGTTATCATTTGGGATATGCTGAGTATACAACTCATTATCTGATTTGTTAAATATCTCAACACATGACTTTAGTTTAGAGCTATTAATAATTTCTTTTTTTTCTGAAGTGTAAAAAGTTAAAAGAGAAATAAAAGCTAGAATTATAATGAATATAAATTTTTTCATACCTTAATTTAAAAAAACACTTTAAGATTTCCATTTATTTTGACAGTATCATCTCTTGTGTTTAGATTTGATCTTAATTTAAAATTTAACAATATGAAAAAATACATTTTTATTTTAACATTATTATTTTCTTTTTCTATTTCAGCTCAAGACTTATATTGGTATGATGTACTTCTTGATGTCAAAAATGAAAGAGCTAACGATTTTGAAAAGGCAGTGGATGATTTTTATTCTTCAGTTGATTTTCCTGAAGGTGTTTCTATGACTTTATCAAATATTCAAATAAAGGGGCAGGGGTTTAAAGAAACTCATATTTTGAGTTTTGTTAGTCCTTCATCTCAGTCATTAGCGGACTTAAGAGCTTCATTAAGTGGAAAAAATTGGGACGACTATATTGATGTTGTCAGGCCACTTATAAATTCAGCTAGGACAGCTGTAGGAAATGCATCAAATATTCATAATGAAGATCAGTTTAATCCTATAGGCCAGGCTTGGTGTTTTAAAGTGGACAGTAAGGATATCCCGGCTTTTACTGCAGGATTTTCAAAATTAATGGAAACATTTAATTTCCCTGGATTTGTAGGTCTTGCTCAGGTTACTCATGGAATGAGTAATGGCGAAAATGTTCTTATTTATGGTACTTACAGTAACTTAAATGATGCATTTACATTTGGGCCAAAAAATGAAGCTGAAGCTAATGCTTTTGCGGAATTTGGAGAACTTACTAGCGATATTTCAGAGTTTACTCAAACATGGACAAGAGTAAAAATCAAAGAATATAACTAAAATTATTTACCTTAAAATGTTTTAATTTATTCATAAAAAGTCACCTATATTAGGTGGTTTTTTTTTAGATTTATATTATTATCTTATTTTAAAAAGCGGGATGGACGGGATTCGAACCCGCGACCTCCTGCGTGACAGGCAGGCATTCTAACCAGCTGAACTACCACCCCGGTTATATTAATAGGCAAAAGTATCTTTTCATATATATTTATGAAAGGAAAATATTAAATATTTAATTGATATATTAAAAAAACATAAAATTTTCTTTTTTAAATTTACCGACTATTAAAAATATGTAATTATGTCACTTGATTTTGAAAAGCCTATACTTAAACTTGAAGAAAAGTTAACTCAGATAAAAGAGTTAGCTTCTAAGAGTGGAAAAAATCTAGATGAAGAAGCTCTGAGTATAGAAAAAAAAATAAATGATCTAAAAAAAGATATTTTTTCAAAATTAACTCGTTGGCAAAAAGTTCAATTATCAAGACATCCTAATCGTCCTTATTTTCTTGATTATATCTATAAAATGACAGATGAATTTATTGAAATCCATGGAGATAGGTTTTCAAAAGATGACAAAGCTATGGTTGGTGGTTTTGCTAAAGTTGATGGCAAAGCAGTAATGTTTATTGGTCATCAAAAAGGTAGAAACACGAAGGAACGTCAATTTAGAAATTTTGGAATGGCAAATCCAGAAGGATATAGAAAAGCTTTGAGATTAATGAAGATGGCAGAAAAATTTAATAAACCAATCGTTTGTTTAATTGATACTCCAGGAGCTTACCCTGGTATTGAAGCAGAGGAAAGAGGTCAGGCAGAAGCAATAGCTAGAAATATAAAAGAAATGACAACTTTAAAAGTACCAGTTATATGTATAATAATTGGAGAGGGTGCTTCAGGTGGTGCTTTAGGAATAGGTGTTGGTGATAAAATTTTTATGATGGAATTTACATGGTACTCCGTAATATCTCCGGAATCATGCTCTTCAATATTATGGAGAAGTTGGGATTATAAAGAAAAGGCAGCCGATGCACTTAAGTTAACTTCAAAAGATCTATTAAAGCAAAAAATTATTGATGGTATTATTAAAGAACCATTAGGTGGTGCTCATAACGATCCAAATAAAGCAGCAAAAATGTTAAAGAAAAAAATCGTTGAAGAATTGGTTGCATTGGAAAAAATTAGTCCTGAAAAAAGAATAAATGAAAGAATAAATAAGTTTTCATCAATGGGGGTAACAAATGATTAATTGGTTTAGTAAAATTATTTTTTATAATATACTAGGTTGGAAATTTAAAGGTTCCATTCCTGATGATAAAAAAATAATTGCCATATTGGGCCCTCATACTTCTGCCTATGACTTTATAATGTGTATAATTGGCAGGTCAGTTCTAAAGATGAATAGTAGAATTAAATTTTTGGGTAAAGCTGAATTATTTAAAAACCCATTATACAAATTTTTTTTTACGACTTTTGGGGGATATCCTGTAGATAGAAGTAAAAAAAACAATCTTGTTGATTCTATCGTAGAAATATATAACTCAAAGGATGAGTTTTTTGTTACTATTGCTCCTGAGGGCACCCGTAAAAAAGTTGATAAGTTGAAAACTGGTTTTTATTATATAGCTTTAAAAGCGAAAATTCCGATTTTAATGATTGGATTAGATTTTGAAAAGAAGTTGATATTGATAAGTAAATTATTTTATGTAACTGGTGATATTAATAAAGACATGGAGTTTTTTATAGATTTTTTTAGGCCTATTACAGGTAAAGTACCACAAAATGGATTAAACCATTTATAAATTATGAAGCTACTATTTTATATTTTTCCCTTGATATATTTATTTAATTATCAATTTAACTTTAATGATAATTTAAAATCTGTAGAATATGATTCTTTAATCTACCCTGAGCAAAAACATAGAGATCAAGCTTTATTAATTTCAAGACTACTCTCTAAATATCATTATAAAAAAATGGCTTTTGATGATTCTTTGTCATCTAATATTTTAGATAAATATGTTGAAAGCCTGGATCCAAACAGAGAATACTTTTATTCATCTGACATCAAATATTTTAATAACATTCGTTTTAATATAGATAATTACATCATAAATGGAAATTTAGAACCGATGTATGAAATATTTGCTGTATATAGAGAAAGAGCAAAGGATAGAATTATTTATAGCTTTGATTTTTTAGAATCTGAACCAGATTTTACTATTGAAGAAGAATTTTATTTTGATAGAAAAAAGTTACCATGGATGAAATCAAGGTTTGAAATGGATGATTATTGGAGAAAGAAAATTAAAAATTATGCACTGAATCTTAAAGTGTTAGGTAAAGAATGGAATGATATTAAGGAAGTTTTAGATAAAAGATATAAAAGATTTGAAAAAACAATTAATCAGTTTGACTCTGAAGATGTTTTTGAGATTTTCATTAATTCTTATACCCAACTATATGATCCTCACACCGATTATTTTTCTCCTTCAAATGCAGAAAAATTCAATATAAATATGAGTAAGTCTTTTGAGGGCATTGGAGCTAGGTTGATTCAAGATGTTGATCATACTGTTATATATGAAGTAATTCCAGGTGGTCCAGCTTTTAAAAGTAAGGCTTTAAAAAAAGATGATAAAATATTAGGAGTAGCCCAAGGAGAAAACGAGGAGTATGAGGACATTGTAGGTTGGAGATTGAATGATGTTGTTAAAAAAATAAAAGGGCCCAAAGGAAGTGTTGTAAAATTATTAGTATTAGACAGAGATGCTTCTTTTGATGATGCTCCAGATACAATTCAATTGGTTAGAGATAAAGTTAATGTAGTTGACGAAGACGCTGAGTTTGATATTATACCAATTAAAAACCATAATAAAATTTTTAACTTTGGTGTTATTACTATTCCTAGCTTTTATATGAATTTTGAAGATGCGCAAAATGGAATTGAAGATTATAAGAGTGTAACTAGAGATGTAAAAAGATGTTTAGATTCTTTGTCTCAAAAAAATATAGATGGAATATTAATAGATCTTAGAAATAATGGAGGAGGATCTCTTCAGGAGGCGATTGATCTAACAGGCTTATTTATTGATTCTGGTCCTGTTGTTCAGGTAAAATCATCTTCAGGAGGAGTTGATATAGAAAAAGATTATGATAAGGTTATTCATTATGATGGTCCTCTTTTTGTTCTTAATAATTCTTTTACAGCATCATCATCTGAAATCTTTTCAGGAGCGATTCAGGATTATAATAGGGGGTTAGTTTTAGGTGAATCAACATTTGGAAAAGGAACTGTTCAAAATTTAATTGGATTGGACAGGTTTTTTAGAAATACGGATAAAGAATCGTTTGGTCAGTTAAAAATAACATTAGCAAAATATTATAGAATTTCTGGAAGTAGCACACAAAAGATTGGGGTAAAGCCAGATATTGAGTTTCCTAATTCATTTGATAGAGAATTTTATACTGAAAATTCAAGAAAAAACGCTTTAAAATGGGACGAAATTGATAGATTAGAGTTTTCTAATAAACTTCAAATTACTTCAAACAATATAGAAGAGCTAAATCAAATTTTTGATGATAGGTTAAAAAATGATAATGCTATTAAAAAATACCTATCAAATATTGATGAAATTAAAAAAAATAGAGAAAAAAAGATTATTTCTTTGAATTTACAGCAAAGACTTAATGAAAAAAAGGATTCTGATGACAAACAAGACAATTTAAATGTTTCGATTAATTATACTGAAATATTTCCTTTAGAGAATAATTTGTTAAAAGAAAAGATTGAAAATGATCTTTATTTAAGGGAAAGTTTAAAACTATTTACTGACTTATTAAATTTAAAATCTTAAAAACTAATACTTTATCAACATATTCTGTTGAAAAGCATTGGTTTTATTGTTCATAAAGCTGTTAATTTCATGTTGAAAAATTGTGGAAAACTTTGATGAGAAAACTCTTTTTAATAAAATAAAATTAAGTTACTTAGTATCATCAAACGAGAGATAAAAAAAGTTGAAATGTAAATTTCAGATTTTGGTTTGAAAGTTGAAAGTTGTTACGGCAACAAGATACAGAAGGACAAAGATTTCTCAAAGCGAAAACTTAATTTATTAAGCGGAAACTTTAGGTGCTTTTTTAACTGTAGTTTGACGTTTGAGGAGCACTACGGTGATTTTTAAATGAAAAGGGTGAAAAATTCGTCAAGAATTATCACCCTTTTATTGTTTATAGACCTTTCTAATTTATTCTTTAAAAAAAGTGGAAAAATTGTGGATAATTTTTTAATCATATTTTCCCATAATTTTATTTTTTTTAGTTACTTAGTACTTCCAAACAAAACTTGGAAGCAGAAACGTAAGTTTCGGAAATGAAATAGAAACTTTAATTTGACCACGGTTGAAATAAAGTTGAAAATTCAGGACTTTTAAAAAAGAAGCTTAATTTATTAAGTTGAAATTTTAAGTGTTTTCGAGAAAAGTTTGACATTTGAAAGACACTACGGTGATTTTTGAATGATAAAAGGGGCGAGAATTCGTAAGAATGATTGCCCTTTTTTTTTAGTCTATGATTATTCTTTCAATATTATTTTCCTCAAGATATTCCTTAAATCTTTTCAAATCATTGTTGATAATATAGTTGTAAGGTTTCATGATTTTTTTATAATTATCCTTAAGCTCTTTCACTCTTTTTATCATTCCATCATTAGGAGCTTGATTATCAGTTGTTATTCTGTCATAAAGATGTGTAATGTGATTTGTCCATTTTCTAGCATAATTGATTTCATCTTGAGATGTTTCAATTTTATTTTGATATAAACTATTTTCTACTTTAGAAATTTTATCAATTATCCCATTTCCATATTTCTTAATCATCAAATAAGCTTCATTATTTTTTGTAAGATTTATTAAATTAATTATTTGATTTGTTATGCTTCTCATTTCACTCAATTTTTCTTGGGATTCTTCAATCATTGATATTACTTCATTAGCAGTATTAAATTGTTTTTCCAAGTCACTTTTAGGAATATTCCATCTAGGATCAATCTTTACATTTAAACTTGTAACAAGCTTTTTATTTGGCATAACTAATTCTACTGAATAATCTCCTGGAATAGCCTCTGGTCCATATCCACTTCTTGCGCTATAATACATTGAAACAAAGTCTTTTTGTAATTTTGGTGCTTTGTGTTCTAAATCCCAATATAAAGTATGCATACCTGAATAGATGGTTGAAGAATCGTAATCTACATCCCATAAATAAACTGTATCTTTTTTAAAATCAATTACAACGTTTCCTTTACTATCTTTTATATACATTTCAACATCTTTTATTGGAATATCCTTGGGTAAATAAAAAGAAATATCATTTTCAAAACTTATTCCACCCGATCTCCATCCACCACCAATATTTGTTCTGTATGCTGGTTCAGGTTTAAATAAATGAATTTCTTCAGGATTTTTATGAATATTATGAAGTTCTTGTAAAATATTAATTTTATCAAGAAGCCAAAACCCTCTTCCTTGAGTTGATATAGCTAAATCATTTTGAGCAACTTCCATATCTGTTATTGGAACATGTGGAAGGTTAAGTTGTAATGAATTCCAGGATTTACCATTATTAAAGGAAACATAAGCACCAAATTCAGTTCCTGCATAGATTAATCCTTTTTTTACAGGGTCTTCTGATACTGTTCTTACAAAATGATTTGAAGGAATTCCATTATTTTCAGTGATTAATTTCCAATTAAGACCAAAATCATCAGTGAGTATAATATATGGCTTAAAATCGTTATTTCTGTAATTATAGACTGCAGCTATTGCTCTTCCTTCTTTATGTGGTGATAATTCAATTTTATTAATTGTTCCTTGATAAGGAATTATTTTATTTGGAGTAATATTTTGCCATGTTGTTCCTCCGTCTCTAGTTAAATGGATTAGTCCATCATCTGATCCAACCCATATTTCATTATTATTATGTGGTGATTCTTCTAAAGCAAAAATTGATGAATATACTTCAACACCTGTAGCATCATTTTGAATAGGCCCACCTGGAATATCAGCTTTTTCTTCATCTTTTTCTAATAACCTTCTTGTAAGATCAGGGCTAATTATATCCCAGCTTACTGCTTTATTTGATGTTTTATGAACTACATTAGAACCCACATAAACATCATCAGGGTTATATTTCGATACAAAAACAGGATAATTCCATTGAAATCTATATTTCAGTTCATCTTGCCTTGTTCCTTCGGTTAAATGTACATAGGGAGTTCTTTGATACTCTTCACCTGTTTCTAAATTTTTATAAGTAAACTCACCGCTATATCCAGTAGAATAGATAATATTTGGATTCGTTGGATGAACAGCAATATCTGAGCATTCGGTGCCCCCGGCATCAAACCAATTTTCAAATCGTGTGAGTGAAGGTATTCCTCTACTTGGAACTGAAATGGTTGAGTTATCTTGTTGGCCAGCATACATTCTAAAAGGAAACTGATTATCAACAGTTAATCTGTAAAATTCAGAGGTAGGTTGATTCAATTGTGTTGACCAACTATCTCCTCCGTTTAATGATACATTTGCTCCGCCATCATTACAATTTACCATGATTTTAGTATTATTTGGATTTATCCAAAGGCCATGATTATCTCCATGGGGAGTTCTAATTCTTTTGTCAAATGTTTTTCCGCCATCTATTGATTTATAAAAACCTGTATTTGAAGCGTAAATAATGTTTTCATTTTTAGGATCAGCAGTTATATGGGAGTAGTACCAACCTCTTTGTCTTAATTTATGATCTCTATTTATTCTTTTCCAGTAAAACCCTCCATTATCTGAGCGATATAGTCCACCTTCTTCTTCTTCTTTTGCTGTAATCATTGCCCACATTCTATTGGGATTAGCTGGAGAATATTCAACTTCAATTTTACCTATTAAACCTTTAGGAAGCCCATTTTCTAGTTTTTTCCATGATTTACCTTCGTCTTTAGATAAAAAAACTCCTCCTTCATTTCCCCCATCTACCAGTGTCCATGGTTTTCTTTGAACTGTCCAAAATGAAGAAAGTATTTCTCTTGGATTAGATGGATTTATTTCTACGTCTCTAGCGCCAGTTTTATCACTGATAAAATGTATTCTATTCCATGTTTTACCTCCATTTGTGGATTTATAAACACCTCTTTCCTTATTAGGTCCAAAAACATTACCTAATACAGCTACATATACAATATTTGAGTTTTTTGGATGAATTTTAATTGAGCCAATCAGGCCTGCTTTAGGTAGGCCTACAAATTCCCATGTTTCTCCAGAATCGATCGATTTATAAATACCATTCCCAGATGAAATATTCCCTCTTGGATCAGCAGATCCAGTTCCAGCAAACATTATATTAGGATCATTTGGGGCAATTGCTAATGCACCAATTGAGCCTACTGTTATCTCACCATCAGATACATTTTCCCAATTTAAACCCGCATCTGTTGTTTTCCATACTCCTCCACCAGTTGTACCCATTAAAAACGTATAAGGTTGAGATGGAATTCCTGCAACAGTTGTTGACCTGCCTCCTCTGGTGGGTCCAACAAAATTCCATTCAAGATTTGAATAAAGAGTTTCGTCAATTTGTCCAAATATTTTTTTTTGAGGAATTAAAAAAAAACTTATGATTAAATAGGGGATAAGTATTATAGGATTTTTCATTTTAAAAATTTACGTGGTTCAAAATTGAATTTAATTAATTACTGTCATTTTATCATTTTTTTCTTACTTTTTCTTACTTTTTTACCTTTTAGTCTTACCTAAAATTATTTATATAAATAACTGTAAATCAGATTATTATATAATAATATATAAATTTTAATTTAAAAAAAAATATATTTTTTATTTTTATGGTATTAATCTATTTTTTCTAGGTTATTGTAATTATAAATTACTAATTTTACTGTATACCATTTCATCATTTTAAGACTTAGTATTTTGTAACACAATAAATAATTTCTAGTAATGAATAGAGAAAATTGGGGAAGTCGGTTTGGATTTATAATGGCCACAGCTGGTTTTGCAATTGGAATGGGAAACATCTGGCGATTTCCTTATATCGTTGGAGAAAGTGGTGGTGGTGCTTTCATTATTGTGTATTTAATATTAACAGCTATTATTGGTATTCCTTTGCTAACTGCTGAAATTAGTCTAGGAAGAAAGGCACAGTTAACACCTTTAGAGGGAATGAAGAAACTTTCTTCTCCTAAATCCTTTTGGAATATAATTGGTTGGGTTGAAATAATTGCTACAGTTATGATTTTAGGCTATTATTTAATGATTATGTCATGGGTAACGGTATACCTTAAAGAATATATAACTGGGGAAGCTTTCGCATTTTCAGCAGAAACTATTCAAACTCATTTTGCAGATTTACAGCAAGATCAGTATACTTTATTGATTTATTGTTTTATCATATGTCTAATCATGATTTTTGTTGCTTCTAGAGGTCTTCAGGGTGGGGTAGAACTAGTTTCCAAGATATTCATGCCAGTATTGCTTGTAATGTTCATTTTACTTGCATTTGGGTCAAATACCTTAGAAGGATCATATAAAGGTCTTTTATGGTATCTAACACCAGATTTCTCTAAAATTACTTTTAAAGTTATTTTATCAGCCTTAGGTCAGATATTTTTTTCAGTTGGAATAGCATTAACTGCTGGTTTTGTTTTTGGAAGCTATTTAGATAAAAAAAATAGTGATATACCTGGTAGCGTTGGAATAGTTGTGTTTTTTGATACTGCAATTGCAATTTTAGCTGGATTTGTAATATTTCCTGCTTTGTTTGCTTTCGGGATTCAACCTGATTCTGGTCCAGGTTTATTATTCGTTACTATGGCTTCATTATTTAAAGAAATACCTTTTGGAATGTATTTGGGTGCATTATTCTTCTTTTTGGTGTTTATAGCTGCTTTTACCTCAATCATTGGTTTATTGGAAGCTGTTGTATCTACAGCAATGGACTCATTTAAACTTTCTAGAAATAAGTCTGTGATTTTATGTGTTTCAATGACATTTTTACTTTGTATAACTAATGTTTTAGGTTTCAATTCGTGGAGTCATATTACTATTTTTGGTAAAAGCATATTTGGTTTCTTTGATTTCTTATCTGGAAGCATTTTGTTACCATTAGGAGGCTTGTTAATTTCAGTATATGTAGCTCATATTTGGGGTTTTGATAACTTTATGAAAGAAACCAATCAAGGTGCCAAAAATATTAGGGTAACCAAAATTTGGGGTTTTGTGATGAAATGGGTAATTCCTATAATTATATTTATTATACTGGAAGAGGGCCTCAGAGGGGAAGTATTGTCATAGTTTAACTTAAAATTTAATTAAAAATGGATAAAATTGATTCTTTAAATCAAACCGCTGATTTCCACAGATTATTTAATCATCCAATATTGGATAACCCAACAATTCCAGATAAAAAGAGATGTGATTTAAGGGTAGAGCTTATTTCAGAAGAGTTGAAAGAACTTAAAGAAGCTATAGAAACTAATGATATTGTAGAAATTGCTGATGCTCTTTGTGACATTCAATACGTCCTTTCAGGGGCAGTTCATGAGTTTGGCATGAGTGAAAAATTTGTTGAGTTGTTTAATGAAGTTCAGCGATCAAATATGAGTAAGGCATGTGATTCAATAGATGAAGCAGAAAAAACTATAGAATATTATAAAAAAGAAAAGAATACAGATTCCTTCTACGAAGAGAAAAATGGAAAATATCTTATCTATAGAGCTTCGGATAGAAAAACTCTAAAGTCAATAAATTACTCTCCAGCTAATTTAAAATCTATTTTAGAAAAGTAGATAAATTTAGTTACTACTCAATTATTAGAATTTGGTATGCATAACTAAACATTCCATCACTTCTATGATCTCTAATAGGATATTTTACTCCATTGATCCATATTTGAGATTGAGGATGCCACATATTTTCACCACTTAACGTATCTGCAGTAGTCATACCAACAGCATATGTTACTCCATCAGATACTGTGATGTCTTGAACTTCACCTCCTTCACAATCATATGCTTCAATTCCATTTTGACCGCCAACATACTTAACGTCACAACCTGGCTTTGAGCCGTCTGGATCTTCAAGAAGGTCATAAACAATGTTTCCACCACCTGGAGTTACTTTCCAAATATTTGGCCAATAGCCAACATTCATCCAATCTGTTTTTCCAGCTACCCAAATTTTATTGGCTGACTTATCATATCCCATTCCAAAACCTGAAGCTGCATGATGACCACCAGATGCTTGTTGTAGCATTTGATCTTTACCTGGCTTTAGAAGTTTTGCTGTTTTGGATGTTCCTTCCCAAATAGCTGCTCTTGAGTTTTGCATATTAAAATTGTTAGCTGCCCAACCAGAAATATAATATTTATTACCAATAACCATTATTTCACGAGGTTCAGCATCTCCTTTGCTATGAATGGTAGTTCTTTTTCCATCTACCCATCTAGCTGCATAGATCTTATGATGACTCATAAACCAACCAACGGCAACTGCCTTTCCATTAAGTACAGCAATATCAAATGCTTCTGAATCAGCATTTATAGTTAAGGGTTTAAATACCCCATTTTTCCAATAACAAGAACCAATATCTCCTCTTTGCTTAGTAATAAACCATCCAGATATATATACATCACCATTACTATCAATATCTATTCCAGTAGCTCCAGCTGCTCCCCAATTTTTATTACTATATTGGTAGTCTAATTTTTGTGCTACTCCATCAATCCACATCATAGGATCATCTCCAGCAGGACCACCTGATCCTACTACATGTAATTTTCCATCATGCATTTTCAAATCATGAGCTTCAAAGCTATTTGGAAGGTGTAAAGTTTCAAAATTACCATCACCATTTTCATCTGTGAATACACAACCAAACATTTCTCCACCGCTTTCATAAGCT
>CABZXU010000024.1 GCA_902529805.1 uncultured Marinoscillum sp.
ATTAATAAAATATATTTGATTTGCAGTTTAGAATTAATCTAAATAGTATATTATGAAAAAAATATTTTATATAGTCATAACTTGTTTTGTGCTGTCGTGTAACACAAAATCCGAAAAAAAATTACAAGAAGTTAATTTATATAGTCAAAGGCATTATGCTGTAGATGAAAAACAATATGAAAATTTTGAAAAAGAAACAGGAATAAAGGTAAATGTAGTTAAAGCGAATGCTGATGAGTTGATTGAGAGATTGAAAAATGAAGGAAACAATTCCCCCGCTGACTTATTTGTTACTGTAGATGCTGGTAAATTATATAATGCAAGACAAGCTGGTGTTTTACAAAAAGTAATATCTCAGAAAGTTAATGATAATGTTAGGCAGGAGTTGCGTGACCCTGATGGGTACTGGGCGCCTATTACTTACAGATCAAGGGTTATTGTTTATAGCAATGAACGTGTTAAAAAAGAAGAGCTTAGTACATATGAAGATCTTGCAAATCCTAAATGGAAAAATAAATTGCTTGTCAGATCATCTTCAAATGCATATAACCAAGCCCTTATGTCATCACTTGTTGCAAATCTTGGTGCTGATGCTACCGAAAATTGGTCTTCTGCGGTAGTAGATAATTTTGCTAGAGATCCTAAAGGTAGTGATAGAGACCAGGTTAAAGCTATTGCTGCTGGCCAAGGAGATATAGCAATTGTTAACTCATATTATATTGGATTGTTACTCTCTTCTGATAAAGAAGAAGAGCTTAATGCCGGTAATTCAGTGTCAGTTTTTTTTCCTAATCAGGGCGTAAATGAAAGAGGTAGCCATATTAATATATCCGCAATTGGCTTAACAAAGAACTCACCTAACAAAGAAAACGCAATTAAATTAATTGAGTATCTTACAAGTGAGGAAGCTCAGGAAGTTTATGTAAATAATAGCTATGAATATCCTGCTAATCCTTCTGTCGAGCCATCAGAAATAGTTAAAAACTGGGGTGAATTTAAAATCGACAAATTAAATTTAAATGCTTTGGGAGAACATAGAATTGAGGCTATTAAAATATTTGATAAAACTGGTTGGAAATAAGAAAACATTACTTTTTTATTGATAACAAAAGATGGGTTTTTAGTAGTCTATTTTTAGCTTTAATTTTATTATCACCTATCATTATTCTTATTATTAGTTTTTTTTCTGGAAGCAAAACAACTTTATTCTATTTATTAGATAATGTATTAATTGATTATACATTAAACACAATATATCTTATTTTAATCACCTCAATTTTCGCATTAATTTTGGGTGTTTTTCCTGCTTGGATAATAAGTAATTATTATTTTTTTGGTAGAAAATTTTTTGATATTGTATTATATCTTCCATTAGCCATACCGTCCTATATAATGGGATTTACTTATATTGATATTTTAAGCTATACAGGGCCTATTCAAAGTTATCTTAGAGACACAAGTCCTTATTTAGCTGAAATATTTAATAAAGATTATTTACAAATTGAAGTATTAGGGGTACTACTTGGTTTGGCTTTATATCCATATGTTTATACAGCATCCAGAATTTCATTTAGCTTGATAGGTTCTAACTATGTTAATATTTCAAAAAACCTTGGGTTATCATCATTTCAAACCTTTTATAAAGTAATTATACCTTTATCAAGACCCGCAATTTTTTCAGGACTATTTTTAGTAATTATGGAAGTGCTTAATGAATATGGTGCTGTTAAATATTTTGGTGTGAACACTTATACCACTGGCATTTTTAGATCTTGGTTTTCATTTGGAGATGTAAATGGGGCCATTCAATTAGCATGTATCCTTCTAATAATTGTACTATTCTTCTTTGTTCTGGATAAACTGTCTATAAAAAACTCAAAATTTTATTATCAAAAAAATTCAGAAGTCCAAAGAATGAAATTAATTAATTGGAAAAAATCTTTATTTATGTCGAGCATATGTTCAGTGCCTTTTTTATTTGGATTTTTAGTGCCATTTTTTTTCATTTTAAATAATTCAATACAAACCTTATCCTCTACAAATTTTGATAAGCTAATCCAATTGACAGGTAATACTGTTTATGTTTCGTCTATTTCATCAGTTATTATAATTTTTGTTGCGCTTTTTTTTCTTTTTGTTGAAAGAATATCAAAAACAAAAATTAATTTTTTCACAAACAATTTGATTTCCTTAGGTTATGCTTTACCTGGTGCAATCATTGGTCTTGGTATTATTTTATTATTTAGCAAGTTTTCTTTAGTTGGATCTTTATTTATCTTAATTTTTGCATATATAATCAGGTTTTTAGCTGTAGCTAAGTCTCCTATTAAATCAAGTCTAGATAAACATCCTAATACAATCGATGATACTGGTAGAAATTTAGGCTTGAATCCTTTAAGCCTTCTTAGAAGATTACACCTTCCAATAAATAGGTTTGCTTTAATTAGTGCATTTATTGTTACTTTTATTGATATTATGAAAGAACTGCCTATTACCTTAATTTTGAGACCTTTTAATTTTGATACTCTAGCAACTCAAACTTATGAATTTGCAGTTGAGGAAATGATTCCGTTATCTGCTACATATTCTCTTGTAATTATTACATTAGGTAGTTTGATGTTATTAATTTTGAAAAATTTTATTGACAAACAGATTAATGTATCTTGAAGTAAAAAACCTTGCAAAGTATTTTGATAGTGATTATCCAATAATTAAGGACCTATCGTTTTCTATTAAAAAAGGTGAGATCATTTCTTTTCTAGGTGAAAGTGGTTCTGGAAAAACAACTTTTTTAAAATGTATTGCTGGATTAGAAAAAATTAATTCTGGATCTATATCACTTAATTCCGTCTGTCTTAATGATAAAGAAACATTCATAAACCCACAGGATCGTAAAATTGGATTTGTGTTTCAAGATTATCCATTATTTCCACATCTGAATTTAAAGGATAATATAACATTTAATCTTAGCAAAAAACATTCTTCAAATCTTGATTATATTTTAAAATTAACCAGCCTTAAATATCTATTAAATAGATATCCACATGAGCTATCGGGTGGTGAACAGCAAAGAGCTTGTATAGCTAGAGCATTAATAAGAGAACCTGAGCTTCTTTTACTGGATGAGCCATTTAGTAATCTTGATACAACAATTAAGGAAAGTATGAGAGAAGAAATTTATAAGATAATTAAAGAAACTAAAACCACCACTGTTTTGGTTACGCATGATATTAATGATGCAATGAATATATCTGATAGAATTTTAATTTTTAAGGCTGGGATTTTACAACAATATGATGATCCAGTTAAAATGTATTGTGAGCCTGCTAATTGTTATTGTGCTGAGATACTTGGCGATTTGAATAAACTTTTTGTTAACCAGGAAACTTATTATGTTAGGCCTGAAAAAGTTAAACTAGTAAATAAAAAGTCCAATTATAAGGTTTTTGTAGAAAAGTGTTTTTTTCAAGGAAAAGAATATAAAATAAAAGGAAGAAAAGATAATGAAGTTTGGCATTTCTTCTCTAAAGAGCCCTTAAAAGAGAAAGCAGATGTCTATGTCGATTTTGGAAAAAAAGATTTAATTTATTTTGATCCTGTTTGTAAGAACTTTTTTAAGTAATTAATTTTTTAAATATTTATCTATTATTTTTTTAATTTCATTAACTAATTCTTTTTCATCAGATAAAGTTTCTTTAGTTTTTCCTTCCATTTTCTCACCCAATTCGAAAAATCCGCTGAACATAGGCCTTTTATTAACTGAAGTATGTAACGATATATCTTTCATTTTATAATAATATTCATCCCAGACTGCCCTGACATGTTTCCAATAATTTTTATTTTTATTCCACCAATCAATTGCAGCTTGACATTTTTGTTCATTTACTCTCTTATAAGTATTCCATCCTTTTTCCTCAGCAATTAGAACATCTGCGTTCTCTCTTAAAACCTTTTTATTATCCTGTTCATGAACCCATCCATAGTCTTTTATTTCGTGTCTATTTCTTCTTTTTAATACATTATAATCACTTCTTTTACTATATTCTCTTCTGGGTAGAGGCGCATCTGTAGTACTTTCCCAATAAGTTTTTCCATCTACTTTTATCCAAGTTCCAATTCCCTCATATCTTGGGCTATCATCTACCTGATATACTTTTTGTATCCATTTTCCTTTCGATTCTTTTTTAGTAAGTATTTTTTTAGTCCACCTTTGGTTTTTATCATATACAAACATTTCATTTCCCTCATAAACCCAGTCTTGTCTCCAATGTTTTATTACCATTGTATCCATTACTACAAGTAAATGTTGAATTACTAATTTATTTGGGCTTTCTTCCACTACAAAAGCCAGTTCAGTTCCGCCAGACAAATAGTTTTTATTGAATGTATAATCCTTATTTGGTGATACCGTTTCTGCAAATTCAAATTTTATATCCATACACCCACACATAGATTTTATCGCTTCTATGTCTGCCTTCTTTTTCTTATTAGCACTGAGATTGAGTGGTATAACTAATATGATTATCAATATATATTTCCACATACGTCTTATTTAGAATAATTATAAATAAAAAACTAATTTAGTTGTTCTGGCTGAAAATTCAAATTATTTAAATTCTAATTTCAAAAGTAAAATAAATATTTCTTGGCGGCGAAGGTATTATTCCTGGACCAGGATATCCCGTAGCTCTTCTTGTGAAATAATCTTCATTTAATAAATTATTTATTCCAGCCTCAGCTTTAACCTTTTTATATTTAAAAGAAAAGCTTACATCCAAAAGTAAATACTCAGGTATTTCTCCAATAATTCCACTCATATTCCCTTTTGTTGCATTTGATGAATCAGTAAATTGATTGGATAAATATGTTAATTGGATATTTGATAAAAAATTCTTGAATCCGTATTTTATACCTGTTTTAATATTTATATTAGGAACAAACTCAACTTTTTTGCCAACAACTCCATTCTCTTTAGATTTAGTATATTTTGAATCTATAATACCTGTGTTGATAAAGTAATTTAAGCTCATATTTTGATTATTAATTAGTAAATTATTTAAATCAAAATCAACAATTGATTCAATTCCATAAATACTAGCATCTCCAACATTTCCTCTTTCGCTTTTTATGCTCCCATCGTTAAACTCTTTTTGTATAAAACCTATTCTATCATTATAAAGCAAATTAAAAGCTGTAATCTCATAGGATATTTTTTTATTTATGTTTCCTCTTAATCCAACATCTATTGTAACCCCTTTCTCATCGGTTATATCTGGGTTTATAGAGTAAGACGGATTTATTATGCTCATGTCTGCAAAAGTGACTGATCTATAATTTTGTGAAATATTTCCATAGAATTCAATTCCTAAATTTAGTTTATAGCTTACCCCCAAACCAAACAATACAAATCTTCTTATGTTTTCTCTTTTTTCAAATACCTCATTATTATAGATAACATTTCCCGCTCCGTCCAAATTGATTTGCTTATATGAACCATTGCTTCTTGTAATGATATTTTCAAATCTAAAGCCTGGAGTAATAGATATTTTTTCATTAATATAAAAAATATTTTCTCCAAAAAAAGCAAAGTTTTTATTAGGATAGATATAATTAGATTGGTTTTGATAATTAGGATACTTATCAAGATAAAAATTGAAGTCTGCATTACTATTTTCAGAACCAGGTCCTTGTATGCTGGATGTTTTAGATTTATAGAACTTGATTCCTAAAACAAAAAATGAATTCTTCTTAAGCAACTCATAATTTTTTAAATATCTTCCTTCAAAACCAAAATTATTAAAAGAGCCTTTAATTAAATCTCTTTCTTCAATAGGGTCAACTTGATCAACTCTGTTTGTTCTAAAGCCTATGCTATTTCTGTCTGCTTTTAATCCAAAAAAACTAAATAAAAAACTACTTTTATCAGAAAACTTATGATTGAACTTGAAATTATATAAAAGCCAATTCAAATAAAACCAATTCCTAGACCTATTACTTTGGTATGGATCTGTATTAAACATTCTATCTGATAAACCACCAGCTTGTTTAGCAAGGTATTTTATATAGGAAATTTCAGAACTTATACTTGTTTTTGTAGAAATGGCATAATTAAAATGAACATAAAAATTGTTAGAATTGAATCTTGAGTTTTGTCTAAATCCATTGCCTCTTTTAAAATTATAATAAGAGAAATAACTAAATTTTTTATTTTTTCCTCCAATACTAGTAAAGTTTGTAAGCAGAAGGTTGCTTCCTAGGCTATTTCTTGTAACAAATTCAAAGTTTTTATTTGGTGGCTCTTTCATAATGAAATTAATTAATCCCCCAAATTGTGTGCCGTATTGTAATGATGCAGCTCCTCTTATTATTTGAATATTTTTAATTGCTTCAGCTGGTGGCGTATAATAACTTTCTGGATAGCCCAGTACATCTGCACTAATATCATACCCGTTTTGTCTTGTATTAAAATTTGAAGTCCTATTTGGATCTAAGCCCCTGCCTCCTATATGTAATTGTATTCCCGCATCATCATTTTGATATATATTTAAACCTGATATTTGACTATAAATTTGTCTGGAATTATTGGATGCAAGGTTTGCCATAGATTGATCAACCAATATTACCTCTGTTTTTTTTCCAGCATAAATAGAAGTTCCTTCTACATCATTTAGTCTTTGCAGCTCAAATTCTCTTATTTTTTGACCTTTAATAACGACTTCTGATAAAACTTTTGTTTGCCTTTCAAAGAAAATATTTAGTTCTAATTCGTTTTTAATAATTATTTTTTCTTCTATATATTGGGATCCTACCAATAAGAAAATAACATCCATTTCATTTTTTTTAGTATAAAATTCATAGAAGCCGTTTTCATCAGTTTCTGTTAAAAGTTTTGAATTGCTATCATATACAAAAACAATGGGATTTTTATTTTCTGAGTCCTCGATTTTCACAGTTCCAAAAACCCTATTTTGACTATAGCTATATTGAATAGACAGATATAATAATAGTAATATTTTAAAAACCTTTGATTTCATCATTAAGTGGTAATACCCATGTTTTATTTTTAAAAGATTCCACCTCAGCATACAAATTAACCTCGGGGTCAATAAATCTTTGGCTTGGCCTTCCGTTTAGAGCTACAAAGCTTTCTGCATAAACCTCTACTTCATTAAATTCATCTGAGAACTTATCTCCAAGATAATGTGCAAATTCTAAAATAAAATCAGGCTGAAAACTCATTTGTTTTTCTTGAAATGGAGTTAAGAAATTCTCATTATTTACCATGAAAGTATCTCCGGATCTTTTTTCTTTAATTTTAAATGTAGTATAACCTACCTTGTCCATTAACATTACTCTCCATGAAAACCTATAACCTTGTTCGTGCCAGAATAATTCTCCGGGATACAGAAAATATCTAAGGGGAAAAAGTAACTGTACAATTAAAAAAACTGTTACAACAGATAGTTTTATTTTTTCAAATTTTGTTTTTGAATTATTAATAATTTTTGTTTTTTCCAAATCAAGATTAGGTTTTATACTTATCAAAAGTTGTTCTAAATATTTCAAAGTTTTTTTATGAAACCTTTGATTAAAAAATATTAAAGAACTGAATATCATTATGTATGGAAACATGCCAATGGGAAATAAAACTGCTGTAAAAACATGGAAAAATACCACTAAAGCAAACCCCAAGATTCTTGTTCTTTTTTCAATTAGCAAAAAAGGGATGGTCAAATCATAAATCATTCCTCCCCAGCTCATAAAATAATGCACCCAATTTTTTTGCATCAAACTTTCGCCAATAATAGGTAAATCATATTTTGATGTAAGCCAGATTTTTAAAGGCATGGCTTGAAAAAGCCAGTCACTATTCATTTTAGCGACTCCTGAATACAGATAGACTATTGCAATCAAAATTTTTATTATATCAATATTCCATCTAGGGATTTTAAGATAATATTTTTTGTTAAAAAAACTATCCAAAGAATATCCAACATTCGCAGGAAGGAAAATCATTATAAAACTCAAAATACTTATAAAATAGTAATGATTTAAATAAGTTGTTTTATCCATCATTTCTATATAAGTAAATGACAGAAAAAATAAGATTATTGATAGCTTGTATCTATAGCCAATAGCAACAAAAAAAGATGAAATAAAACATAGTATAAATATTAAGTACGTATATTCATCTATCGGTTTAACCCATTCAAAACCATAATATGAAAAGTGAAATGATGGGTTGACGTAAAGTGTTTCTATCCATCCTTTTAACCAAAATCTGATTAGACTGTAACACATTAAAACACCAAAGCCAATCCTAAATAGTATGAGTGGAGAAGAGTCCGAATATTGATTTATATAATTTTTTAGAGAGGCATTCATTTAGCGGGGAAATTTAATTAATCTCCATCCGCATCAGTGTAATCTACATTGATATTTAATGCCTGAAGCATATCAACTTTTAATAAAACAACGACTTTTTGGATTGCGTCATATGTTTCTAAAAATTTTACTTTATCTGAATTTATTTGATTTGCAAAATTTTCGTCAAGACCTTCAACTTTTAATTTAGCTTCTAATAGCTTAGACTCAATTACTTCTCCTAGGTTTTCTTCTCCTTTTTTAGTATCTAAACTCTTAAGTATGTATTTAAAGCTTTCGTTTGTTTTACTGTTGTCAAAGCTTTTACCAACAAAAAAATCATGAACAGCATTAAGAGCTTCAAGCGCTAAGACTTTTGAAATTTTACCATTATAGTAGCCTTCAATATTTTCAGGAATAGTTTTAGATGAGAAAATTCCAGCAGGAATACCTAATTTATTTGCTCTAAAACCTTTTTCATAATAATAAATAAAGTCATTTGTAAGCATGTTAATACTAGAAGTAGCAGTATTTTCTGTAGAGCTAACAAAGCTACCTTTATTAGCCTTCCAATCATCAACTACTGTTTTTGTGAGTGAAATCATTTTGTTAACACAATTCTCTAAATAGGATAGGTATTTGTTGCCATCTTGTGATAAAAACCTATCTATTACTTTAGATCCATCACTAATTCCTCCATACAAAAGGTAATCTAAAGCAGGAAATCCTTGTGCAGAATTATTATTAGCATTACCTAAGTTGTATTGTTCAGAGTCAATATTTGATTTTATTCTTGAAATATTTGCTGGGTATACATTCATTTTAGAAGAATAATAAATTTCTTCAGCTTTACCTATATTAAACATTTCAACGTGTTGCCACGATTTGTATGCATTAACCCATTCACTTCTAACTAAATCAAGGTTTTGTTGAGTTACATCAGCTTTGAATTTGTCAACAGATGCTTTTAGTATATTTAGCTTTTCTTGAAAAGCCTGATAGGAAGGTGTAATAATATTATCTGACCAATTTAAAAGAACCAAAGACCTATCAAATGATTGTTCAATTTGATCTTCTTTTGAATCTTCGCAGGCAATAAAAAAAGTACCTAAAAAAATAAATATTAATAAATATATTTTATTCTTTTTCATTGGTCAGATAATTAATTAATAGATTTAAACTAAACCTAATTCACTTATTGGAATTTAAATGTAGTTTCTATATCTCCAGCCATTTTAATTAGATCCTCAGGTTTTTGATCCCAAAAACCATTACCTGAATCAAAAGTATCTAACATGTTTTTAACTTGAGTATTAGAATAATAAGGTGCTCCAGTAGCTGGATCCATAGTATATTGTAAACTTAAGATAAATCCATATCCTTCAGATAAAGCATGGTGCGCATTTGCCCAATTACCATCAGTTATTTCTTGAGCACCGCTTCTTAGATAATCAGCAGCTTTTCTTCCTATTACTTTTGATAGGTTTTCTTTTACAATTAAAGCTTGTTCATCTCTAAGTTTATAATCTTTTGCAACTATTGCTGCCCTACCTAATTTGAATGCATCATGTATTGTTTTGTCAATACCCGGCAAGCTACCACCTGCTGCAGCAACTTTTTTCAAATATTTATCAACTAAAATTCCAGTTCCTTCAATAGTAGCATTAGAAACATCCGTGTCAAGACCGTATAGGTATCCAAATCCTTCATCCCAGTAATGTTCCATTGTAGTATATGTTTTACCATCTACCTTTTTATCTGCGTCGTTATCAGCAATATTTGTTCCGCCGTCTAATTTAGCTTTGCTTAAATAACCATAAATAATTTGATCGCAAACCAACGCTCCCATAAGTCCTTTAGTAAATAATTGGTTTATCTCATGACCTTTAGCATTGATCATTACACTTCTTTGGCTTCCTCCAGTGTCTGTATAAGTGCCAGCAACACCTGCTGCAGCATCAGTGCTGCTTATAACTGCTGGAAAAACAGTTCCTGTTGCTTCAACAATCCAATCATCAAACTTTAGTTTAACAGTAGAAGCCCCATAAGCTCCTGTTTTGTTTCCAAGTTTTTTTCCTGTACCGTTAAGGGCAGCCTCATAAAAACCTTCTCCATCATTAAACATCTCTTTTATTTCAGCCTCTGTTCTTTCTGTATCTTTAAGGGCGTTATAAATTTCAATAGCGTGCAACAGCCTAACTGTTTGTCCACTAAAACTAACTGTACTTTGCCCATCTCTTTTAAATTCGTAAGAGGTTGGCATTTCGACAACTTTTTCTACAGCATCTTCTGATTCCGATGATTCTTCATCACAAGCAACAAAAGAAACACTTAAAAAAAGAATTAAAATATAATTTTTTAATGTATCGTAACTCATAATTTATTTAGATTTAATTTAAATAATATAAAAAATGGGCCTCAAATATATTATATATTAGAATCAATCCAAATTAAAAGCTCAATATTGTAATTGAGCTTAAAATTTGGGAATCAACTCAAACCACATAATAATAATTTAATAAGCCATTATTATTATTAGACATTTAAATAAATATGCTTTGATTTTTACTTATTAATAAGTACTCAAAGCACTATTTTATTTAGAATGTTTTTAAATAATGGTGCAAATTTATTATAATTTAGAATTAATCCAAATAAATGATTAATTATTCTAATGATTTTATTCCTTGATTAGGTTGATACCAATAAACAAATGAATAATAGCTTGCTTGAGATCGAAAACTAGGCTCTTCTGGAGAATCTTTATAGTAGCTATCTATTTTCATTTTGGCATATCTTCCATTATGAGTCTTTATAATTAAAACATTATTATCAATAGGATACAAAATATTTGATAATAAATCTTTCAAATACCACCAGCCTTTTCCATTTTCATTTTCTATTGCCAAACTATTTTCTTTATCTTGTTTAAATAGATTTTCATCTTCAACTTTTTTTATCCTAGAAAATGATTTTCCTTTCATTATATAAACGCCTCCTATACCAGTTCTTTCTGGTTCATCACCACTGGTTTTAAATCCACCATTTATAATGATTTTACTTCCTTTAAACGCAATATCCCATTTATCATTAGACACAGTATCTTCTTCCGATAAACTATATTTTATATATTTTTTAATTGTTTTTTTTTCTGATCTAATTGAATCAGGTGCAAATAGGTTGTATTCACTTACCCATACTACAGACAAATTATCTTCTTTGTTGCAAGAGAATGAAATAATTACAATTATTAACAAATAATTTTTGAAATTTTTCAACCTTTTTTTAATGTATATTCTAAATAAAATTACTATAAAAATTCTCAATTAATATTCTATAATCAAAAGAATAACATTTACTTTTGATAAAATTTATTTCTTTGATAGGGCTTATTAGCATAAATTATAAAACATCACCGATTGAGGTAAGAGAAAAATTTTATTTTAAAGAACAAGAAAAAATAAAATTTTATAATCAATTATTCGATGAATATCCTATTGATGGTATAGTAATTTTATCCACCTGTAATAGAACTGAGATATACTACGAGTATGAAAATAAAATAGCCGATGAAAAAAAAATATTTCATTTAATTATGAAATGTTTAGTTGAGTTTAAACAATACTCAGAAGGATTATCTCCATATGTTTTAAAAAAAACTGGAGCTGTCAATGTTTCAAATCACCTATTTAGATTGATATCAGGTTTGGAATCAATGATAATAGGTGAGTTTCAAATTGTAGATCAACTAAAAGAAGCTTTTTATTTCGCTAAGGATAATAAAATGACAGGGCCTATTTTAAGTAGACTGTTTCAAAAATCTTTTGAGACAGGTAAGTATATCAGATCCAATACAGAAATAGGAAAAGGATCCATATCGGTTAGTTATGCTGCTGTAGAAATGATATCAAAAAAGTATGATCTCTTAGAGTCAAGAATACTGTGTATTGGCGCCAGCGAGACATCAAAATTGTCAATCAAACATTTATTAAAAAAAAATATAAAAAATATATTTATTACAAATAGAAGTAAAGATAGGGCTAATGATTTTGCAAAAATTTTAGATTTAAAAACAGTACCATTCAATACATTTAAATCTGATATTAAAAACTTTGATGTTGTTATTTTTTCAACGTCTTCTTCTAATCCTATAGTTTCGTCAAAAGAAATAGATCTAATAATGTCAGAAAGAAAACACAAAAAGCTTCTTTTAGTTGATTTATCAGTTCCTAGAAATATTGAACCTATTAATTACAAT
This sequence comes from uncultured Marinoscillum sp., assembly GCA_902529805.1. GTDB lineage: Bacteria > Bacteroidota > Bacteroidia > Cytophagales > MED-G16. The sequence continues at coordinate 12,623 of CABZXU010000024.1, forward strand.
TTAAAAGGGTTAGAAATAATAACCATTGATGGATTAAAGGATATAGTAAATCAAAATTATAAAAAACGAAAATCTCAGATTAAAAAATCAGAAAAACTTATAGAAAATTTTTTAGTCGAATTTGACTCATGGGCAAGTTCAAGGCGTTTAAGATCTTCTATACTCTCTATTAACGATCAAATTAATAAATTGGTAGATGTTAGTTATAATAACTTAAGCAATGGAAATGCTAAAAAGAAAAATAACATTAATCTTAATTCAAAGAATAATATTTATACAAAGATTTCCGATTTTTTAATTAAAAAGATAAAAGACACAAGTAAAAATGGTAAAGATAAAAATGCCTTGAAAATAATTAAAAAGATTTTCAACTATGAAAAATAAGATCTTAATTGGTACTAGAGAGAGTAAATTAGCTCTTTATCAATCAAATCTTGTAATAAAAAAACTCAGTTTATTATATCCTGATATATCATTTGAGATTAAAAAAATAAAAACCAAAGGAGATATTCTCCTAAATCATAATATAGAATCTTCGATTGACAAAGGTTTTTTCGTTAAAGAAATTCAACAGAAATTATTAAATAAAGAAATTGATATAGCTATCCATAGTTTAAAAGACCTACCAGTAGATAGTATACCTGGCTTAGAAATTTCAGCTATTTTAAAAAGGGATAATCATAAAGACGCATTTTTAAGTAATGAAAATTTGAGTATTTCAAAAATTAAAAAAAATGCAGTCATCGCAACATCTTCTAATAGAAGAAAATCACAATTACTCAGGCTAAACCCAGAATTTAATGTAATTAGTATTAGAGGAAATGTTGATACTCGAATCTCTAAAATGAAAAGTGGATATTGTGATGGTTTAGTACTAGCTGCTGCTGCTTTGGAGAGGTTAAATTTAGAAGATAATATTGCAAATTATTTTGACTCTGATAAAATGTTATCTGCTCCTGGGCAGGGTGCTATAGCAATTGAATCAAGAAAAAATGATAAAACAAATCTGTTATTATCCCCTCTTAATCACAAAGAAACATACTTATGTATTAAACAAGAAAGAGATTTTTTGAAATATTTGGAGGGTGGTTGCACTGCACCAATAGGTGCCTATGCTAAAATTCAAAATCAAAAACTTATACTTGAAGGAATCGTTTCAAGTTTTGATGGCAGAAATAGCATATATAAAAAAATTACTTCAAATTTAGATTCATCAAGTAATTTAGGTATTGAACTTGCAAAAGTTATATTGAAAAATGGTGGAAAGGAAGTCTTGTCAACAATTAAAAAAAATGAAAATAAATAGAAATAAAAACATCATTTTGACAAATGAAGATAAATCAAATGGTTTTAAATCTCTCAAAACTGCTGGTATGACAATTCATCATTATCCTATGATTAAAACATCAAAGCAAACAAACTTCAAGACTATAAATTTTAATGATTATGATGCATTTATTTTCACTTCAAGGAATGGGGTTAGGTATTTTTTTGATATGGATTTTGCTAAAAACAAAAAAAGAATTAATGCTATATGCATAGGCTCTAAAACAGAAAAATATTTAAAAAAATATAATGTTAAAATAGTTTATACCTCAAAAAGAGCCTATTCAAAAGTATTATGTAAAGATTTAAAGACTTCAAGGATAATCGATTCTAAAAGAGTTTTACTTGTTCAAGGGAGTTTAGCCAAAAATAACTTAGGTGAATGTTTAAAAAAGTTTTGTCTTTTAACGAAATTTGTACCCTATAAAACTGAGCTAATAAAAAACTTTGACAAATCATTGAAATCATTGCTTGATAATTTTCCAACATATTCTGTATTTACTAGTCAATCTAGTTTTGAGGCTTTCTCAAAATTATATGATCCTAGTAAAACTAATATTATAAGTATAGGAAACACAACTTCTGATCACATTAGGAATAGTGGTTATGTACCCTTAATCACATCCAAGATGCAAACTTATGAAGGTATTGCTGGTTCAATAATCGAATATTTTGAAAATAATAATTAATTTATGAGCTATCCAAAAACAAGACTTAGAAGATTAAGATACAATAAAGCTATTAGGGATTTAGTAGATGACACAAACCTTTCAACAACAGATTTAATTTATCCAATTTTTGTTTGTGAAGGAAAAAACATCAAGAAAGAAATTAAATCGATGCCTGGTCAATATCAATTATCTATTGATAATGTTTTGAAAACTTGTGATGAGTTGGTTTCTAAAAATATAAATAGCATTATTCTTTTTGGAATACCATCCAAAAAAGATGAAGAAGGGTTAGTTGCAATTGATAATAACGGGATTGTTCAAAGAGCTATAAAGGAAATAAAGAAAAAAAATAAAAATATTTTAGTTATAGTAGATGTTTGCAATTGTCAATATACAACCCATGGCCATTGTGGAACTATTAAAGATGGGGATGTAGATAATGATTCAACTTTAAAAAACCTTGGCTCTCAAGCGTTATCTTTAGTAAATGCAGGCGCAGACGTTATTGCTCCGTCAGATATGATGGATGGTAGAGTTAAATACATTAGAGATATTTTAGATAAATCAAATTATCATAAAATTCCAATTTTCTCATATTCAATAAAATATGCATCATCCTTTTATGGACCATTTAGAAACGCTACTGATATTAGTACAAATTTTACAGACAGAAAAACTTATCAAATGAGTTTTAAAAGTTCAAATGAAGCGTTAAGAGAGGCCGAAATGGATATCAAGGAAGGGGTTGATGTAATTATTATAAAACCAGCATTATCCTATTTAGATATTTTATACAAAATAAAATCAAAATATAATATTCCGGTAATTGCTTATAATGTAAGTGGAGAATATTCTATGTTAAAAGCTGCATCCGAAAAAAAATGGATTAAATCAAAAGAAACTATTATTGAAATTCTAACGTCTATGAAAAGAGCTGGAGCAAATGCAATTATAACATACCATGCTTTAGAAGTTTCAGATTATTTAAATTAACAATAGTGTACAAAAAAAGTATTCAGGAATTCATTAAGTCAAAGAAATTAATACCTGGTGGTGTAAATTCACCTGTTAGAGCTTTTAAAAGTGTTGGTTGTGATCCTATATTTTTTAAAAAAGGGAATGGTAGTAAGATATATGATGTAGACGGGAATGAATATATTGATTGTGTATCTTCCTGGGGGCCATTAATTTTTGGTCATGCAGACAAGGATACTATTTCTTCGATTAAAAAAGCACTTAAATTAGGAACTACTTATGGTGCACCTACTATAATAGAGACTAAAATTGCTCAACAAATTATTAAAATGGTTCCATCAATAGAGAAGGTAAGAATGGTAAACTCTGGGACTGAAGCTACCATGAGTGCAATAAGATTAGCAAGAGGATATACAAAAAAAAACTTTATAATTAAATTTTCAGGTAATTACCATGGTCATGGAGACAGTTTTTTAATAAAAGCAGGGTCAGGTGCAATTACTCTAGGTTTGCCAGATAGTCCAGGTGTAACAAAGAATATAGCTAAAGATACATTGATAGCTTCTTATAATAATCTTGAATCTGTAGAAAAACTATTATTAAAAAAAAGGAATCAAGTTGCCGCAATAATTGTAGAACCAGTTGCTGGAAATATGGGCCTAGTTCTTCCAAAGAAGAATTTTTTAAAAGGTTTAAAAAAGCTTTCCAAAAAATATAATTGCCTTTTAATATTTGATGAAGTTATGACAGGCTTTAGGGTGGCAAAAGGTGGAGCTCAGGAAATTTATAATGTTACACCAGACATAACAACATTAGGTAAGGTTATTGGAGGAGGGTTACCTGTTGGTGCTTATGGTGGAAAAAAAGAAATAATGAATTATTTAGCGCCTGACGGCCCTGTATATCAAGCGGGAACTTTATCTGGGAATCCTTTAGCTATGAATGCAGGAATCACAGTACTTAAAAAATTAAACAATAGAGTATTTGAAAAACTTGAAAATATTTCAGAAAAAATCTCTAATGGAATTTTAAAAAATATAGAAGAAACTAATACTAAAGCAATAGTGAATAGAATTGGATCTATGATGACATTGTTTTTTACTGATAAAAATGAAATAAATAATTACAATGAAGCAGTTAAATGTAATGTAAACAATTATGCTAAATATTTTAAAACCATGTTAGATATGGGAATTTATCTTCCACCATCACAGTATGAGTGTTGTTTCTTTTCCTTAGCTTTGTCGGATTCCGATATTAAAAAAATTCTAATGGCTAACAAAATTGCTCTTCAAAAAATTTAAATATGGACTCTATTTTTTTGGACACCTTTAATGGAATTGAAACCTCTAGACCACCCGTTTGGTTTATGAGGCAAGCTGGTAGAATATTACCTTCTTATCAGAAGCTTAAACTTAAGTATACATTTAGTGATTTAATGAAAAATAAAAAACTAGCCTCTGAAGTCACATTATTACCGTTAGATGATTTAGGAGTTGATGCTGCGATTTTATTTTCCGATATTTTATTAATACCTGAATCTCTAGGATTAAACTTAGAATTTACCGATAAGGGTCCCAAATTTCATAATCCTTTAAATGTTACTTCAAATGATGAAAGGTTTAATTTTGATCCTAAAAAATTAGAATTTGTATATAGCAATATAAAGGAAACCAAAAGAAACATCCCATTAAATATTCCGTTAATTGGTTTTTGTGGAGGTCCATTAACCACATTTTTATTTATGTTTAGAGGTAATGAAAATAATCGAAGTTTTGATTCAGCTATCAAATATTTTTACTCTAATAAAAAAGAAAGTTTAAAAATTATGGATATTATAACTGAAACATCTATTCACTATTTGGAGAATCAAGTCAAATCTGGAATTGAATGTTTTCAGCTTTTTGAAACTTACTGTGGAATTATTCCTTCAGATCTTTACATTAAAGATATTATGCCATACAGTAAAAAAATATTAGAAAAGTCTAAGGAATTAAATCAACCAACAATTTTTTTTCCTAAAAACTTTAACGAAGGGTTGAAGGTTATTAATAAAGATATTTGCGATTTTGTCAGTATAGATTCAAATATATCTCTAGATTATGCTAGAAAAATTGTCGATAATAGTGTTGGGTTACAAGGAAATATGGATCTTAAATTTTTTTATTTAAGTTATGATGAAATAGATAAATATTTAAATAGCTTGATTAATTTTGGGTCTAAAAATTATAATTGGATTTTTAATATAGGAAGAGGCTTTTCACCAGACATTGATCATAGAAAAGTTAAATACGTGGTTGATCAAGTTAAAAATATAGATTGGAAACGATAAAAGAGTATGATTATTGATAAAAAATTAATAGACAAGTACAACGAGTCAGGACCTAGATACACATCTTATCCGCCAGCAACATTTTTTAATGAATATTTCAATGATAATGAATATTTAGAATGTTTGAGTAAGTCAAATTATGAAAATCCTAAAAATATCTCTGTATATATTCATGTACCCTTTTGTCCTCAAATTTGTCACTTTTGTGGTTGTACTACAGAAACTGGTTTCACAAAACCTTTTCTAGAAAGATATATTAATGCGGTAGTAAAAGAAATAGAGTTAGTATCAAGCAAATTGGATGATAAAAGAAAATTAACTCAGGTTCATTGGGGTGGTGGTACACCTAATGCAATATCTTATAAGTATATAGAAAAGATAACTAATACACTTAAGGACTATTTCGATTTTTCTAAAAATTATGAAATGGCAATAGAATGTAATCCTGCTCACTTAGAGTTTAGACATATAGAATTGTTAAAGAAATTTGGTTTCAACAGAATTTCTCTTGGAATTCAAGATTTTAGAAAAGATGTATTAGATGCAATAAATAGAAAACCATCGAAAAGACCAATTGAAGAAATAATTAAAAAAATCCAAGACGAGGGTTTTACAGGAACAAATCTTGATCTGGTTTATGGATTGCCACTACAAACAGTTGATTCTTTTCGAAAAACTGTGGATAAAGCTATTTATTTAAATACCGATCGAATTGTCACTTTTTCATATGCTCATGTTCCATCAGTAATACCAAGACAAAAAGTTCTAGAGAATATTGGTTTTCCCAGCTCTGATGAAAAAGCATTAATGTATGAAAATTCATATAACCAATTAATTAAGGCTGGTTATGTGTCCATTGGTATGGATCATTATTCAAAGCCTAATGACGAGTTTGCATTAGCATTAAATCAAAAGAAGTTACATCGTAATTTTCAGGGATATTGTACATTAGAAACTACTGGTCAGGTATATGGTTTTGGAGCTTCTTCAATATCTCAATTAGATTCTGCTTATAGTCAAAACATTAAAAATGCTACAGAATATATTAATAAAATTGAAAAGAATGGGACAGCAGTATTGAGAGGTTATTCTTTAAATAATAATGAAAAAATAATTAGGTATGTTATCAATTCTTTGATGTGTAATTATTATGTTGACTTAAATTTTGTTGCGGATTATTTTGATTGTGATTTATCAGAGATCAAAAATATATTAAATTATTCTGAATCTAACTTTATTGATTTCATATCCGATTCATTAATGAATATTGAAGATGATAAAATTATTATCAATAGAAAAGGAAGACTTTTTACAAGAAATATATCTATGAGGTTCGATCCTCTAATAAGTAAAAAAATAGGAACCTATTCAAATACAATATAGATGAGAGGTTTATTAATGATAAATCTTGGCTCACCAGATAGCACCTCTGTTGCAGATGTAAGAAAATATTTAGATGAGTTTTTGATGGATGAGAGAGTCATTGGAAAAAGCTATTGGTTTAGGTGGTTTTTGGTTAAAGTAATAATTTTAAATACAAGACCTAGAAGGTCTGCAGAAGCTTATAAAAAAATTTGGTGGAAAGAAGGGTCACCTCTAATTGTATTATCAAAGCGTTTATTTAATAAAGTAAAAAATATTTTAAATTTTCCTGTATCTCTTGCAATGCGTTATGGATCCATAAGTATAAATAAGGGATTAAAAGAACTTCAAGAAATAGGTGTTAATGAGGTCATTGTTCTTCCGCTTTATCCTCATTATGCAATGTCATCCTATGAGACTGTTATTGAAAAAGTTAAAGATGAAAAGAAGAATAATTTTCCTAATTTTAATTTGAAGTTTATATCGCCATTTTACAGGGAAAAAAACTATATAAGCCTTTTAAGCAAAAAGATCCAAAAAGTTATTAATAAAGTTGATTATGATCATATTCTGTTTTCCTATCATGGTATACCCGTAAGCCATCTAAAAATATCAGATCCAACAAACAATCATTGCTATAAGGTTAATGATTGTTGTAAAACACATTCTCAAGCACATGAGTATTGTTATAAACATCAAGTACTCGAAACAACGGAGGCTGTTGTAAAAAAGTTAAAGATTGATAAAAATAAATACAGCAATTCGTTTCAGTCTAGACTTCCAAATGAGCCATGGTTAAAGCCATATACAGATAACGAGCTTGTTAGGTTGGCAAAAGAGGGTAAAAAAAATTTAATAATAGTGACTCCAGCATTTGTCACAGATTGTCTAGAAACACTTGAAGAGATTGCTATGGAAGGAAAAGATGAGTTTTTAGAGGCTGGTGGTAAAAGTTATCATTATGTATCTTGTTTAAATGATGACGATGACTGGGCGAAACTTCTTGCTAAATGGAGTAATAAAGTAGCTTTTTAATATGCTAAAAATTAATACAGTTATAATTGGTGGGGGTATAAGTGGATTAAGCGCTGGTCACTTTTTAAAAAAAAAAAAAATCGATTTTGTTATAATTGAATCAAGGAAAAAGCCTGGTGGTGTTATTCAAACAATTAAAAAAAATAATTTTACTTTTGAAAATGGACCTAATACAATTTTAAATAATAACACATCAATCAATCAGCTTCTTAAGGACTTAAGAATCTTAAATAAAATCATTTTACCTAATAAAAAAGCAAATACAAATAGGTATGTATTTAATAATAATAACCCAATTGCAATACCTACTAGTTTATTGAAATTTGTATTAACACCTTTATTAACATTTCAAGCAAAGTTTAGAGTTTTTAAAGAAATTTTTAAGCCAGTTCAAAAGAAAAATACATCAGTAATAAATTTTATATCATCAAGATTTGGAAAAGAATTTCATGATAAATTAATAGAGCCATTTTTGAATGGAATTTACGCTGGGGATACTAGTAAAATGAGTTCAAAACATGCCCTTAAAAAGTTTTGGAAATTAGAACAAAAATTTGGTAGCATAATCAAAGGCCTTCTCTACTCAAAAAAAGAAAAAATGGAATCTTTTAATTTCTCTAATGGAATATCATTTTTAATTAGAACTATTACAAATAGTTTAAAAAGGGAAATAATAAATAATACAAAAGTTACTAATATTCTAAAAGAAGGAGAAAATTACAAAATTGAAACAAATTCAAATAAAACATTCTTATGTCAAAATATAATTTGCTCAATACCAGCATACGAGTTGAGAAGCATTATCTTTGATAATGACCTTTCTACAGTACTGTCAAAAATTAAATATAATGCTGTTGATGTTTTTCATTTTGTATTTCTAAAAAATGATATAAAAAATGATTTGAATGGATTTGGTATTCTAACCAAGCCTTCTGACAATAAAATTTTTTTAGGTGTAATATTTAGTAGTAAAATATTTCCACATATATGTTCAGAAAAATATGAATTATATACTGTAATTGTTGGAGGTGAAAAACAAAAATATATTCTTAAAACGAAAAAGTCTAAACTTAAAAAATTAGTATTAAAAGAATTAAGAGATCTTATAAATTGTAATGGAGAATTACAAGAATCAAATAATTATAGCTGGAAGAATGGAATTCCACAATACAATTTATATCAAGAAAAAGTAGAAGAATCTATCCAAAAATTTAGTGCAAAAAACAAGAAATTTCATATAATAGGAAATTACTTTTCTGGTATTTCCGTTAGTGATTGTATAAAGAAAGCAGAGGTGATTGTTGAAAATCATTTCTCAAATAATCATTAGTATTATTTTTAATAATCTTCTTAAAGAAAATATTTAGCTTTCAAATATCTGATATTTTATTTTCATTTGTTTTAAAAATTTTAATAGAATTGTATCAGCACATTACATTAAATAATATTAATTTAAATTATGAAAATTATTAATTTAATTTCTGGCCCAAGAAATTTATCTACAGCCTTAATGTATTCTTTTAATCAGAGACCAGATACGGTTGTAATTGATGAACCTTTTTATGCTCATTATCTTATAAGCACTGGTATTGATCATCCTTCTAGAAAAGAAACTATTAATTCAATGTCTTCAAATATTAATGAAATTTTAGATTCAATTTTTTCAATGAAAAACACTAAAGTTTTGTTTCTAAAAAACATGGCTCATCATCATCATAATATAGACTTATTTTTTTTAAATAAAATGACAAATTTATTTTTGATTCGAAACCCAAAGCAGCTGATTGCTTCTTTTGCTCAAGTAATTATAAACCCTTCGATGAAGGATATTGGACTTAAAGAATCGTGGGATCTTTTTAATTATGTTTCTAATTCAATGAATAAAAACCCAATAGTTTTAGATTCAGCTCAAATTTTGAAGAACCCAAAAAAACTTCTAAATAAATTATGTGATAATTTAGGCATTGATTTTTATAATGAAATGTTGTCTTGGCCAAGGGGTGGGATAAAGGAAGATGGTGTATGGGCAAAACATTGGTATAAAAATGTTCATCAATCTACTGGTTTTATGAAACAAAAAACAAGTAAAAGAGAATTACCAAAACATTGTGAAGCATTATACTTTGATGCATTAAAATATTATAATAAATTGTCTAAGAATTCACTTAAAGTTTAAATATGCTACAAGAGTACAACCCTAGAAATAAAAACCTAATGGTATTCGTAGGAGATAAGCTATATAAAAGAGAAGATGCAAAGGTTTCAGTATTTGATAGTACCGTTCAAAATGGAGATGCTGTTTGGGAGGGGCTTAGGGTTTATCCTGAAGGGATAGTATGTTTGGATAAACATTTAACCAGATTACATGAAGGGGCTAAAGCTCTTGCTTATGAGGGTGTTCCTTCAAAAGAAAAAATAAGAAAAGCTATTAAAGAAACTTTGGATGCTAATGGTATGCAAAATGACACTCATATTCGCCTTACATTATCTAGAGGTGAAAAGGTCACATCAGGAATGGATGCTAGATTAAATCAGAATGGATGTTGTTTAATTGTTCTTGCTGAATGGAAAAAAAAAGTTTATGATCCTTCAAAGGGGATTAAAGTTATTAGTACTTATATAAGGAGAAGTATCCCAGAATTTCTTGATTCCAAGATTCATCATAATAATATGTTGAGTTTAGTTATAGCAAAAATTCAAGCTAATATTTCTGGAATGGATGCTGCCATAATGCTTGATGATAGGGGTTTTGTAGCCGAACTTAATGATACTAATTTGTTTATGATTAAGGATAATGAAGTTTTTACTCCTTATGCTCATGCATGTCTTCCTGGGATTACAAGAGGAACAATTATTTCTTTACTCAAAGAAAACAATATTCCAATTCATGAAAGAGACTTGTCATTAACAGAATTTATCAACGCAGATGTTGTTTTTGCAACCGGAACCAATGGAGAAATGACACTAGTTCATGAAATAGATTCTAGAAAGGTTGAAGGAGATAATTCTCTTTTTATAAAAATTCAAGATCTTTTTAAAAATAAACTACCAAGTCTTTGTGAGCCTATTTAGAAATTGTTTTGATAAAATAATCCCAAATTACAATTCCAATTGACACTGCTATATTGATAGAATGTTTTGTCCCAAATTGAGGTATTTCTATAGATAGATCTCCATTTGAAAGAATTTTGTCATTTATGCCAAATACTTCATTTCCAAATATAAAGCAATATTTATCACTTTTTTTTGGATCGAATTTATTTAATGCAATGCTTTTGTTTGTTTGTTCAATTAATATAATTTTCCAATTATCACTCTTTAGTTTTTTAAGTATGTCTTCAGGGGTTTTTTTATACTCCCAATCTACAGTTTCTGTTGCCCCTAAAGCTGTTTTATGAATTTCTCTATGAGGAGGAGATGCTGTAATTCCTATTAAATATATTTTTTCTATAAGAAAAGCGTCACATGTTCTAAAACATGAACCTACATTATTCATACTTCTCACGTTATCTAGAAGAACGCGAACAGGAATCTTTTTTTTAGATTTAAATTCTTTTTTTGATAATCTATTTAAATCTTTATTTTCTGTTTTTTTCATATTGAATAAACAGAATTTAATTTTGTTTAATTATTGATCTACTGTATTTTGATTTTTTATTTACAAACCTCACAAAATAGAGCCCATTTTTTAAATTCTCGATATTAGATTTAATTCTGTGTTTGCCACTATTTAGAGTTTTGTTAACTAGCTCGTTTACAACTTTACCATTTATATCAATAATATTTAATTCAACATAACCCATTTCTGCTTCAAATTCAATAGTTATCCATTTTTTAATAGGATTAG
>CABZXU010000025.1 GCA_902529805.1 uncultured Marinoscillum sp.
AAGATTTTGCTTTTTTCATTCCTGATAGTAAAAATATCTATACGGATTTTTTTATTAAAAAAAATAATAAAGAAAAATATGACAAAAATATTAAAGTGCTAGCAAAGGTTACTAATTGGAATACTATTAGAAAACCAGAGGCTAATATTATCAAAATACTTGGAAGAACTGGAGAAAATGAAACAGAAATAAATTCAATAATGTATGAATATGATTTGAATCAAAATTTTCCAAAAGATGTTGTTCATGAAGTTGATAACATAAATACTAAAATTGATAAATCAGAAATAAATAAAAGAAAAGATATACGAGAATTAAGAACCTTTACAATTGACCCATCTGATGCTAAAGATTTTGATGATGCATTATCTTTTCACGATAATAAAGATGGATTTTTTAATGTTGGAATTCATATTGCAGACGTAAGTCATTTTTTTGATAAAAACAGCTCAATAAATAAAGAGGCTGAAAAAAGAGCAACCTCAGTGTATTTAGTAGATAGGACAATACCTATGCTTCCAGAAAAATTATCAAATTATTTATGTTCATTAAGACCAAATTCAGACAGGCTAACTTTTTCTGTAATGTTTGATATAAACATTGAAGCAGAAATAAAAAATATTTGGATAGGTAAAACAATTATTCATTCTGAAAAAAGATTTACCTATGAAGAAGCTCAAAAATGTATAGAAAAAGGAGAAGATAAATTTTCAAAGGGACTAAAACTATTAAATACAATTGGGAAAAGAATTAGAGAGAAAAGGTTTAAAAATGGGTCTTTTAATTTCAAAACAAATGAAGTTAAATTCATTCTTGATGAAAATAAAAAACCAATTAATATTTATGAGAAAAAAAGAAAAGATTCTCATAAGATGATTGAAGAATATATGTTGCTTGCAAACAAAATTGTTGCAGAAAAAGTTCAAAAAATAAAAAATAAAAAAACCCCATTTATTTATAGAATACATGAAGAACCAAAAGCAGATAAGCTTAAAGAACTTAAAAATTATATTGCACAATTTGGATATAAAATCAATACTGAAGAAAAGATGCTCTCAAAATCTTTGAATGATTTAATGCAAAAAATAAAAGGTAAACCCGAAGAAAATTCTATTGAAAAATTTGCTATAAGGTCAATGTCAAAAGCAAAGTATTCAATAAACAAAGAAAAACATTTTGGACTTTCATTTAATAATTATACTCATTTTACTTCTCCAATAAGAAGGTTTCCTGATGTAATGGTTCACAGACTTTTAAATCATTATTTAAATAATAAATTCTCAGAAGAAAATACTTATTATGAAATTCTTTGTAAACATTCAACTAAAATGGAGATCCTAGCAACCAAAGCAGAAAGAGAATCTATTAAATTTAAACAAGTTGAGTATATGAGTAATTTTATTGACAAAGATTTTGATGGTATAATATCTGGAATAAATGAGTGGGGTATTTTTGTTGAATTAATTGAAACAAAATGTGAAGGATTAATTAAATTAAGTTCAATAAAAGATGATTTTTTTGATTTTGATAATATAAATATGCAGATTATTGGAAAAAGGTCAAAGAAAAAATTTAAACTAGGGGAAGAAATTAAAGTTAAGGTTATAGAAACTAATATAGAAAAAAGAACTATAGATTTAGAACTTTTATAAAAATGCAATTTGAAAAATATCACAAAGAAATTGATAAGGAATTATCTAAAATCAAATTAAATAATAATCCCAAAGAGCTTTATGATCCTATAAGATATGTGCTTAAAATGAAAAGCAAAAGAGTTAGGCCAATTTTAGCAATCCTAGCATATAAGTTATTAAATAGAAATTGGAAAGGAATTATTAAACCTTGTTTATCTCTTGAGTTATTTCATAATTTCACTTTAATCCATGATGATATAATGGACAAAGCTCCTATTAGAAGAGGAAAAAGAACTATTCATGAAAAGTGGAATAAAAATATAGGGATTTTATCCGGTGATCTTCTAATGATATTAGCTTATAATATGTTATCAGACCTTCCAAAAAATATGCTATCAAAAACAATAATGCGTTTTAATGAAGTTTCTATTAAAGTATGTGAAGGACAACAACTTGATATGAATTATCAAAAAAAAAGCCATATAAATGAAAAACAATATTTGGAAATGATACGACTTAAAACAGCTACATTGCTTGGTTTAAGCCTTGAACTTGGTGGCTATCTAGCAAAAATGAATTTAAATGAGGTAAAGACACTTTATAAAATAGGTGAACTTTTTGGGATAGGATTTCAGTTGAGTGATGACCTTTTAGATGTATATGGAAATAAAAATTTTGGAAAAAAAATTGGTGGAGATATTTTAGAAAATAAAAAGACTTTTCTATCTGTTAAAGCCTATGAATTAAGCGAAAAAGAGGATAAAGAAAATTTAGAATACTGGAAAAAGAATAACAATTCATCAAAAGAAAAAATAGAAAAAACAACTGAAATATTTAATAAGCTTAATTTAAAAAAGATAACAGAAAAAAAAATTAAATTGTTTTTTGATCTTGCTTATAAAAAACTAGATAGCCTTGAAATAAAAAAATTATATAAGGAAGAATTAAAAAACTATTTAAATCTTTTATTTGAAAGAAAAATATAATTAATTGTTTAGCTAGAAGGGGTTTTGTCTAATATAGAAACATACGATCTATTTTTCCTTCCTCTTTTAAAACTAACTACTCCATTTTTCAATGCAAATAGAGTATGATCTTTTCCCATACCAACATTTGTGCCAGGATGATGAACTGTTCCTCTTTGTCTTACAATAATATTTCCAGCTATAATTTTTTGACCACCAAATATTTTGATTCCAAGCCTTTTACTTTCTGATTCTCTTCCGTTTTTAGAACTTCCTGCTCCTTTTTTATGTGCCATTTTATTTTATATTTTTAATTAAAACTTTTGATAATGGCTGCCTGTGACCATTCTTTGTAGCATAACCTTTTCTTCTCTTCTTCTTAAAAACTATTTTTTTATCATCTTTTAAGTGCTCTAAAACTTCACCCGTAACTTTAGAACCAGATATCAAAGGTTTGCCCAAATTTATCTTCCCTTTATTTTCTATAAATAAAACATCATTGAAACTTATAGTTTTACCAACTTTTTCGTCCAATCTATCGGTATAGATAAACTTATCTTTTTCAACCTTATATTGTTTTCCTAAAATTTCTACTATTGCATACATGATAAAAAATACACTAACTTAAACAGCTTGCAAATTTAAAAGAATAAAGTAATTATTCAAATTTGTATGGCAAGAATAAATTTTTTTTAAAAAATTTTAGAAAAGCTTTTAAATTTGTTTGGATTTTTTAATCTTTTTTTTCAATATTGTAAAGCCTGGATTAAGATGAAGTTTTTTGATGAATTTTTAGTCTTTGTCGCTTCCAAACACTACATAATATAAACCACTTTGACTGAGTTAACCTTAGTCATATTTTTTACAAAATTTATTTTTATAGATTTTGTGTTAATATTTTATTGTTAAGATATGAGTAATAAAAAAGAACCTATACTATCAGATAATAAAGATAGATTTGTTTTATTTCCAATTGAACATGATGATATATGGAAGTTTTATAAAAAAGCTGAAGCTAGTTTTTGGACAGCAGAAGAAATAGATTTGGGCCAAGACCTCAAAGATTGGGAAGGATTGAATGATGGAGAAAAACATTTTATTAAACATGTACTTGCTTTCTTTGCAGCAAGTGATGGAATTGTAAATGAAAACCTTGCAGAACATTTTGTTGCCGAAGTTCAATATACAGAAGCAAAATTTTTCTATGGTTTTCAAATTGCAATTGAAAATATTCATTCTGAAACCTATTCTCTACTAATTGATACTTATGTAGATGATCCGAAAGAAAAAGATAATTTGCTACATGCTATTGAGACCCTTGATTGTGTTAAGAAAAAAGCTGACTGGGCATTAAGATGGATTGATAATGGTTCATTTGCTGAAAGATTGATTGCGTTTGCTGCAGTTGAAGGCATTTTCTTTTCGGGAAGTTTCTGTTCTATATTCTGGTTAAAGAAAAGAGGCTTAATGCCAGGATTAACTTTTTCAAATGAGTTAATTTCTAGAGATGAAGGTTTACATTGTGATTTTGCTTGTCATTTATATACAAAACACGTTGTAAACACACTACCAAAAGAAACTGTAGTTGAGATAATAAAAGATGCCGTAGAGATGGAAAAAGAATTTGTGACTGATGCACTTCCTGTTAAACTTATAGGAATGAACGCTGAACTAATGTGTCAATACATTGAGTTTGTTGCAGACAGATTATTGGTAGAGCTTGAATGCCCAAGGGTATATAATTCTAAGAACCCTTTTGATTTTATGGATATGATTTCTCTTCAAGGGAAAACTAACTTTTTTGAAAAAAGAGTTGCTGAATATCAAAAAGCTGGCGTTCTCAAAAAAGATGAAGAAAATGATAAACCAAAATTTTCACTAGACGAAGATTTTTAATTTAACAAATTATATGCTTGTAATAAAAAGAGATGGTAGAAAAGAGTCAGTAAAATTTGATAAAATTACTGCAAGAATTGAAAAATTAAGTTATGGGCTTAATACCAAATATGTTAAAACTATTGAAATAGCAAAAAAAGTTATAGATGGTTTGTATGATGGTGTTTCAACACAAGAACTTGATGAGCTAGCTGCAGAAACAGCAGCAACTCTTACAACAAAGCATCCAGATTATGCAACCCTTGCTGCAAGAATTTCAATTTCTAATCTCCATAAAACTACAAGTAAATCTTTTTCCAATACAATTAAAAGGTTGTATACATACACAAACCAAAAAACTCAAGAAAATGCTTCTTTAATATCAAAAGATGTATATGGAATAATCAATAAAAATGCTGCAATATTAGATTCATCAATAATATATGATAGAGATTTTAATTATGATTATTTTGGTTTTAAAACTCTACAAAAATCATATTTATTAAAATTAGATGGTAAGGTTGTAGAAAGACCTCAACACATGCTTATGAGAGTAGCTGTTGGAATTCATTATGAAGACATAGACTCTGTTGTTGAGACATATAATTTATTATCTGAAAAATGGTTTACTCATGCTACACCTACTTTATTCAATGCCGGAACACCTAAACCACAACTTTCTTCATGCTTTTTATTAACGATGCAAGAAGATAGCATCGATGGAATTTATAACACATTAAAACAATGTGCAAAAATATCACAATCAGCAGGAGGTATTGGACTAAGCATACACAATGTAAGAGGAACCGGATCATATATTAAAGGGACTAATGGTGTTTCAAATGGAATTATTCCAATGTTGAGAAACTTTGATATGACAGCAAGATACGTTGACCAAGGGGGAGGCAAAAGAAAAGGAAGCTTTGCAATTTATCTTGAACCTTGGCATTGCGATGTTTTTGAATTTCTTCAATTGAAAAAAAATCATGGAAAAGAAGAACTAAGAGCAAGAGATCTTTTTTATGCTATGTGGATTCCAGATTTATTTATGAAAAGAGTAGAAGAAAATGAAAGTTGGTCTTTATTTTCCCCAGATGAAGCTCCAAATCTTCATGAAACCTACGGTAAGGAATTTGAAAAACTTTATACTAAATATGAAAAAGAAGGAAAAGCAAGAAAAACAGTTAAAGCACAAGATTTATGGTTTGAAATACTCGAATCACAAATAGAAACAGGAAATCCTTATATTCTCTATAAAGATCACGCAAATAAAAAATCTAATCAAAAAAATCTAGGAACAATAAAATCTTCAAATTTATGTACTGAAATTATTGAATATACTTCTCCTGATGAAATAGCTGTTTGTAATCTAGCATCTATTGCATTAAATATGTTTGTTAAAGAAGATTCTACTTATGATTTTAAAAAATTATATGATATTACTAAAGTTATCACAAAGAATTTGAATAAAGTCATTGATGTAAACTATTACCCAGTAGAAGAAGCAAGAAATTCTAATATGAGGCACAGGCCTATTGGAATTGGGGTTCAAGGTTTAGCCGATGCATTTATTCTTATGAAATACCCGTTTGATTCTAACGAAGCAAAACAACTTAATAAAGATATTTTTGAAACTATTTACTATGCTGCAATGGAAGCCTCAATGGAATTATCAAAGAAAGAAGGCCCCTATGAAACTTATAAAGGATCGCCTGTTTCAAAGTCAATATTTCAATTTGACATGTGGGGCATTACTCCCAACTCAAACAGATGGGATTGGACAAAACTAAAACAAAAAGTTAAAAAGCATGGTGTTAGAAATTCATTATTGTTAGCACCAATGCCGACAGCATCTACATCTCAAATTTTGGGAAATAATGAGTGTTTCGAGCCATATACTTCAAACCTTTACACGAGAAGAGTTTTATCTGGAGAGTTTATTGTTGTCAATAAACACTTACTTAATGATTTGATAGAACTTGATCTTTGGAATGATAAAATGAAAGATAAAATAATGGAGCAAAATGGTTCTATTCAAAATATTAATGAAATTCCAGATAATATTAAATTATTATATAGAACTGTTTGGGAAGTTTCCCAAAAAAGTATAATAGAAATGGCTGCAGATAGAGGAGCATATATTTGTCAAAGTCAAAGTATGAATATTCATATGCAAGATGCAAACTTTGGAAAACTTACTTCTATGCATTTTCATGCCTGGAAATTAGGATTAAAAACAGGACTTTACTATTTGAGAACAAAAGCTGCTGCAGATGCTATTAAATTTACAATTGTAAAAGAAGAAAAAGAAAATTCAAAAGAAAAAAAATCAGAAGATCAAGAAGCAATTCAATGCTCAATTGAGAATCAGGATGATTGCGAAATGTGTGGCAGTTAAATAAAGCTTAATTTTCTTTCAATAAATTAATATATTTTTCTATACCTTTTGAGACATAGTTTTTAATATTACCATTTTTATCTAAAAAAACTAAAAAAGCATCTAAATCTTTATTTTTCTCTACTATTTGAATTGATTTATTTTTTCCTAATACCATGAAAGCAGTAGCATAAGCATCTGCTTCTGTACATGATTTGTGAAAAACTGAAGCACTCAAAATATTTGAGTTTGAAGAAAATCCAGTTCTAGGATCAATGGTATGAGAAATTATCTTATTATTTTTTCTATAAAAATTTCTATAATTTCCAGAAGTAGCGAGGGATCTATCTACCAAGCTAACTGATGCAAATGGTAAATTAATATTTTTTTCTAAAGGATCGCTGATTCCAATTGTCCAATTTTTGTTTTCATTAAAACCACTACACCTTACCTCACCCCCAATTTCTACCATAAAGTTTTTAATATTTTTATTATTTAAAAATTCAGCTATTATATCTACAGCATAACCTTTAGCAACAGCGCTAAAGTCTAAATAAATATTCAAATTATTTCTAACAGCTATTTTATTATCAAAATATATTTGATTGAAACCAACATTTTTAAGAGCTTCTCTTACTTTTATACTATCAGGCGTTTCTAAGATTTTTGTGGGTCCAAAACCCCATAAATTTACAAGTTTACCAATTGTAGGATCAAATGACCCTTTAGTACTTCTGTGTATTTTATCACTAACCTTTAAAATAGTATACAGCTCACTACTTATATTAAACAAGGTGTCTGAATTATTAAACTTGGAAAGTTCTGAATCTGATATATATGTTGAAAGTGAATTATTAAAATCAACTAAAATTGAATCTATCGCTGATTTATAATTTATTTTTTCTTTGTTAAGATATTTAATATTATAAGAAATATTACCCATAGTTATACCTCTAATTTTTATTAAATGCTTATTCTCATCTGAATAATTCCAAAGAATTATTATGAATAAAATAAAAAATGAAAAAAATATAAAGTTGCGCATATAAATAATCTATAAATTAGTAAAAAAGTCTCTATGCGAGAAGAATATCTACAACCAAATAATAATTTAAATAAAAAAGATAAGGAATTTGAAAATTCACTTAGACCTTCTAGTCTCCACGAGTTTTATGGCCAAGACAAAATAGTAGAAAATCTTAAGATTTTTATTGAAGCAGCAAAAAAAAGAAAAGAGTCTTTAGATCATGTATTACTTCACGGTCCACCAGGATTAGGAAAAACTACGTTATCTTATATTATTGCTGAAGAATTGAAATCGAATATAAGAGTTACTTCTGGTCCTATTATTGATAAGCCGGGTGATCTTGCTGGATTATTAACAAATTTAGAAACTGGTGATGTATTATTTATCGATGAGATTCACAGGATAAACCATTCTATTGAGGAATATCTTTATTCAGCAATGGAAGACTTCAAGATTGATATAATGATTGATTCAGGGCCAAGCGCAAAAACTGTTCAAATTCAATTGAAACCTTTTACTTTAATTGGAGCTACAACTAGGTCAGGTTTATTATCAGCACCTCTAAGGTCAAGGTTTTCTATAAACTCAAGGTTAGAATATTATAAACCTCATGTATTAAAAAAAATTATAGAAAGATCATCTAGAATATTAAATGTTCCTATAGATGATGATGCCGCAACCGAAATTTCTAAAAGAAGTAGGGGTACACCAAGAATACTAAATAATTTATTGAGAAGAGTAAGAGATTTTGCAGAAATAAAAGGAAAAGGTAAAATCACAAATGAAATAACTCAGATTGCTCTAAAGGCTTTAAATGTAGATCATAGTGGGTTGGATGAAATGGATAATAAGATAATAAGAACAATAATTGAAAAGTTTAGCGGAGGACCGGTTGGGGTAAAAACAATTGCAACCGCATGTAGTGAAGAAGCAGGAACTATAGAGGAAGTATATGAACCATACCTTATCCAAGAAGGTTTTATAAAAAGAACAAATAGAGGCAGAACTATTACAGAGCTAGGTTATAAACATATGAAGATTCCCCATCCAAAGAATAATACACTTTTTGATTAAATGACTATAACAAAAACAACAGAAATTATAAAAAGAAAAGCTGGTGACTTGGGATTCAGCAGTTGTGGAATATCTAAAACAAGATTTCTAAAAGAAGAAGAAAAAAAATTTGAAGACTGGCTAAATAATGGGTATCAAGGTTCCATGAGTTACTTAAATAAAAACTTTGATAAAAGACTAGATCCTAGAAAACTTGTTCATGGATCAAAATCAGTAATTTCATTAACTTATAATTATTATCCACCAAAAAAATTAGTAAAAAAAAATAATTTTATAATATCAAAATATGCTTATGGGAAAGATTACCACAGAATATTAAAAAAAAAACTTAGAAAATTATTTTTTTTTATGAAAGAAAATATTGGGAATATAGAAGGAAGAGTTTTTGTAGATTCAGCCCCTGTACATGAAAGAGCTTGGGCAAAATTATCAGGATTAGGTTGGATTGGGAAAAATTCACTTTTAATAAATAAAAATATGGGAAGTTATTTTTTCATTGCTGAAATTATAAGTGATTTAGATCTAGAATACGACTCTCCTGTTTCAGATATGTGTGGAAAATGTACAAGATGCATTGATGCTTGTCCCACCGATGCAATAACGAAAGCTCAAGTAATAGATGCCCAAAAATGTATTTCTTATTTGACGATCGAAAATAAAAAAGAAATACCTAAAGAATTAGAAAAAAATATGAATGGATATATTTTTGGATGTGATATATGCCAAGAAGTATGTCCTTGGAATAAATTTTCTACACCACATAATGAAGAAAGCTTTTTACCTAATAAAGAAATTAAAAAATATAGAAAAAAAGATTGGATTGAATTAACAGAGGAAACTTTTAATATTATTTTCAAAGGATCAGCAGTAAAAAGAGCTAAGTATAGCGGGTTAAAAAGAAACATTAAAACATATTTAGATTAAATCTAAAATTTTGTCATTTAACAAAATTTAAAAAATTAAAATAATTTTAATTACTTAATGAATTTAATTTTGATTTATAATTTTAAAAGTTATGAATTATAATATAGTAAAAATAATACTTGTAATTATATCGTTAATCAGTTATAAAGGAATAAGCCAAAAAGCAAAAATTTTAATAGAACCAAATAAAATTGGAATTAACGAATCACTAAGTATTACAATTATTATTGAAAATGAATCTTTAAAAAATTACAGTAATTTTCCGGACATAAATGGTTTTACTAAAGCAGGAAGAACTTCATCTAGCTCAAGTAATTATATTAATGGGAAAATGACCTCTTCTCAAAGTATAATACAAAATTATAAACCAAATAAAATCGGTATAGTCAAAATACCATCATTTTCTATGCAAATAAATAATCAAACTGTCATATCAAAAGAAAAAGATATAGAAATTGTTGATCAAACTACTAACCAAAAAAATGATCCATTTAATAATTTCTTTGATCCATTTGATAACTTTTTTAAGAGAAATAGAAATATTGAATTTATTGACATAGAAGCCGATGCTTTTCTAAGTTTAAATACAGATAAAAAAAAGGTTTTTGTAGGTGAAGGGTTCAATACAACTTTATCATTATTTGTGAGCGAAAATAATAGAGCAGATATGAGATTTTATGATTTAGGAAGACAATTAACAGAAATTATTAAAAAAATAAAGCCTGAAAATTGTTGGGAAGAAAATTATAATATAGAAAATATAAATAGCGCTTTAGTAAGCATTAACAACAAAAGATACAATGAATACAAAATATTTGAAGCAACATATTTTCCATTAAATAAAGGAATCATTAATTTTCCAGAATTAGAATTAGATTTGATTCAATATCAGATAGCAAAAAACCCTACTTTCTTCGGTCAAAACAAAAAAGAAAAAATAAAAAAATTTATTTCAAAACCCATTTCGGTCAGTGTTGATGATCTTCCTGATCATCCCCTAAAAGAAAGTGTAGTAGTTGGAAAGTTTCAACTAAATGAAACAATTGATTCCAGTAATTTGACTACAGAAAAAAGCTTTAATTATAATTTTGAAATTATTGGAAATGGAAATATTAATGCAATTAGAGAACCAAAAATAAATATTGAAAACTTTGATTTCTATCCTCCAAATATTTTGCAAAATATAAATAGAAATAATAAAAAAATATATGGCTCGAAAAAGTTTAAATATTATGTTATTCCTAAAGAGCCTGGAAAATATGATTTCTCAAGTATTAGTTGGATTTATTTTGATCCATATGAAAAAAAATATGACACATTAAAATCTCAAATAATATTAAATGTTACTGGTTCAAGCACAAAGAATAAAGAAATAGAATCAAACGAATATGACAGTTATTATAGAAATAAAATATTTGAAGAGGATAATACTTTAAAATCAAAAATAAATAACCGTTATCAATTATTTCTTAATTTTACAGTTATAAGCTTATTAATAATTATAACAATTCTGATTATTAAGAAATATAATAATGAATAATACATTTGGAAAAATTTATAGAATTTCAACTTATGGAGAATCACATGGTTCAGCAATTGGTGTTATTATAGATGGTTGTCCTCCAGGAGTAGAAATTGATAAAAAGCATATTCAAAAAGAACTTGATAGAAGAAAACCTGGACAATCAAAAATTACTACTCAAAGAAAAGAATCAGATTCTGTAGAAATATTATCTGGTATTTTTAATGGTAAATCAACGGGATCACCTATAAGTTTATTAATAAAAAATAAAGATCATAAAAGTAGTGATTATGATCATATTTCAAATTCATACAGGCCATCACATTCAGATTACACTTATGATAAAAAATATAGCAATAGAGATTTCAGAGGTGGAGGGAGAAGTTCTGCAAGAGAAACTGCTAATTGGGTAGCAGCTGGTGCAATTTCAAAAAAAATTCTTAAAAAACTAAATATTAAAATCAATGCTTTTGTTTCAAAAGTTGGAAAAATAAAGCTAAATAAAGATTATAAAGATTTAGATTTTAATAAAATAGAATCAAATATTGTTAGGTGCCCTGATTCACAATATGCTCATAAATTTATTAAAATAATAGATACAACAAGAAAAAATAAAGATACCATTGGCGGAATTATCACATGTGTTATATCTAATTGTCCAGTAGGAATTGGTGAACCAATTTTTGGAAAATTACATGCAGAGTTAGGAAAAGCTATGTTATCAATAAATGCAGTTAAAGGATTTGAGTATGGTAGTGGTTTTGGTGGAGTAGAAATGAATGGATCTGAACATAACGATGAATTCCAAATAAAAAAGGGGGAAATATCAACGAAATCAAATTATTCTGGTGGGATTCAAGGTGGAATTAGTAACGGGGAAGACATTTATTTCAATGTTGCATTTAAACCTGTTTCTACAATAATGAAAAATCAAAATAGTATAGATGAAAATAATGAAAAGGTGATAGTAAAAGGCAAAGGAAGGCATGATCCATGTGTAGTTCCTAGAGCGGTACCAATCGTTGAAGCAATGGCTGCAAATGTGATAGTTGATTTATATTTACAAAGTAAAACAATTAAGTAATGGCATTACATTCAAAAATAATTTTAGGATTACTTATTGGTTTAGTTTTTGGAATCATTTCTGTTTTTATTGGCTTAAATTCTTTTGTTTCCGATTGGATTATGCCTTTTGGAACAATATTTGTTAAAATGCTAAAGCTTGTTGCTGTTCCATTAATATTAGTTTCATTAATTTCTGGAATATCAAACCTTAGAGATACTTCTAAACTTTCTAGAATTGGAGGAAAAACTTTTGGTATATACATTTTAACAACCATCTCTGCAATCATAATTGCGTTATTTCTTGCTAATACACTCCAGCCTGGTGAATACTTTCCTGATGAAAAAACTGCTGAACTTAAAGAAAAATATGCTTCTGACGCTAATATGAAAATAACTAGTGCTGAAAATGTTAAAGACTCAGGCCCATTACAAATGATGATTGATGTAGTCCCAGATAATTTTTTTTATTCAGCTAGTAACAATAGAAATATGCTACAGATAATATTTTTTTCTATTTTATTTGGTGTTGGACTTGTTCTTTCATCTCCAAAAAAGTCAGCACCTGTGAAAAAGGCTTTTGATGGTTTAAATGAAATAATAATTAAAATAGTTGAGATTATTATGGAATATGCTCCAATTGGAGTTTTTGCACTTCTAGCTGGATTAATTGTTGACCTTGCTGGTGATGATCCAAATAATTTAATAACAACCCTGAAACCATTGCTATATTATGCTATTACTGTTCTTATTGGGTTAGCATTCATGATTTTTATTTTTTATCCAATTATAATATATTCATTTACTGGAATTAGTTTTTTTAATTTTTTGAAGGCAATTTTTCCTGCTCAAATGTTAGCTTTCTCTACTAGCTCAAGTGCAGCAACATTACCCTTAACAATGAAAAGAGTTGAAAAAAACCTTAATGTTTCTGAAGAAGTGACTAGTTTTGTTTGTCCTTTAGGAGCAACAATTAATATGGATGGAACTAGTATACACCAAGCCATTTCTGCTGTTTTTATTGCTCAAGCTTTTGGTCAAGATTTAACGTTAACTGACCAAATAATAATAGTAATTACAGCGACTTTGTCATCTATTGGAGCAGCAGCAGTACCTGGAGCAGGTTTAATTATGCTAGTAATTGTTTTAGGTGCAATTGGAATTGATCCTCAAGGTCTAGCTTTAATTATTGCTATTGATAGGCCATTGGATATGTGTAGAACTATGGTTAATGTAACGGGTGATGCAACCGTAGCTAGTTTGGTTGCGTCTAGTGAAGGAGAAAAAATTAAATTTAAAACGTAATGAATAATTTAAATATATATATTGAATCAAATCCAAATCCAAATTCTTTAAAATTTGTTACTAATATTATGTTAGTTGACGAAGGAATAGTGAAGGATTATCCTGATATTCAGAGTGCAGAAGATTCACCTCTTGCAAAAAAATTATTTGATTTTGAATATGTGAAAAGAGTTTTTATAATGAGCAATTTTATCACAATAACAAAAAGTGAAAAATTTTCTTGGGAAGAAATTAAATTAGATTTAAGAGATTTTATAAAAAAATATATTGAAGAAAAAAATGAAATTATTTTGATAACTAAAAATAAATCATCAAATAAATCATCAAATAAATCAGATACAGACACTATAGATGAAAAAATCAAAAATATATTAGAAGAATATATAAGACCTGCAGTTGAACAAGATGGGGGAGCTATTGATTTTGAATCATTTGAAAATGGTAGGGTTATAGTGTCATTAAAAGGAGCATGTAGTGGATGTCCTTCTTCTACTCTTACTTTAAAATCAGGAATTGAAAATTTACTCAAAAGATTTGTGCCTGAAGTAAAAGAAGTTGTTGCAGAGGAAAACTAATTAATTTTTAATAAAACTTTTGAAATTGAGTTTATAACCGAACTGACCATTTAGTTCCATTAATAGTATCCTTCAGTTCGATTCCTTTCTTTAATAAATCATCTCTAATTAAATCAGAATCCTTAAAATTTTTAATTTTTCTTGCTATATCTCTTTTTTTTATTTTTTCTTCTATTTCCTCTAACGAGATATCCTTTTCTTTTAATAAAATTAAATTTAATTCTAATATAAATTTTTTTGGTTCCTCAGAGAACAACCCTAATAAGCCTCCTACCCTATTAAAAAAAGATAAAAATTCTTTAGCAATATTTATATTTTTTTTGTTTTTAAAATAATTATTAAATTTTCTAACAACATTAAATACTTGAGCAAAAACAATTGGGGTATTGATGTCATTATTCAAAGATTTATAAACTATATTAAGATCATTTTCAAAATAAGAAAAATTAGAATCATTATCTTTTTCGTTATCTTTTTCTTTAATATAATTATTTGCTTTTTCTAAAGCAGTATAAATTTTTATCAGACTGATAATTGATTGATTAATTTGTTTAAAAGAAAAATTAAGTGAAGATCTATAATGAACAGACAGAATCATATATTTTAATACCTCAGGATTATAATCACTCATAAAACTTCTAGCTTTAATAATATTTCCTAAAGATTTTGACATTTTTTGATCATCAAACTTTATAAAATTATTGTGTACCCAATATTTAGCAAAATTTTTTCCTGACATACTTTCTGATTGAGCAATTTCATTTTCGTGATGAGGAAAAATCAAATCCATGCCTCCGCCATGGATATCGATTTGATCTCCCAAAAGTTCATTAGCCATAACTGAGCATTCTATATGCCAACCTGGTCTACCTCTACCCCAAGGTGATTCCCAACCCGGTTCTTTACTTTTAGAAGGTTTCCAAAGAACAAAATCAATTGGGTTTTTTTTATCTTGATTAACTGTAATTCTATGTCCACTAATTAAATCTTCGATGTTTTTTCCACTTAACTTACCATAAGCTGTAAATTTATTACATGAAAAAAAAACAGTTTTGTTTTTTACATAAGCAAATTCTTTTTTAATAAGATTAGAAATAAAAGAAATTATATCGTCGATATAATCAGTACATTTAGGATTTTGAGACGCTTTTGGTATTTTTAATAGTTTAAAATCCTTTTCGAATTCTTCAATAAATTTAGCTGATATCTCCGAAGCTAATTTGTTCTCATCTTGTGATTTTTTTATTATTTTATCATCAATATCTGTATAATTATATACATAGTTTACAGAATAACCTAAATATTGAAGCCAATTTCTTAATAAATTAAAAAAAATTAACCCTCTAAAATTACCGACATGTAATAAGTCGTATACAGTTGGTCCACAAACATACATTTTTACTACACCAGGAGTTATGGATTTAAATATCTCTTTTTCATTACTTAAAGAATTATATAGCTTAAAATTATCTAACATTATTTTTCAAATTAAATAATTTATATTTCAATAATTTGATTAAAATTAAAAAAAGTTAAATTTGCATAAATAAATTAATTGGAAGCGGGGACTTTTGTCCCCATTTTTTTTAAATAAAAATTATGGATGCAAGTGTTTTAATAAAGTCTTTTACTGAATTTGCAAAGCAAAAAAATGTAGATAGGCCAACAATGATAAAAATTTTACAAGATGTTTTTAAAGCTATGATCAAGAAAAAATTTGGTCATGATGAAAGTTTTGATATTGTAATTAATGCTGATAAAGGTGATCTAGCTATATGGAGATTTAGAGATATTGTTGATGATAATTCTGAGGACATATGGGACAATGATAAAATATCATTAACAGAAGCAAAAAAAATTGAAAATGATTTTGAAATAGGAGAAGAAGTAGCTGAAGAAATTAAAATTCAGGATTTTGGTAGAAGAGCTGTCATTCTTGCAAAACAAACATTAAATCAGAAGATAAATGATCTTGAAAAAGAAGTAATAATAAAAAAATATGAAGAATTAGTTGGAGAAATAATAACTGGAGAAATATATCAAATTCTAAGTAGAGAAGTATTATTAGTTGATTCTGAAGGTAATGAACTCTCCTTACCAAAATCAGAACAAATTTCAAAAGATAGGTATAGAAAAGGAGAAAATATTCGAGGAATAGTTTTGTCAGTTGAAATGATAAGAGGTAATCCTAGGATAACAATTTCAAGAACAAGCCCTAAGTTTTTAGAAAAGCTTTTTGAAAATGAAGTTCCTGAAATATTTGATGGTTTAATAACAATCAAAAAAGTTGTAAGAGAACCTGGAGAAAGGGCTAAGGTTTGTGTTGAATCATATGATGATAGAATAGATCCGGTAGGAGCTTGCGTCGGAATGAATGGTTCAAGAATACATTCCATCGTTAGAGAATTACAAAATGAAAATATAGATGTTATAAACAACACGGATAACTTAGATTTATATATAAATAGAGCCCTAAGTCCTGCAAAAATTTCTTCTGTTCAAATTGATAAAGAAAATGCTAGAATATCTGTTTATTTAAAACCTGATCAAGTTTCTCTTGCTATTGGAAAAGGAGGTCAAAATATTAAATTGGCCAGTAAACTTCTTGAATATGAAATTGATGTTTTTAGAGAATTAGATAATCAGCAAGAGGAGGAGGATGTTGATTTAGATGAATTTGCAGATGAAATAGATGGTTGGGTTATAGACGAACTTAAAAGAATTGGATTAGATACAGCAAAAGCAGTTTTGAATTTAGAAAAATCTGATTTAGTAAAAAGATCTGATTTAGAGGAAGAAACTATTGATCAGGTGAGAAAAACATTAGAAAAAGAATTTGAATAATAATGACAGATAAAACAACTATGCGTTTAGGTCAGATATCTAGAAAATTAAATGTTGGAAGAGATACCATTATTAGCTTTTTACAAAAGAAAGGATTTGATATTGATTCTAACCCTAATGCAAAAATAAATGTTGAGTTATATAAATTATTGGAAGATGAGTTTGAAAATTCTGCTGTTGAAAAAAAGGCTGCATCAGACGTAAAAATAGGGATTTCAGAAGAGAATGTTTTTAAAGCTGATAAGGTCGATTCTAAACAAAATGAAAAAGAAGAAAAAGAAGAAAATATCAGTGACATTAAGATTATTGATAAAATAGATTTGGGGTCAAATAGTAATAAAAAAGATAATATAAAAAAAGTTGCTTCATCTGACCAGTCTAAAAAGAAAAGGAGACCAAGAAAAAGAATATTTTCTGAAGAAAAACCAAAGAGTGAAAATAAAAAAATTAAAAAAGAAAATGATGATAGAGAACAGAAAAATAAAGAAATTAAGGAGAAAATTAAAAATACATTAGCAAGATTAAGTAGTAGTGGAGATGGCGATACAAAAAGATCAAAATATAGAAAAGAAAAAAGATCACAACGTGCAGAAGCAAAAGAAGAAGAAGAATTAAGCAAAGAAAAACAATCTAGAACATTAAAAGTTACAGAATATATATCAGCAAATGATCTCGCAAAACTAATGGAGGTTAGTGTTAATGATGTAATAGGAAAATATATGGAGATAGGTATTGTTGTTTCAATAAATCAGAGATTAGATGAGGAAACTATTAGTTTAATAGCAGAAGAATTTGGGTTTAAAATTGAAATCGTATCATCAGAATCTGAAAAATTTGATTTTGAAGAATCAGGAAAGGACAATGATAAAGATTTAGTTGAAAGAGCACCAATAGTGACAATAATGGGCCATGTAGATCATGGAAAAACTTCATTATTAGATTTTATAAGAAAAACTAATGAAACAGAAAAAGAATCCGGAGGAATCACTCAGCATATTGGTGCATATGATGTAGAAACCTCAACTAATAAACGAATTGCATTCTTAGATACCCCTGGTCACGAAGCATTTGCTGCTATGAGAGCCCGAGGAGCAAAATTAACTGACATAGTTATAATTGTTATTGCAGCAGATTCTGCAGTTATGCCCCAAACTAAAGAAGCAATAAATCATGCTAAATCTGCAGAAGTGCCTATCATAATAGCAATAAATAAAATTGACACACAAAATTCTAATCCTGATAAAATAAAAGAAGAGCTATCTAAAGAAAACATTCTGGTAGAAGATTGGGGTGGTAAATTTCAATGTCAAGAAGTTTCTGCTAAAACAGGAAAAGGAATAAATGAATTGCTTGAGAAGATAGTGATTGAAGCAGAAATGCAAGAATTAAAAACAAATCCAAAAAAATTAGCTTCAGGAACAATTGTTGAATCTTCACTTGATAAAGGAAGAGGATATTTAACAACATTAATGGTTCAAGGTGGTACTTTAAAAAAAGGTGATATTATTCTTTCAGGTCCTTTTTATGGAAAAGTAAAAGCTTTATTTGATTATAAAAACACAATAAAATCAGAAGTTCCTCCGTCAACTCCAATTTTAATGCTTGGATTAAATGGAGCACCACAAGCAGGAGAAAAATTTATTGTTGTAAAAACTGAAAAAGAAGCCAGAGAGGTTGCTTTAAAAAGAGAAAAATTAATTAGAGAACAAAATATTAAAACAAAAAAACATATTACGCTTGATGAAATTGGTAGAAGAATTTCTGTTGGAAGCTTTAAAGAACTTAATATTGTAATTAAAGGAGATGTTGATGGATCAATTGAAGCTTTATCTGATTCAATGGAAAAATTATCAAATGAAGAATTGAGCGTAAAAATAATACATAGGGGTGTTGGTGAAATAAATGAATCAGATGTTTTACTAGCATCAGCAGCTGATGGTATAGTAGTTGGCTTTCAAGTCAGGCCATCTGTAAATGCAAGAAAATTAGCTGAAAAAGAAGGTGTTGAAGTAAGATTATATTCAATTATTTATGAAGCAATAGAAGAAATAAAAAAAGCTTTAGAAGGATTATTAGCTCCAACTATTGAGGAGAATATTACTGGATCATCTGAAGTTAGAGAAACATATAAAATATCAAAAATAGGAACTATAGCTGGATGCTATGTCACTGATGGAAAAATACTTAGAAAAAACGAAGTAAGATTAATAAGAGATGGTGTTGTTATTTTTTCAGGTAAAATAAAACAGTTAAAAAGATTCAAAGATGATGCTAATGAAGTAAAAAATGGATATGAATGTG
>CABZXU010000026.1 GCA_902529805.1 uncultured Marinoscillum sp.
AAATCACTATTTCCCCTTATAATTTCACTTACTCTATTTTGTTCATCTATATTTGTAACATCAATTTCAAAATCTAAAAGTGGTTTTTCATATTTTTTAGTACTAAATCTATAACCTAAAGGTCTTGGATTATAATTATTTTTTTCTGATAAATTAGCAACAATTTGATTATTATTATTTGTTTGAACATTTCTTGATGCGGTAATATTTAAAGATATTTCTTTGGAATCATTAGGTTCTAAATTTCCAATATAAAAATTTGTTTTATAGGACAAGTTAGGGTTTTCATTGAATAAAAGAGAAATACTTTTTCCAGTCGCATTCCCGATATTGGTAATTCTATATTTTATTTGAATTTGTTCTTCAGCATCAAGAATATTGTTACTTAACTCTTCATTATCAAATATATTATCTTTATTAACAATTTCTATCTTTAAATTGGGTATGTTTCTAGGTCCTCTTGGTGTAGGAATGGGCACTGATTCTTTTTCTATTTCTGTAAAATTAACTACAATTGCTTTAGAATCTGATGTTGTCTTTTGACCAAAAAGAATATTGGTAATAAAAAAAAGAATAATAAATAAGTAAACTAGATTTTTCATTTTTTAATTACAAAGTTATAAAATTAATTATTGATAATATTAGAAAATTTATTTGCACTGACTTAGAATCCATTTTTTAGCTAAATTATTACCTAAAGAAACTGCTTTTTTCCAATCTATACAAGCCCCATTTATATCTCCAAGATTTTCTTTAGAAATACCTCTATTTATATAAGCTTGAGGAAAATTAGGTTTAATTTTTATAGCATTTGTATAATCATTAATTGCTGAATAATAATCTTTTTTTTCAGCTTTTTTATACCCACTGTAAAAGTATTCTTCAGCAGTCTTTATTGTAGTGTTTTTATATGAAACAACATTTTTTAATGCGTTATTATAACCTTTTTTAATAGCATCTATTCTCTTTGATTTAGAAGGATGGGTGGAATAACTATCATCATCATCAGATGATACTAAAGAGATGGCTTTTGTAGCCTCAGATAGTGTAGCACCCAATTTTCCAAGAACAAAACCAGCAAACTCATCTGCTTCAAGTTCCATTTTCCTACTTGCTGCTAAAGTTTCTTCTTCTACAAGCTCATTTATGTACAAAATAGCATCTATGGTATGACCATTTATATGATGCCCTATTTCATGAGCAAGGATTGACATATTTGACCAATAACTTCCAGTTTTTTCATTTATGGCTTTCATAAAATCTTGATTATAGAATATATATCTTATTCCTTTAAGACTAATTGCCATTGCGTTATCAATGTTATCACATGGTTTAAGAATAAATCTTCTAGAGGCTCCTATAACAGATAGAATTTTGTCTAAAGACTCAATTGCTTCTGTTTCAGTAACAAATGATTTTCCAAGAATTTTACATAATTTTTCTGCATCTTTTGTATTATCAACATAACTACGTAATTCTTGACTTTTTACATAAAAGTTGATGAAAAAAAATATAGATATTAGTAACCTCTTCATTTTAGTTTTACTTTTTAAACCTACACATATTAAAGAAAAATTAAAAATAACATTGGTTAACCTGTAATTAATTTTTTATTTATTATTCCTATTCATTTAATAAATAAGGTAAAATAATTAGATCTACTGCATATTATGGGTCAAAACATATGAAGTGATTAATAATTTAATTTTTTAATTATAAAAACATTTCAAATTAAGGTATTCATTTATTAATTTAAGGTTTAAATACAACTATACTAATTGGGACTCCTATTTCTCTATTGTTTTTTAACTATTTTTCTTTCATTCTTATGCTCTATTCTAGAAGCAGTATTATTAAGTGTTAATGCTACATTTGTAAAAATTAAAATTAAAGAAGGTAAAAAATATGCCGAAAACCTTCAGAAGCTAAAAAATTCAATCGATGAACCGTTAGTAATTATACTTACTCTTAATACTATAGCGCATACTGTTGGGGCTATTATGGTTGGTGTACAGGCAAAAATCACCTATGCTGCACTAAATGTAAACAATAGTTATACTTTTTTTGGCAATCAAATAACTGAAGATTATTTAATTGGTTTTGTTTCTACAATCATGACCATTTTAATTTTACTTCTATCAGAAATTATTCCTAAAACGATAGGAGCAAAATATTGGGATAAATTAGCAGGTGCAACTACTATTATATTAATGTCTATAATTCCATTTTTTAGATATTCAGGAATACTATGGGTACTTAAGTTTTTTACAAATCTGATAGGAAACTCAAATATGAAAGTGGTTCTTAAAAGAGAAGATATTTCAACTTTAGCAGAAATTGCTGAAGAACAAGGTGTTATTAAAGAAAAAGATTCTGATTTTATTAAAAATATCGTCAAACTTCAAAATGTAAAGCTTAGAGAAATTATGACGCCTTTTTCAGTAATCAAATCTGCAGACATAAATTCTACTATAGAACATTTTTATTCTAATAATCAAAAGTTACCTTATTCAAGAATTCCTGTTTATTCTAAAGATAAAGATGATATTAATTACTACGTTCTTAAAGATACTATCCTTGAAAAACTAATTCAAAAAAAAGGTAAAATGAAATTAGGCGAAATTAAAAGGCCTATAATTAAAACCTATTTTGAAACAAAAATCCCATTATTATTTGATAAGCTACTTAAAAAACGTGAACACATTTCATTAGTTATTGATGAATATGGATCAGTTAGAGGTATTGTTACTTTAGAAGATATTATTGAAACATTATTAGGCCTTGAAATTGTTGATGAGACTGATACTGTTGTTGATTTACAAGCTTTAGCTAAAAAGAGAGGTAAAAAATACTTAAAATAGTTTCTTTTACTTAAAAAAATATCTTATATCACCCTTATGAAATAATGCGTTATCATTTAAAAATGAACGTTCATCAATTATTTTATCATATCTTTTTGCTAATCTGTAATTTTCATAAATATCTATATTTTTAGTTCTTATTAAATTAGATTTTACTAATCTTAGAAATTTAGAGCGAAATCCTCTGTTATATCTCTTTCCAGTAATCTTTTCTAGATATTTTTTAGTATGCTCCCAATCTAAATACAAATTATTATTGCTCATTTAATAACCTATTTAATATCTTTATTTTTGAGTAGAATTTAAATATGAAAAAAACAAAACTCATTTGGGATTTTAGAGGATCTTATGGAAAAAATACAGCTATTCACTACGAAAAACATTTAAGGGAATTTTTAAAGCTTAGAAAGATAAATTTAATTAAATCTGGAATAGAAACAGTAAACGAATTCCATTATTTAGCATATGTTATTATTTTAAAGGAAAATTTAGATAAAGTTAAACTAGTACTTAAGCCCAATAGAGTTGAAATTTTAAATTAATATATACTTTAATTTAATATATATAACTTATTAATATACAATTACTTACCAATACAAAATCTAGAAAATATATTTCCTAATATTTCATCATTTGTAATTTCTCCAGTGATTTCTCCTAAATGATTTAATGCATATTTAACATCCATAGCTAATAGATCAGTATTTGATTTATTTTTAATATTATTTTTAACATTTAGAAGTGAGTCTTTTACTTTTTTTAACAATCGATAATGCCTTTCATTAATCATAATTGATGATTCTTCTCTAATTAAATTTTTATTTATATATCTTTCGATTAATTTTTTCAACTTTATTATATCATTTTCTTTAATTCCACTAATTATCAGATGTTTTTTGCTTTTAAAATATGTTTTGACATTATTTTTTACTTTTAGATCTGCTTTATTTCCTATAATAAATATATTTTTATCTTTAAGAAATTCACTTTCTAACTCCGATTTAATACTATTTATGTTACTTGCATTTAAATCAATTATATATAGTATTATTGAAGCTTCCTTAGTTTTTTTTAGAGCTTTTTCTATACCAATTTTTTCAATTGTATCAATTGTATCCCTTAAACCTGCTGTATCTATAAACCTTACAATATTACCACCTATTGTAATTGTATCTTCAATTATATCACGTGTAGTACCTGGTATATTAGAAATAATAGCTTTTTCTTCATTTAGAAGAGCATTTAATATTGTTGATTTACCAACATTAGGTTTACCTAAAATAATTATATTGATACCATCTTTTATAACATTATTTAACTTAAAACTATCAATTAAAATGTCAGAATAATCTATTATTTCTTTAACAGTTTTATTTAATTTTTTTCTGTTAGCAAATTCAACATCTTCTTCAGAAAAATCTAATTCTAATTCTAATAAACTTGAAAAATCAACTAAATCTTTTCTTAATTCCTTTATTTTGTTAGAGAAAACTCCTTTAATATGATTTATTGCCAATTTATGAGAGTTTTTTGAATTAGATGAAATAATATCTGCTACTGCTTCGGCTTGAGATAAATCCATATTACCATTTATAAAAGATCTGAATGTAAATTCTCCTTTATTTGCTATTCTAGCTCCCAAATTAATTGTTGTAGTAATTATTTTTTTGATAATATATGAAGATCCATGGCAAGAAATTTCAATAAGGTTTTCTTTTGTATATGAATTTGGTTCTTTAAATACTGAAACTAATACTTCATCAATTACTTCATCATTATAAACTAAATTTCCAAAGTGAATGGTATGAGATTTTGCTTTATTTAAATCTTTATTTGGAAATATTTTATTTATTATATCAATAGCTTTTTTCCCTGTTATTCTTACTATAGCTAAAGCACTTTCTCCAAATGCAGTTGATTGAGCTACTATAGTATCATGTATATTCATTATTCAATAGTTAATATTAACTTATCCTAAAGCTACATCAAGACACATCATTACAATAAATCCAGCAATCAATCCCATTGTAGCTAAATCCGTATTTCCACCTCTTTGACTTTCTGGAATAACTTCCTCAACAACAATAAAAATCATTGCTCCAGCTGCAAAAGCTAATGCGTATGGTAAAATAGGATAGACCATTATAACAAATGCAGCTCCAATTATAGCAAAAATTGGTTCAACAATAGCTGATAATTGACCCCATTTCCATGATTTAATTTTACTAAATCCAGCTCTTCTTAAAGGCATTGATACTGCAAATCCTTCTGGAAAATTTTGAATACCTATTCCAATTCCTAATGCAACAGCAGAACCTAAACTAAATACAGAAGAAAATTCAGGAGATGCTAATGCACCAAAAGCAACACCTACAGCTAATCCTTCAGGAATATTATGTATAGCTATTGCTAATACTAATAAAGAAGTTTTTTTTTAGATCTGTTTTTGGACCTTCAGCTTCTTCTATTTTCCCAAAAATATGAAGATGTGGTATTGATTTATCTAAAAAATACATAAAAAGAGCACCAAAAAAGAAACCAAAAGCAGGGGGTAAGAATGATGGTAAAGAAGATTTTCCAAGCTCATTTTGAATTTCAACAGCTTCTATAGCTGGAGATAATAATGACCAAAAACTTGCAGCAATCATAACTCCCCCAGTAAAGCCAAGAGCAGCATCTAAAAGTTTTCTATTAGAACTTTTAAAGAAAAAAACTAATGCAGCACCAAAAGCTGTTAATATCCAAGTGAATAAACCAGCATATAATGCTTGTAATATTGGAGATGTTTGTGATTCAAAAAAATTAAGTATACTTTCCATATTAATTAATTTTAGTTACTAATATATTTTCTGCTACCCTGTTTGAGATAAAAACTTTATTTTTGGAATCTATTTCTATTTCAATAGATTTATCATATTCAATAATATCAAATACTTTTATTTTAGATCCAATATGGATTTTTATTTTATTTAAATATTCTAAAAGATTACCATCATCATCATTAACATTACTTACAATACAATTATTATTAATTAATAAATTAGATAGTTTTATTTTAGGTTTAATATTAATTTCACCATTTTTATTTGGTATGGGGTCTCCATGAGGATCAATTTTAGGATATTTTAAATATTTATCTAATTTTTCAATTAATTTTTCATTAGTAATATGCTCAAGTTCTTCAGCGATTTTATGAACTTCATCCCATTTAAAGTTTAATTTTTCAAATAAAAAAACCTCCCAAAGACGGTGTTTTCTTATTATCTGTATTGCCAATTTTTTACCGTTAGATGATATATTAGTACCTTTATACTTTTTATGATAAAGTAATTTTTTAGCAGAAAGTTTTTTTATCATATCAGTTACTGAAGATGGTTTAGTTTTTAAAAATTTAGAAATTGAATTAGTTGAAACTTGCTTTTTTCCTGATTCAGATAAGTTATAAATTGTTTTTAAATAATTTTCTTCAGATGTTGTTAACATAATTTGTTAGCCTTGTCAAATAAATAATTTAGATAAAGCTAAAA
Organism: uncultured Marinoscillum sp.; assembly: GCA_902529805.1. Classification (GTDB taxonomy): domain Bacteria; phylum Bacteroidota; class Bacteroidia; order Cytophagales; family MED-G16. The sequence continues at coordinate 6,389 of CABZXU010000026.1, forward strand.
ATATTTTTATAAATATGAAATTTAAATATTTCTTTCTTTTTTTAATAATTATTTCTTGTACAAATAATGATGCACAGGAAGGGGATAGCCTATATAATAATAAGGACTACATTAATGCTATTGAATATTATAATCAGTCTATAAAACTAAATCCAAATAATGTAAAATCAATATACAGAAGAGGAAGGTCATATGAGGAAACTGGAAAGTATAAAAAAGCATATGATGATTATATGAAAGTAATATCTATTGATAAAAAATATACTTCTGCTTATTTAAGTATTGCGATTTATCATCACCGTAATTCAGATTTTTTATTATCTGAATCTTATTCAAAAAAAGCAATTAAAATTAATAGCGATCTTTATTTAGCTCATTATTGGTTAGGAAGATCTTATCAAAATCAAGGAAATTTTAATGAAGCAATGAAATCATTTAATAATTCAATTTCATTAAATAAAAATTTTCCTGAAAATTACTTTTATAAAGGAATAATTTTTTTATCACTAAACGATTCAAATAAAGCCTGTAAAAACTTTTTGATTTCAAAATCGTTAAGTTTTATTGATTCTTCTGATTTGTTAAAAAAATATTGTAGATAATTGTATTTGATTTTTAATAATGATTAATTTAATTTTTATAACCTTATTTACTCTTTTAAATTCTTATAATATGAATTACAAAACCGCTACTTTTGGATCAGGTTGTTTTTGGTGCACCGAAGCAATTTTTGAAATTGTTGAAGGAATAAAATCTGTTGAATCTGGTTATTCAGGTGGTAATTATTCAAATCCCACTTATAAGTTGGTTACCTCTGGTATTACCAATCATGCTGAGGTTATTCAGATTAAATATGATCCTAATATAATAACCTATACAGAGTTGTTGGAAATATTTTGGAAAACACATGATCCTACAACAATTAATAGGCAAGGAAATGATGTAGGAACTCAATATAGATCAATTATTCTATATCATGATGATGAACAAAAAAATTTAGCTCATGAATATAAATTAAAACTTAATAAGTCTGGAGCTTATGAAAAACCTTTAGTAACTGAAATTGAAAAATTTGAAAAGTTTTTTCTTGCAGAAGATTATCATCAAGATTACTATAATTTGAATTCTAATGAACCATACTGTTCATTTGTAATTAAACCTAAACTAGATAAATTCAAGAAGGTTTTTAATTCAAAATTGAAAAAATTATAATTTATTTAATGATTTTTCAATTATAATTAAGAAATCTTCAAATATTATCCCTTTTTTTTAAAAAAATCACAATAATTTCCTGTTTATTTAAAAAATAATCTTTTATATATTATTATAATTAAATTTCTTTGCTCATTTGTCAAATTAATTTAATTTATTATGACTAGTATAAACAAATCAAAATTAGAGTATATATGGTTAGATGGTAATTCTCCTACTCAAACCATTAGAAGTAAAACATTAATCAAAAGAAATTTTTCAGGTTCAATAAATGATTGTCCTATGTGGAGTTTTGATGGAAGTTCAACAGCTCAAGCTGATGGTAGTAGCTCTGATTGTTTGCTAAAACCAGTTGCTATTTTTCCGGACCCAGATAGGGTTGATGGTTATTTAGTAATGACTGAAGTGTTAAATCCTGATGGTTCACCACATAAAACGAATGGCAGGTCTACCATTGATGATGATGATGATGATTTTTGGTTTGGTTTTGAACAAGAATATTTTTTCTGGGATTATGAAATTAATAAACCTTTAGGTTTTCCAAAAGAAGGTTTTCCTTCAAGACCGCAAGGTCCATATTACTGCAGTGTCGGTGCTGAAAACACATTTGGAAGAGATATAGTGGAATCTCATCTTAATCAATGCTTAGATGCTGGAATAAATTTAGAGGGAATAAATGCTGAAGTAGCTCCTGGCCAATGGGAATATCAAATCTTTGCAAAAGGTGCAAAAAATGCTGGTGATCAAGTTTGGGTAGCAAGATATCTTGCCGAAAGAAATGCTGAAAAGTTTGGTGTTTCTATTAATCTACATCCTAAGCCAGTTAAGGGTGATTGGAATGGTTCTGGTATGCATGCAAACTTCTCTGATAATACATTAAGAACCTGTGGTGATGAAGCTATCTTCAATAAAGTATGTGATAAATTTGGTGAAAATGTTGATTCTCATATTAATGTTTACGGCGCGGATAATGATCAAAGATTAACAGGTCTACATGAAACTCAATCAATTAACCAATTTAGCTATGGTGTTTCTGATAGGGGAGCATCAATTAGAATACCTATTGGAACTTTTGAAGATGGATGGAAGGGTAGATTAGAAGATAGAAGACCTGCTTCTAATGGTGATCCTTATAAGATAGCTTCCATAATTATTAAAACTACTAAGTCTGCTTATTGATTTTTATTTAAATTTGTATTGATTTTTTCATTTTCATTATGAATTTCATACAACTAATATTAGAAAGTTTAACTTCTATAAAATCTAACAAATTAAGGGTATTCCTTTCTGCAGCTATAATTTCTATTGGCATTTCTTCTTTAGTAGGTATTTTAACATCAATTGATGGAGTTAAGAGTTCTGTAACAGATAGTTTTTCTAGTTTGGGATCTGATGTTTATACGATAGAAAGTTCTAGGGATGAAAGAGGTAGAAATAGAGGGGTAAAAAAGAAAAACAACCCCCCATTAAAATGGAGAGAAATTAAAATGTTTGTTCAAAAATATAATGGAAATGGTATTGTCAGTGTAAATACATATGTTACACGAACAGCAGAACTTAAATATAAATCAGAGACTACAAACCCAAATATAAGTGTATCGGCTGGTGATTTTAATTTATTAAAAGTTAAGGGTTACAATTTACAGTCAGGTAGAAATTTTACCGAATTAGAGTCAAATAATGGTATAAATGTAGCTATAATTGGTTCTAAAATAATTGATAAATTATTTAAAAAAAGCGAAAATCCAATAAATAAAGTTTTTTCAGCTCGAGGAACTAATTTTAGAATAATTGGAGTTTTAGAAGAGGAGGGGAGTTCTTTTGGAAGAAGTGTAGATGATATGGTAATAATTCCACTTGAAACCGGTAGAAGATTAAGACCTTCATCAAGATTTGAGGTTGAAGTAAGAGTAGATAATACAACTGAAATAGAAAAAGATATGGGTATTTCTTCAAAAATAATGAGTATAATTAGACAAGACCCTATCGGAAATGAAAAATCATTTGAGGTAGTTAGAAATGAGTCATTAGAAGAAAGGTTAAGTGATATAACAGGATATCTTAAAATAGGTGGCTTTTCTATTTCTTTCATAACATTACTAGGAGCATCAATTGGATTAATGAATATAATGTTGGTTTCTGTAAATGAAAGAACAAGAGAAATTGGAATTAGAAAATCAATTGGCGCTACTCCAATAGATATCAAAAATCAATTTTTAACTGAGTCAATTGTGATTTGTCAGCTTGGTGGAATAGGTGGTGTTATTTTTGGACTTATATTTGGGTTCTTTGTTACTTGGATTATAGGTGGTTCTTTTTCAGTTCCATGGCTCTGGATAATATTAGGTATTTTAATTAGTACATTAGTTGGAATTATTAGTGGATATATTCCAGCAAATAGGGCTAGTAAACTTGATCCTATAGAGTCATTAAGGTATGAATAAGTTTTAAATTAAACTTACCCCAAAAAACTTTTCTAAAAATGTAATTACAAATAATGAACCTAAAACTATTGGGCATATAATCGAAATTGAAAAGGAAATATATTTAGCTATAAATGATTTTTTGAAATTATTGTTTCCAATAGATATTTCATCTAATAAATTTTCTTTTTTCCATATGTATGCAACAAAAAAGGTTATAAAAAACCCCCCTAATGGTAATAATGTATCATTTGAAACATGAATGATGAAACTCATGAAATCAACTGGCTCTGATGAACCTAAATAAGTAATGAAATTTTTAAAAAAAAGAAACTCACCTTGAGATAATAAAGATGGAATTCCTAAAATAAAAATAAAAAAAGCTATTATCCATACAGAAAGGCTTCTTGGAATTTTATATTCATCTACAACATAAGAAACAGGTACTTCTAGAAGTGAGACAGTAGATGTCAAAGCAGCAAATGTTAATAATATAAAAAAAGCTGAACCAACCAAAACACCTGTTTTTTCACCTAGAGATTCGAAAATTTGAGGTAATGTCGTAAATATTAATCCTGGACCTCCTTCTACAGCTAAATTATTTGAAAATATAAAAGGAAAAATAACTAAACCTGCTAAAAATGCAATTCCTACATCTGCAAGGGTAATTAGGGCAGCAGATTTTACGATATTAGTATCTTTATTAATATAACTTCCATATGTAATTAACATTCCCATACCTAGTGATAATGAAAAAAAAGCTTGTCCAAGTGCACTTCCAGCAATATTTAAATTTATTTGTGAGAAATCAGGTATCAAATAAAATTTAATACCTTCCATTGAATTTGGGAGAGTAAGAGCATAAAGTATCAGTGTTATCATTAGAAATATTAAGGAAGGCATTAATATTTTAGAAGCTCTTTCAATTCCATCTGCTATTCCTTTGGATACAATAAATGCGGTAACGAACATAAACAAAAAGGAGTATAAAATGATATTTTTAACGTTATTTGTATATTCATAAAAGCTTTCATAAACTTGAAAATTACCTCTAAGCATTTCAAATACATAACCCAAAACCCAACCTGCTACAACTGAATAGAATGATAGTATTAAAATACCGGTTAAAACACCCATTTTACCAATAAAACTCCACTTTTTAAATCCTAATTTTTCAAATGAACCGATCGCGTTTCTTTTTGATTTTCTTCCAATTGCAATTTCGGACACTATAACAGGAAAGCATAAGATAAAACAAAAAAATAAATACATTAATAAAAATGCTGCTCCTCCGCCATTAGAAACTTCAATAGGAAACTTCCAAATATTCCCTAAACCTACAGCTGATCCAGCAGCTGCCAATATAAAACCAATTTTTGTATTAAAACCACCTCTTGAATTCATAGGAGAATTTCTTTATTTAAAGATATAAATAAAGATGAATTAATTGTGTAAAAACTAATTATTATAAAATATTAAAAATATTGTATTCGCCGGTAGATACTATTTTATCTGCAATTTTTCTTCTGGTATCTTTAATATTAATTGGATTAATTTTAGTAAATCTTCTTAATCCAATTATCATCATATTTAACTCATCGGAAGAAACAAAGTTATTTAAACACTCTTTACCTGAGTTTGATACATTTACACATGTATCATTAAGAAATGACTTCATTATATCGAAATAAATTGATTCATCATCTTTATTGTATTTATTTATAATTTTCTCGGATCTTAATAATACTGATTCTGCAGCATACAAGTTTATTATCATATCTGCTATATTCATAAGTATCTCCTGTTCATCAGAAATTTTATCTTTAAAATGTAAAGCCGCCTTTCCTAAAACCATAAGAGTTGCTTTTTTTAAATTTTTAATTACATGATGGTATTCACTGAAAATGGAAGCATCATCACCATTATCAATAGTAGGTACAGATAATAATTCTTCAGAAACAGATAAAGCACTTGAGGTTATATCTAACTCACCTTTAGCGGCTCTTTTTAAAATCATACCAACTAATAACATTCTATTAATTTCACTTGTTCCTTCATAAATTCTAGATATCCTGGCATCTCTATAAGCTCTAGCCATTGGAGCCTCTTCAGAAAAACCCATTCCACCATAAATTTGAACACCTTCATCAACTACATAATCAAGTATTTCAGAACCAAATACTTTAGCAATAGCACATTCTACAGCGAATTGATCTAAGGCATCAACTTCAGCTTTTGATTTTGACACACCACTTTCCATTAATTCAAGTACTTTATTGTCAATATCTTGTCCAGCTCTATAAGATAAAGCTTCACAAGCATAGGTCTTGCATACCATTTGAGCAATTTTATTTTTTATAGCGCCAAAGGATGAGAGTGGTTTTCCAAATTGTATTCTTTCATTTGAATAAGTAATAACATGATCGATAACACCTCTACAACCACCAAGGACTCCAGCACCTAATTTTATTCGGCCTATATTTAATACGTTTAAAGCAATTTTAAAACCGTTTTCTCTTTTGGAAAGTAGATTTTCAATCGGAACCTTACAATCATTAAAAAATATTTGTCTAGTAGAAGATCCTTTAATGCCAAGTTTTTTTTCTTCATCATTCATAGTTATACCACCAAAAGATTTTTCAACAATAAAAGCTGACATTAATTTATCATCATCAATTTTAGCAAATACGATATATAAATCTGAAATACCACCGTTTGTAATCCACATCTTTTGACCATTGATTAAATAATTTTTTTTATCTTCAGATAATTTAGCACTTGTTTTAGCAGCATTAGCATCTGAGCCTGAGTCTGGTTCAGATAAGCAATATGCACCTTTCCACTCACCAGAAACTAATTTAGGTAGGTATTTATTTTTTTGCTTTTCTGATCCATAATATAATATAGGTAAAGTAGCTATAGCTGTGTGGGCACCATATGCTGTTGAAAAAGAACCAGTTGAGCCTACAATATCAGCAATTAACATACTTGTATTAAAACTCATATCTAAGCCACCATATTGAGATGGAACACAAATTCCTAACAAACCTAGTTCACCAGCTTTTTCTAATAACGAGACCATCAAACCATCTTCTAATTCATCAATTTTATCTTTTACAGGATTTACATCTCTTTTTATAAAATCTTCACAAGCTTCAACCATCATCCTTTGTTCTTCATTGAAATCATCAATCGTAAAAATTGAATTAGAATCAATATCGTTTATAAGGAATTCACCACCAATTAATGATTTTTTAGCAACTTCTTTGTCCATTTTATATAATATTTAGTAAGTATAAAGTATTAACGTTTAAAACGTAAATTATGTTTTTAATATATGTATAATTTATAAACCAATAGTTAACTAAAGGTTAAGGTTTCTTAAATCAACAGGCACAACTTTAGAAACGCCTTGTTCAGGCATAGTAATACCATATATAATATCTGTATTCATCATTGTTCTTTTATTATGAGTAACTATAATAAATTGAGAATCTTTAGAAAATTTTTTAATAATTCTATTAAATTTATCAATGTTATTATCATCTAAAGGTGCATCTACCTCGTCAAATATACAAAATGGAGCTGGTTTTAATAAATATATTGCGAATAATAATGAAGTAGCGGTTAAAGTTTTTTCACCACCTGATAGTTGATTAATTGAAATTGGTTTTTTACCTTTTGGTTTAGCTAATATATCGATACTTGATTCTAATGGATTATTTTCATCTGATAAAATTAAATCGCAATCATCATCTTCAATAAAAAGTGAGCGAAAAACATCTTTAAAGTATTTTTTTATTTTTTCAAAAGAAATCAGAAAAGTTTCAGTGGCATTTTTGTCAATTTCACTTATTGTTTTAAGTAATGACTCTTTTGCTTCTAATAAATCATTTCTTTCTTTGCTAATAAACTCATACCTCTCTTTCATTTCATTATAAGTTTCCAATGCTAAGGGATTGATTTGTCCAATTTTATCAATTTTTTCTTTTGTTTTTAGAATAATATTTTCAATAGTTTCAGTTGACTTATTTTCAAAAACACCTTCATCTGATTTTAGATCTAAAATATTCAAATCAAATTCAACCTTAATTCTTTCATTTACAGAATTTAAGTCCAATTCTAAGTCATGAATTTCATTTTTATATTCATTTATTAATATTAAATTTTGATCTTTTTTATCTCTATTTAATTTAATTTCCTTATCAATTTTATCAATTTCATCTCTTGTCTTTTGATAGTCATTCTCATAATTATTTAATTCAATTTCAAGTTTGTCTTTTTGTTTATATAATTCAACAAGCAAATTATCCTTATCAGATGTTATATTTTTAGAATCTTTAATTTCATCTTTAGATTTTACTAATTCTTTTTTATTTATTTTTATTTGATTTAGATTATATTCATAAGTTGATGATTTGTAATCTAATTCATTATTAAGAGAACTTATTTTATTTTTAATTTTGTTAAAAAGTATTTCTTCGTTTGATAAATCCTTTGATTTTTTGGTAATTTTTTTATAATATTTTTCCAATCCTTAGATTCAACACCTCCAATTATAAAATATAAATTTTTAAAATTCATATTATTTAATTCATTTGTAATTTCATTGAAAGCGTCAATATTATGACATATATCACAAATAATTTTAGGTTTTTTAGAAAGAATTTCCCATCTACCTCTTAAGCCTGTTTCTTTAATATGTTTAATACCTTCAAAAGGTTCTTTACTTTTTATTTTAAATGTTTTTAAAATAAAAAAAGATGTTAGAATTATACCAGGTATATTTTTTGAATAGTAGTTTGAAGATATACTGGTACTTATTGAATATTTTTTTTTATCAAAAGTTAAAAAGATATCAATTTTCTTATTTTTTCTATTTGATATATGAATTTCATCATCAGCAAAATATATTTTACTATTTGATTTAAAAGATTTTTCGATAAACAAATTTTCAATTTTATTTTGTCTTTTTCCAATTATTACAATCGATTTTTCTTTAATAATACCTGCCTTTTCTTCAGCAATTTCATATAATGTAGAACCGAGGATTTCTTTATGATCAAAACCAATGTTTGTAATTAAACTTATGAATGGGTTAACAATATTAGTTGAATCTAACCTTCCTCCTAAACCAACTTCAATTATAGCTAAATCAACTTTTTTTTTTTTAAAATAACATAAACTAATAGCAAAAGTAATTTCAAAAAATGAAGGTGAAATTTGTTTAATTAATTTTAGGTTTTTATTTACAAATTCAGTTACAAAGTTTTTATAAACTTTTTTTCCATTAATTCTTATTCTTTCTCTGAAATCAAATAGATGAGGGGATGTATATAATCCTGTTTTAAGGTTATTATATTGACAAATAGCGGCTATACTGTGCGCAGAAGAGCCTTTGCCATTTGTTCCAGCTATATGAACAATTTTTAAAGATTTTTGAGGATCATCAAGTTTAATTAATAATCTTTTAATTTTTTCCAAACCTAAGTTCAATGCTTTATTTCCAGTATTTTGATATACAGGGAGTTGATTATAAAGAAACTTAATTGTTTCATTATAATCCATTTATTTAGATTTTATTATGAAAGTTATTGTTCCTTTTGAAATGTCTGCTGGATTATAATTTGTTGAGGTTTGTGTAAATGATAAATTTAATACTTCATCTTTATAAACCTTTTCTACTGATGGAGTTACAGTAGTTTCTAATGTTCTTATATTTTCAATTTCTCCATAAATATTTACAAAAATTTCGAAAATAATTTTTCCATTTTCTTTACTTAAATCTTTTGGTTTCGGTAAGGAATCCCATATCCAACCTTGTAAGTCTAAGGAAGCACCTGTTGGAGAATTGCTTTTTTCAGAATAAATTGACCTAGAGTCAATCACTTGTTTAGAGCTTAATTTTTCATCAGTAGTTTTCTTTTCAACATTTTCTTTTTCAATCTCTTCAAGTTCTTTTTTTATAGTTTCAATTTTATCAATAGGTGTGTCATTAAAATCTTCTAAATCATCTTTATCTAAATTTTCTTTTTCAAATACATTATCACCAGATTGTAAAGACTCTTCTTCAACTAACTCATTATCCAATTCATTTTTTGTTTCATCTTGAATTTCAGCTTCAATATCTTCTTTTTCATTATTTTCTGAATTATCAATATATTCGCTAATTCCAATTTCAATACCATATTCTGGTATTGGTGGTATTGTTTCTTTCCAGGCAATCATAAAAAAAATTACAAGAAAAAATATGATATTTACAAATAATGTTAATAATCCAGCTTTATTTTTTGATGATAAATTATTTTTCAAAACTTATTTTTTTGGTTTAGTTGCAATACTAACTTTTGCTTCTAATAATGTGGCTATTCCTGCTACATCAACAAGCTTTTCTACTGGAACATTTTTATCACAATGCAAAACAATTAAACCTTCCTTTCCTTGAAGTTCATTTTTTAGTATCATTTCTAAATTTTGAATTTCAACTTTTTCATCGTTAACAAAATATTCTAGTTCTTCAGTAATAGAAACAGAAATTTTTTGGATAACTATGTTTGAACTCTTACTTGATGGAAGATTGATTGGCAAACCTGATGGAGTTATAAATGAAGCTGTAAGCATAAAAAAGATTAATAATAGAAATATAATGTCTGTCATTGAAGACATACTAAACATTGAATTAACCTTATGTTTAGATTTAATATTCATCGTTTTTCCTGTAAAATATCTAAGAATTCAATTGAAGAATATTCCATATTATGTATTAATTTTTCAACTTTCGCTACAAGATAATTATATGATAAATAGGCAATTATGCCAACAAATAATCCAGATGCTGTTGTTATCATAGCTTCATATATTCCACTTGACAACAACTTAGGACTTACTGCACCTTCTTCTTGTGCTATTGAAATAAATGCTTGAATCATACCAGTCACCGTTCCTAAAAAACCTATCATTGGAGCTGCACCAGAAATAGTCGCTAGAAGACTTAAGTTTTTTTCTAAATTATATATTTCTATTTTTCCAACGTTTTCAATTGATGCTTCAATGTTTTTTAAATTTCCATTAATTCTAGATAAGCCTTTTAATATCATTCTAGAAGATGGAGTGTTTGTTTCTTGACAGATTAATTTTGCTCCATTAATATCACCTTCAACTACCCTATCTCTTATTTCTTTATTAAACCCTTTAATATTTTTAGACTCTCTTCTTAAAACAAAAATTTTTTCAAAAAGGATATAAATTGACATGATAAATAATATGAAGATTGGAATCATCATAAAACCACCTTTTAATAATAAATCAAAAACAGATATTGTTAATGGTTCATTTGATTTTTCAATAATGGTTGAATCGCTTATTATTTGTAGTATTAATGTTTTAAAATCCATAGTTCCTTCTTTAAAGTATTTTTGTAATTATTTAATGCAATTATAGCTTCCTTTTTATTTAAATGAGCGTCAATTGCAACTCTGTAATATCCATTTTTATTTTCAATTGGTAAAATAATTGAACTTTGAAATCCATTATTTAAAAATTCATTTGCTTCATTTAAAGATAATTCGTAATCTTTGAAACTTCCTGATATAATATAATATTTTCCAGTTTTTTTATCATTAATTAAAACTTCAGATTTTTTAATTTCAATTGGTAAATTATTTTTTTCAACTATTTGTGAGTCAATTTTTAAACTATCTATAGTAGTTGATGAAGGTTTTGATTCATTTTTTATTTCTTGAGCTGAATGAATAGTTAATTCATCACCTTTATTAGTTGAAATGTAAATAGCAATTAAACTTGAAATAAGTATTGTTAAAGTAATGAACTT
>CABZXU010000027.1 GCA_902529805.1 uncultured Marinoscillum sp.
TAATTTATCTAAAGAAATCTTTAGTGGTGGCCCAAAATCTGTTCCAGTATTTGGGACCAGTTTGGTATTTAATGTTTCAATAAATAAGTTTAAAGCATTCTTGTCATATGTTAATGGACATTGAACAAATGCATCGTTTGAAAACATTATAATTCCAATCCGATCAGAGTAAAATTCTTTAACAATGTTTTTTAATTCAAATTTTATTTTTTCTAATCTAGAAGGCTGGATATCATTTGCATTCATTGATTCAGACAAATCAATAGCAATCATTATATCTTTCCCTACTATTTCTACTTCTTTTTTACTTTCCCCAAAAGATGGACCTAGGAGGGATAAAATAAATAAACCAAAATATATTGATCTTAGTAAAAACTTAATTAATATTTTATCAAAATCAACAGGTATATTTTTATCTATATTTTTAATCCATTCCATAATAAAAGTCAAAATTAATCAATCGATTAACCCAAAATACAATAAAACTAATTTTTAACTTTTTTTCACATTTCATAATTAATTAATAAAAGTTTCATTGAATTATTCGATATTTTATATTTGCTCTCAATTAGGAGAGGTGGGTGAGTGGCTTAAACCAGCAGTTTGCTAAACTGCCGTACACTTTTATCGTGTACCGGGGGTTCGAATCCCCCTCTCTCCGCAATGAATCTCTTTTTTTATATTCAGGTTTTAATTTTTTTTATCCTTTTTCAACCATTAGTTTTTTCTCAGAAAAGAACCTTGGAAGATTATAATAAAGATGTTTTTTACTTTAAAAAAGATTCTATTAAATATCGAATTCTAGAGCCATATTTTAAAGAAAATAAACCTGTTCCTCTATTTATATTTTTACATGGTGCTGGAGAAAGAGGAAATGACAATAATTCTCAACTTATTCATGGATCCAATTTTTTTATGAGAGAAACTGAAAAAAAACAGTTTAATTCTTATATTATTTTTCCTCAATGTCCTAAAAACTCAAGGTGGTCATATCATAAGGTAGATCCATGGATAAAAAAGAATGATTTAGAAGATAAAAAATCAATTTCATCATATGGAAATTTAGTAATCGAATTAATTCAATATTTGATTGAAAAAAAAAATATAGATAAAAATAGAATATATATTTCCGGTCTTTCTATGGGAGGATACGGTGTTTTTGATTTAGTATCTTATAGGCCAGAAATTTTTGCTGCAGCTGCCCCAATTTGTGGTGGTGCAGATTTAGATTTACTTCAAAATGCTATTGATGTACCTTTTTGGATTTTTCATGGAGATATGGATAGGGTAGTTTCCGTTTACAACTCAAGAAAAGCTTATAATTTTTTACTTGAAAAGTCAAAAAAAAATATTTTATATACTGAATACAAAGGCGTATATCATAACGCCTGGGATTTTGTTTTTAAAGAAGAAAACTTTTTTGATTGGTTTTTTAAAAAAAATAAAAATCAATATTGAATAGCACTTTTATAAGGAATTTTACTTTTTGGTTTAAGTTTTGTAAGTTCCACAAGATATAGAGATGACACTGGATCATATCCAGCTTTTTTTAAAACTGTATATGCGCCATTCCCTGTTCCTCCTGTTGCTATTACATCATCAAAAATTAGAACTTTTCCACTTCCTTTTTGAACTTGCATAGTAGCCTCGCCATATTCAAGTTTATGTTTTACGGTAAATATTTTTCCTGGTAGTCTGTTTTTTTTACTTCTACACAAAACAATTCCTTTTTTTAGTTTATCAGCAATTATTGAACCTATTAAAAACCCCCTTGCTTCAATTAAAGCAATGTAATCGTATTTCTCATTTTTTATTAATTCAATACAATTATTAACTAACTGAGTTCTAATCTTTGAATTTTTATAAACTGGATTTAGATCATAATATTTAATCCCATCTATAGGATAGTTTAGATAAGTTTTAATATGATCTTTTATTTTTTTCATAAAATTAAAATTTGTTAAAGATATTTAAATTATTACCAATTATTATATTATTAAAAAATGATTAATTTTCATTATGTTTAAATAATGAAAAATAAAACTTTAACATTATTTATTTTATTTATATCTATATCATTTTACAACTTATTTGCTCAAAATGACGATAGATTAAAAGGCTTAGATTCTGAACTTAACAAAGTTTTAAAGTCATTAAATGAAACCGGTTTTGCTGTTGCTGTTGTTGAAAAAGATAAAATGATTTATGCAAAAGGTTTTGGTTATAGGGATTATGAAAATAAAATTTTAAATAATGAAAATACTTTATTTGCAATTGGATCATGTACAAAAGCCTTTACATCTTCTTTATTAGGTTTGTTAAGAGATAAAGGTAAACTTGATTTTGAAGATAGTCCAATTGATTATGTCAAAGAATTAAGATTTTATAATGCTAATTTGAATGAAATAATTTCTATCAGAGATTTGATGAGTCATAGAACTGGAATTCCTAGACATGATTTATCTTGGTATTTTTTTCCTACTTTTTCTAAGGATAGTTTAATTAAAAGAATAGAATATCATAAGCCCTTTACTACTATTAGAAATAAATATTGGTATAACAATTTTATGTTTTTGGTTCAAGGTGTTATAGCTGAAAGAATTACTGGAGAATCATGGGAGGATAATATTAGGGAAATGATTTTTGAGCCATTGGGAATGGAAAGATCAAACCTTTCAATAGCAGAAATGGAAAAAGAAGAAAATGCTGCTTTTGGCTATTTAGATGATAATGAGAAAACAGATTATTATAAAATTGCTGGGATGAGACCTGCTGGAAGTATAAATAGTAGTGTTAAAGAAATGTCTAATTGGCTTATAGCTTGGATAAATGGAGGAAAATATAAAGAAAATCAAATTTTATCCTCATCATATGTTTTTGAAGCAATGAGTTCTCATAATGTATCAGGAGCTAATTTACCTACAAAAGAAACACCAGACTTACATCTTAGCAATTATGGATATGGTTGGCAGATATCGTCTTATAAAGGTCATTATAGAGTTGAACATGGAGGTGCTATTGATGGTTTTAGAGCTTCAACTGCTTTTTTCCCTACCGATAGTTTGGGTATTGTAGTTCTTGCAAATCAAGGTGGATCTTTGATCCCTTCAATTGTGAGAAATATTATTTCTGATAGAATGTTAGAAGAAGAAAGAACTGACTGGTTGAAACTTGTAGTTAAACAAATGAAAGCAATTAAAAAAGATAATAAACAAGCAAAAAAAATATTTACTTCTTCTCAAATAGAAGGAACAAGCCCATCTCATAAATTAGAGGATTATAATGGATATTATGATCATCCTGGATATGGTGTTTTTGAATTATTTACTAAAAAAGACTCTTTATTTGCAGCTACACCTTACATAACTATGTGGTTAGATCATTATCATTATGACACATTTGTTCCAGTAGAAGTAGTAGATGGCAAAGCAGATACCCTTCTTTCCTATAATGATTTTTTAGTAAAATTTTCATCAAATAATAAAGGAGAAATAGAATCATTAAGTATTCAGTTTGAACCTGCTATTGATGATCCAATTGTATTTAATAGAAAATCCAAAGAAGTTAGTCTTGAAAAAGAAGAAATGAAAAAATATGTTGGTGAATATAAATTAACATCTCAAGTGATTACTAAAGTTTATTTAAAGGATGATAAGCTATTTCTTTTTGTCCCAGGTCAACCCGAGTATGAACTTTTTTCAATTGGTAAAAATAAGTTTGAAATAAAAATTTTAGAGGGCTATGAATTAAAGTTTATATTAAATAATAAAGAAACAGTATCTGAAGTCTTATTTATTCAACCTAACGGAAATTTTTCTGCAAAGAAAAAATAGAAATAGTTTGTTCCAATTTTCTTTTTTATTAAAATATATAATGTATCTTCGCCTAAATTTAAATTAAATTATGGAAAAAGGAACAGTAAAATTTTTTAATGAATCCAAAGGTTATGGGTTTGTTGTTTCTTCTAAAGATGAATCAGAATACTTTGTTCACGTCTCAAAACTTATCGATGAAGTTAAAGAAGGTGACAATGTAGAATTCGAATTAGAGGAAGGAAGAAAAGGATTAAATGCTGTTAATGTTAAGTTAGTATCTTAATATTGCAATATCAGTTAATTTTATTATTTTTCGGGACAATAAGTACTTTTAAAAAAACAATTATAATTTCTTATTAATTTTCTTACAAATAGTTTTTGGTAGAATTATTTAATAAAATTATTTTTGCATTTATTGATTGGTCCCGTAGCTCAACTGGATAGAGCAACTGCCTTCTAAGCAGTAGGTTACAGGTTCGACTCCTGTCGGGATCACTTTTTAAGTTTTCCAACTTTTCTTAAGTTTTCCCCTTTTCTTTTTTGTAAGTTATCTCCAAGGTCTTTTCTTGCTATTTCAGCTAAATATTCAATCTCTTCAACAATTTTTGGATAAAGATCTTTAACATCATATTCTTCTCCAGGATCTCTTCTTAGATTATATAAAGCATAATCAGTAATAATTTGAGAGTACTTTCCAGGATGACCATCATTCTTTGGTAAGACGTTTTTATAAGATCTGCTTTTATGAGGAAATATCAATTTCCAGTTATCTTTCCTTATTGCTTCTAAATTATTTTTCCCATAATAAAAATACAAATGATTTCTTGGATTAGAATTTATATTACCTTCTAAAATTTCGGATATATCAACGCCATCAATTATATGATCAGGTAATTTCCCAGATACTATTTTTGCAATTGTAGGAAAAATATCTATTGTTGCAGCAATTTTATTTGATATTGTTCCTCCTTCAATTACCTTAGGCCATTTCATTATAGTTGGAACTCTTACACCTCCTTCAAAAGTTGTTCCTTTTCCTTCTCTTAACCCACCTGTAGAACCTGCGTGGTTTCCGAAATTTAGCCATGGTCCATTATCGCTTGTAAAAATTAGAAACGTATTTTCTTCAATGTTATTTATTTTTAAGGCTTTAACTATTTCACCTACTGACCAATCAATTTCCATCATAAGGTCTCCGTATAAACCTTGAGAGCTTTTCCCCTTAAATTTATTAGATACAGCTATTGGTACATGAGGCATTGTATGGGGTAAATAAAGGAAAAAAGGATTATTTTTATTTTCATTTATAAATTCAACTGACTTTTCAGTGTATAAAGTTGTCAACTTGGCTTGATCTTCAAGAGATTTGATTTCTTCTATTTTCTCGAAATCTTTTATTAGAGGTAATTGAGGATAAGATTTTTTTCTCCAACTTGAAGTATCAGCAATTTGTTTCCCATCAAAATCTACGGGCCACATATCATTTGAATAAGGTATTCCTAGAAAACTGTCAAATCCATGATTTAAAGGAAGAAATTTCTTTTGATGACCTAGATGCCATTTTCCAAAAATTGATGTTGCATATCCTTTTTCCTTTAGTAGTTCTGCAATAGTAATTTCTTTTTCGTTCAATCCAATTTTTGAATATGGCATTAAAGCTCCACTTATTCCTATTCTATTGGAGTAACATCCTGTAAGTAAGGCTGCCCTCGAAGCACTACATACTGGTTGTACGGTATAAAAGTTAGTAAATAACATTCCTTCCTTAACAAGTTTATTCAAGTTGGGTGTTTCGTAATTAATTGACCCAAAAGAATTTATGTCTCCATAACCTAAATCATCCATGAAAATAATTATGAAATTTGGATTTTTTAAATTAGACTTTTCCTGATTACAGCTTAAAAAAAATAATAGAAAAACAAAGGTGAGTTTTTTAAACATATTTATAGTTAGTAATTGTTTAGGTTTTATAGAACTCTTTTAAAGCAGTTGAGAATTTTTCTAAATCTTCTATCTTTCCAGTGCTAATTCTACACCAATTGTAATAAGGAGGAAATGGTCTTCCTACTAAAATATTTTTCTTTTTCATAAAATCTTGAACCTTATCAATATGATGTCCTGATTTAAAAAATACAAAATTTGTATATGATTTTTTATATTCAAGGTCAAGTTCGTCAAAAAGAGAATATAAAAAATTTAATCCCTCTTTATTTTTGTTCAAACTATAGTTAAAAAACTCATTGTCATCATATGCATTAATTGCAGCATGAGAAGCTAGAATATTAGTTCCGGCCATTGTACATTTTTTCAATTGATTTATTCTTTCCTCATTGGAAATAAGATAGCCAATCCTTAATCCGGCTAGACCATAGACTTTAGAGAATGTTCTTGAAACAATAATATTATGACCTTTTTTAACAAGTTTAGTCATTGTAGGGTATCCGTTATTAATTGAATAATCATAGTAAGCTTCATCAACAAAAACACAAGTCTTTTTAGAAATGTTTAAACAAAAATTTTCTAAAACTTTTGAATCTAACATTGTGCCAGTCGGGTTATTTGGATTGCATACAAAAATCATGCTCGTTTTATCTGATACCCTATTTTTTATTTCGTTCAAATCATATTTTAGTTCTTTATCAAGAGGCACCCAGTTTATTTTACAATCAAACTCCTCAGCATAGGTCATTAAAGCTAAGTAAGTAGGTTTACAAGCAATAATTTCTTTTTTTTCAGTTCCAAATAGTCTTCCTGTTGCTCTTAAGCCTTCATTTGATCCTCCTGTTACAAGTACCATTCCTGGATCAACACCTTCTCTTTTAGCAATTTTTTTTTCAAGTTGTGAAATTCTATTGTAAGGTTCACTATAAGGATATCTACATACTTCATCAAAAGCTTCGATAATTGCCTCTCTAACTTTTTTTGATGGACCATATGGGTTTTCATTAGAGCTTAATTTAATAGGAATACTTTCTTTTGGGTTTTTATTTAAATTAATTTTCTTAGAATTTATAAGTCCTGTTAATGGTATTGATGCTCCAGATATTCCTAGAAGCTTAATTAAATTTCTTCTGCTTATTTGTTTATTCATTTTAATAAAATTTTATAGATTTAAATATTAACTCATTTTCTGAATTTTTAAATATAGTAAATATTATGGAAACCAAATTAAAGAAACCTATTTTGACTTTATTTTCAATTTTTTTTCTATCAAATTTAATTTTTTCTCAACCAAGTAATAAGTTAGATCCAATAGATGTTTTTGATTTAGAATATATTTCTAATCCTGAAATTTCATCCAATGGGGAAATGGTATTATTTCAAAGAAATTTTAAAGACATAATGACTGATAAAAATTTATCTAATATATGGATTGTTAATTTTAATGGTATTGGAATGAAACCAATAACAACTGGTAATCATAATTCATTTTCTCCAAAATGGTCAAATAACGGAAAGATGTTTACGTTTAGATCTAATCATGATGGAACTACTCAGCTTTATTTATATAATTTAGAAAATAACTCAACTCAAAAACTTACAAACTTACATTCATCAATAGGGAATGTTGAATGGTCTTATGATGATAAGCATCTTTTATTTAATTCATTTGTTGAAGCAAAAGATGATAAGTTAATTAAAATGCCAGAAAAACCAGAAGGAGCTAAATGGAATACTCCACCAATAGAAATTGATGATATGGTTTATAGATATGATGGAAGAGGATATAGGAAAAGTGGGAACAATCAAATCTTTATTCTCCCGGTAGAAGGAGGTACTCCCAGACAGGTTAGTTTTTTGAAAAAAAACCCTAGTTCGGCTATTTGGCTAGATAGTGAAAACGTTCTTTTTTCAGCAAATCTTAGAGATAACTCTGATTTTGAACCAAATAATTCAGAAATTTATAAGCTAAATATAAAATCTGGGAAAATAGATCAATTAACTTCAAGATTTGGTCCTGATAGATCGCCTATAGTATCGCCTGATAAAACAAAAATTGCTTTTCTTGGTTATGATGATAAATTTTTAGGGTATCAACAAAATTCACTTTATATAATGGATGTAAATGGAGAAAATATTAAGTTGATTTCACAGGGCTTTGATAGAAATATTAGTAACATTAATTGGATGAAAGATGGTAATGGTTTTTATTTCCAATATGATAGTGAAGGGATGACTAGAATTGCTTCAATTAATCTTAATGGAAGAGTTAAGGATATTGTAGATGAATTGGGGGGATTGTCTCTAGGAAGACCATATAGTGGTGGTACTTATACCATATCTTCTTCTGGAAGATATGCATTTACTTATGGAAACGTTTATAACCCAGCTGATTTAGCTGTTGGTTATAACGGATCAAAAAATAGATTAACTGATTTAAATAAAGATCTTTTTGATTATAAGGAATTAGGAAAAGTTGAAGAGGTTTGGTACAGCTCATCATATGATGGTAAAAAAATACAAGGATGGTTAGTCTATCCACCAGAGTTTGATTCATCAAAAAAACACCCTTTGATACTAGAGATTCATGGGGGTCCATTTACTAATTATGGTTTTAGATTCTCAGCTGAAGTTCAGCTGTTTGCTAGTAAGGGGTACTTTGTCTTATACACAAACCCTAGAGGAAGTACTAGTTACGGAAAAGATTTTGCCAACCTTATTCACCATAATTATCCAAGTCAAGATTATGATGATCTAATTTCTGGTGTTGATCATGTAGCGGATAGAAATTATATTGATGAAAATAATCTTTTTGTAACTGGTGGTAGTGGAGGAGGGGTACTTACTTCTTGGATAATTGGAAAAACTGATAAATTTAAAGCTGCAGTTGTAGCTAAGCCAGTTATTAATTGGTATAGTTTTGTTCTTTATGCTGATAATATTTCATTTTTTTATAAATATTGGTTCCCCGGTAAGCCATGGGATAATCTTGAGGAATATATGAAAAGATCTCCTATATCTTATGTTGGAAATGTTACAACACCTACCATGCTTCTAACTGGTGAGGATGATTATAGAACTCCTATGGCAGAAAGTGAGCAGTTTTATGCAGGTTTAAAGCTTAATAAGGTTGAATCAATGCTTGTACGTATTCCAGGTGCAAGTCATGGGATAGCAGCAAGGCCAAGTAATCTAATAGCAAAAGTTAATGCCATCGTAGCTTGGTTTGAAAAATATAAAAAATAGTTTTAGTTAACTTTAACTGCTGTGCCGTAAGCTAGAAGTTCAGATGCTCCAGCCATCATTACAGAAGTTTGAAATCTAACACAAACTACTCCATTTGCACCCAAAGATTTTGCATCATCAATCATTCTCTGTAGCGCTTCTTCTCTAGCATCTGCTTGAAGTTTTGTATATGCTTTAACTTCTCCTCCTATTAAGTTTTTAAATGCTGCAAAAATATCTTTTCCTACATTTCTTGTTCTAACAGTGCTTCCTCTGGCAATTCCTAGTGTTTCAGAAATTTTTTTCCCAGGTATTTCGTTTATAGTTGTGATGTACATTAGTATTTATTTTATTAAACTAATTTAAATATTCTTTATAATATGTTTTTTAAAAAAGAATATTATTTTCAAATTTGCGAACTGTATTTATTTCGGGGCGTAGCGCAGTCCGGTTAGCGCACCTGGTTTGGGACCAGGGGGTCGCAGGTTCGAATCCTGCCGCCCCGACTTAAATTTTTTTCTCTCCGAAAATATTTTTATCTTAACTTTTTATAATCAATGATATTAAACTATGAGGATAGTATTTTTATTACTTTTATTTTCATTTTCTATTAAAGCTCAGAAAAAAGCAAACTTTAAATCAGCTGAAAAGTTTAGTCAAAAAAACTTGTCTAAGATGCTTAAAAGTACATCTGTATCACCAAAATGGTTTAAAGAAAGTGATAAGTTTTGGTACTCTTATACTACGACATCAGGTAAGAATTTTTATATTGTTGATCCTACAAAGAGATCAAAATCTAAACTTTTTGATAATTTGGAATTTGCTGCAAAATTGAGTGACCTAACAAGAAGACCGATTAATCATAATGATTTAGAGTTAGAAGAAATTGAACTTGATAAAGATAACAGAACCTTAAGATTTCAGATAGACAGTATAGGGTATAAGTATGATATTTATGACAAATCAATAGCTATAGGAGATACTATATCTGAAGAAGAAGAAGAAGATTGGGCAACATATGCTCCAGACTCATCTTATATTGTCTTTGCAAAGGATCATAATTTATTTTTAATGGAGGTTGGTGATAAAGATAGTGTTGAAATACAATTATCCAATGATGGGGATAGATGGTTTTCTTATCAAAGAAAGCATGGAGATACTACTAGTGAAAAAAGAATGAAAGCAAGAGCTACTTGGTTTGAGGATTCTAAAAAATTATATTCAAATCGTTCAGATTCCAGAAAGGTAGATGAGCTTTTTGTTATTAATACTTTAAATAAACCACGCCCTGAGCTTGAGGTTTATAAGTATGCTATGCCAGGGGAGATGAATGTTCCTCAGGAATATTTAGAAATCTTTAATATATCTGATAAATCTAAAATTGATGTAGAGGTAAAAAAATATATTGATCAGACTATATCACTTTATCTTACACAAAAGAATTCTGATAGATTATATATGACTAGACTAAATAGAACAAGCGATACCTTAGATGTTTCATATGTTAATACATCTGATGGGTCTATTAATTTTTTATTTGAGGATATAAATCATCCTTATCATAATTGGAATTATAGGCAGCTTGCTGTAATTAATGAAGGTAAAGAACTTATTTATTGGTCAGAAAAAAATGGGTGGGGGCAGTTATATCTTTATGACGGCAATACAGGTAGATTAAAAAATAAAATTACAAATGGGGGATATTTTATAACTGGAAGAATTCAAGATATAGATACTTTAGGAAGAAAAGTTTATTATCAAGCTTTTGGTAGAGAAAAAGATGTTGATCCGTATTATAGTATGATTTATAGTTCAAATTTTGATGGTTCAGGTATGAAACTATTAACAAGAGAGAAATTTAATCATAAGGTTAATTTTTCAGAGTCAAGCAAATATTTTGTTGATAATTACTCATCAGTAGATCACTTGCCAACCTCATTACTGAGAGATGTCTCTGGAAATATTATTATGAAATTAGAAGAAGCTGACCTTAGTCTTTTATATCATGCTGGTTGGAAGATGCCAGAAAGATTTAAGGTCAAGGCTGATGATGGTATTACTGATCTTTATGGTGTTATGTATAAGCCTTTTGATTTTGATCCAAATAAAAAATATCCAATAATATCTTATGTGTATCCGGGTCCACAAGTTGAATCTTTTAGAAATGATTTTACTATATCTGGTAGGTACAATACTGCGCTTGCTCAGCTTGGATTTATAGTTGTTAGTATGGGGCATAGGGGAGGTAGTCCTATGAGATCTAAATATTATCATACTTTTGGTTATCAGGATTTAAGAGATTATGCATTAGCTGATGATAAGAGATCTCTAGAACAATTAGCTGAGAGGTATACTTGGATTGATCTTGATAAAGTTGGTATTTTTGGTCATTCTGGTGGTGGTTTTATGTCTACAGCTGCCCTCTTGTCTTATCCAGACTTTTATGATGTTGCTTGTTCGTCTGCTGGCAATCATGATAATAATATTTATAATAAGTGGTGGAGTGAAACTCATAACGGTATTGAGGCTGTTTATAACAAGAATAAAGATGACGATGAAGAAAATGAAGAACTTTCTTGGGACGCAAAGATTAAAACTAATCAATCTCTTGCTAAAAACTTAAAGGGATATCTGCTATTAACACATGGAAATATGGACAATAATGTTCATCCTACTAATACACTTCGGGTTGCTGATGAACTTATTAAAGAAGGAAAGAGATTTGATATGATGATATTTCCTGGTAAAAGACACGGTTATGGTGATTTCAGAAGTTATTATGAGAAAATGATGTGGTACTATTTTTCAGAGCATTTACTTGGTGATTATAGAAATAACATAGATATTAACCTTCCTGATTCTAATAAGTAGAATACTCTTATTTTTTTTTAATTTTTTTAAAACCATTTATGTTTAAATATAGTATTACATAGGTGGAATTTTTTTTTTCAATTAATATAATTTGTAATTCTGTTTTAGTTGGTATTCTTTTTGTTACTCAACTTATTACTTACCCTTCATTTTTAGCTGTTGATTCACATACATTCATTGGCTTTCATAAGAGATATACAATGAATATTTCTTTTATTGTAATTCCGTTTATGGTTGGAGAGCTATTTTCATTGATTTATTTAAATTATATAGATAGTGACTTATTTTTATCCTTGATGATTCTTTTGGTTATATGGTTATTTACATTTATAATATTGGTCCCAATTCATAATAAACTTTCGCTAAAGCATAATATAAGTCTAATAAATAGATTGATAGACTATAACTGGTTTAGAACAATTCTTTGGACAGTTAAATTAATTATATTATTTTATTTTTTTTATGACAAGGTTATCACGTAGGTCTTTAGATAGAATAATTCAAATGTGCTGGGAGGATAGGACGCCATTTGATATTATTAAAGCTCAATTTTCACTTAGTGAAAAGGAGGTTATATCAATAATGAGAAAAAATCTTCGTAAAAAATCTTTTATTCGATGGAGAAAAAGAATTGATGGAAGAAAAACTAAGCATTCTGCTTTAATGGAGGATAAAAATCATAGATTCAAATCAAATTCTCAAAGGGAAATATCATACAATAAGTTTAATTAGTATTTTTTATAGTTATTACTAATATAATTAGTAATAACTAATTATATTAGTATTATAATTTTTGTTCATAACAAAACAATTTACTCAAGTATGAAGTCTACAAAACCATCGTTTGAAAGTTTAAATATTTTTAAAGAAACACCATTTTATTCTCAGTCCGTTCCAGCAGGTTTTCCTTCACCAGCAGATGATTTTTTAGAATTTGATCTATCACTAGATAAAAAATTAATAAAACATCCTAGTGCAACTTTTTTTATTAGAGTGAGTGGTAATTCCATGGTAAATGCTAAAATTTTTGATGGTAGTATTCTGTTAGTTGATAGAGCAGAGGAAATAAAAAATGGCGATATTGTTTTGGTAGTTATAGATGGAGATTTTACTGTTAAGAGGTATAAGAAACTAGGAGAAAATATTTTTTTATACCCGGAAAATAAGAATATGAGTCCAATAAAAATTACAAAAAACTCTGAATCTTATGTTTGGGGTAAGGTCATGTGGTCTTTTAATAGAGTAAGATGATAGCATTAGTTGATTGTAATAATTTTTATGCTTCTTGTGAAAGGGTATTTAAACCTCATCTAGAGAAAAAACCTGTTGCGGTGCTTTCTAACAATGATGGATGTGTAATAGCAAGATCAAATGAGTCAAAGTCTTTAGGTCTTAAAATGGGGGAGCCTATTTTTAAAAAAAGATATCTTGTTGATAAACATAATATTCATCTTTTCTCTTCAAATTTTGCATTATATGGTGATATTTCTAAAAGGGTCTTTGATATTGTTGGTAAAAATGTTCCTGCTCATGAGATATATTCTATAGACGAAGCTTTTGTAGATTTTAGTGGAATAAAAGATCCTTATAGTTATGCTTTACATATTAGAGAAAAAGTTAAGCGGTGGACAGGTATTCCTATATCTATAGGTATATCATATACTAAGACCTTATCTAAAGTTGCTGGATATATCGCAAAAAAATCAAGAAATGGAGTAAGTTATCTTAAAGATAAAAATGAGATAAATGAGATATTAAGATCATTGCCTTTAGATGAAATATGGGGGATAGGAATTAGGTATGCTATAAAGATGAAGAAGTATGGTATACATACTGCGGCTGATCTTCTTGAATGCGATGAGACATGGATAAGAAAGATGATGAATGTGGTTGGGCTTAGAATGGTTAGAGAGCTAAAATGTATACCTCATTTTAATCTTAATACAAATAGAAATATGAAAAAGAGCATATGTACTTCTAGGTCTTTTTCTATCGAAATAGAAGAATATTCTCGTATGTCAGAGTATATTAGTATGTTCTCTTCTAGATGTTCAGAGAAGCTTCGTTCAGAGAAGGCTTGTGCCAGATCTATTAGTGTTTTTATGTATACAAATAGATTTAAACCAAAGGCTAAACAGTATTCTGGTTATTTTTCAATGGATTTTTATACTGCAACAAGCGATACAATTACAATTACTAAACTTGCGATAAAGTGTCTTCAAAAGATATTTAGATTAGGATATTTATATAAGAAGGCTGGTATTATACTTTCAGGTATAATACCTAAAAATCAAGTCCAGTTAAATCTATTTGATACTAAAGATAGGAATAAGGCAGATAACCTTATGAAAACGATTGATAGGGTTAATGGAAATATGGGTAGAGACATTTTAAAACTTAGCTCTTCGGGTATTAATAATAAATGGAAAATAGGAAAGGAAAAACTTTCTCCTTGCTATACTACAAGATGGGAGGATATACTACATGTTAGAGTATAAAAGGAAATACAGCCTTCCTATTTTTAGGATAGTCTGGAAATTTTTCTTTATACCATTTATGATGAGAAAGAGCTCTAGGGACAAGATTAAAAAATGTCCATAAAAAGAAAGCAAGACCAGCTATACTCCATGTCATGATTGCAAAACCAAGCCACTCGATAATTTCTCCAAAAAAATTAGGGCAAGAAATAAATTTAAATAATCCCTTTTTTGGTATAACATATTTATCATCATGACCTTTTCTTAGACTGATTAAATAGGAATCAGATACATTATTAATATAAAACCCAAAAACAAAAACTATGATTCCAAAAATAAATTGTAGTGAAAAAATCCATGATTCTGGATAATTGTATCCTATATTAGAAAAATATAACCCATTAATTAGTCCATTTATAACATTGAAAATAATAGCAAGAAAAGCAATAATGAAAGGCATTTTTTTCTTATTAGTTTTAATTCGGATAGGGAAAACAACACTTCTATTAAAGTAATGAATAATCCAAAGAAGTATAAAAAATGTTGTTACATTAGAAAGAATATTTTCAGATAAAAAAACTATTAATGGACACATTATTAGGGCTGGAAGTTCCATAACTATCCATGCTAATTTATTATCAACCAAAGGGCCCCAATTACTTGAAGTATGTCTTCCATATGGAGCATCATATTTTAGTATAAAAGGAAAAGCAATGAATCCTATCGCAATCCATATGTAAGCGAATAAAAAATAGTTATCTATAAATTGCATCTTTTACTGTTTTATCAAGAGAACTTATTTTAAGCCCAAGTTCGTTTTTTGCTTTAGAATTATCAATATTTTTAGGGAAATTAATAATATTTTCAATTGACTCTTTAGTTAAGTTTTCTAAACCTGGAAAAATTTTTCCATTGATTTCTGCTGCTTTTTTCAATAAGGATGTAGGGAAAAGTGAAAGAAGTGGTAAAAGAAATTTAATAATTTTTTTAGGGAAAAATATAACGTTAGAATGACTTTTTTTAAGTGTTTTTATTGATTTATATATTTCTTTAAATGATCTCCATTTACCAGAAACTAGGTAGGATTCACCATCTCTTCCTTTATTAATAGAAGTATAGATTGCTTTTGATAAATCTTCAACATCTATCACGTCAAGACCACCATCTACAAGGAATGGTAACCTCCCTTTGTAAAGTGTTTTTACTATTTTTCCAAGTCTTGAAGGTTTAAAGTCATTTTTACCCAATATGGATGTTGGATTTATTGAAATTTTAAATAATTCATTACAATTTAAAACAAGATTTTGTGCTTTTGCCTTTGTGACATCATAACTACTTCCTTTTTCTACAAAATCAAGCGATTCATCAAATCTATTAGATTTAGAGTTTTTATTATAAGCATTTACTGTCCCTATAAAAATAAATTTTTTGACA
>CABZXU010000028.1 GCA_902529805.1 uncultured Marinoscillum sp.
ATTATTTATTTTAATTATCATTATAATTATTAAATTATAGAATATGGGACTGTTTGATTTTATAAAGAAGAAACTTTTTGGTAAGACAAAAAAAATTGAAGAGACTAAAAAGAAATCGGAAGGTAAGTCTATTCAAAAAAAATCTAAAGTTTTAGAAAAAGAAACAACAACCTCTGAAAAAAAACCAACCGCATTAGAATCAATTAAAAAGGCAATATTTGGTGATTCAAAAAAAGGGGTTAAAGAAAAGCCAGTAGTTAAAAAAGAGGTTAAAAAAAAGCTAGTAGTTGAAGAGGAAGTTAAGGAAGAGCCGGTAGTTGAAGAGGAAGTTAAAGAAGAACCGGTAGTTGAAGAGGAAGTTAAAGAAAAGCCAGTAGTTAAAAAAGAGGTTAAAAAAAAGCTAGTAATTGAAGAGGAAGTTAAAGAAGAGCCGGTAGTTGAAGAGGAAGTTAAAGAAGAACCGGTAGTTGAAGAGGAAGTTAAAGAAGAACCGGTAGTTGAAGAGGAAGTTGTTACTAATGAAGAAAAAGCAGCATTAGATAAAGGGCTTCAAAAGACGAAAAAAAGTTTTTTTTCAAAATTGAAATCAGCTATTATAGGAAAATCTAAAGTTGATGATCAAGTTCTTGATGATTTAGAGGAGGTTCTTATTACATCAGATGTAGGTGTAAAGACTACAATTAAAATTATTGAAAGAATTGAGAAAAGAGTTGCAGAAGATAAATATACTAGCACAAAAGAATTAGATAAAATATTAAAAGATGAAATAGTTAATTTATTATCGGAAAACACTTCTGACTTAGATGCTTTTGATGTTCCTGATGATCAAATACCGTATATAATATTAGTTGTAGGTGTTAATGGTGTTGGAAAAACAACCACTATTGCTAAATTAGCTGCTCAATTTAAGGCAGGCGGTTTAAAAGTTTTAATTGGTGCAGCTGATACTTTTCGAGCTGCTGCAGTAGATCAAATTTTAAAATGGGGAGAAAGAATTGGAGTTGAAGTAGTTTCTCATGGTATGAATACAGATCCTGCTTCAGTTGCTTTTGATTCAGTTAAAAAAGCGGTAGATGAAAATTATCATGTAGTAATTATTGATACAGCAGGAAGACTACATACAAAAATTAATCTTATGAATGAATTGTCTAAAATTAAAAATGTAATCAAAAAATTTAAAGAAGATGCTCCACATGAAGTTTTACTTGTTTTAGATGGAGGAACTGGTCAAAACGCATTCATTCAGGCAAAAGAATTTATTCAAGCAACAGAAGTGAATTCACTTGCTATTACTAAATTAGATGGAACGGCAAAAGGGGGAGTTGTAATTGGAATTACAGATCAATTTAAAATTCCTATTAAATATATTGGGGTTGGAGAAAAGGTTGAAGACTTACAACTTTTTCATAAGGAAGAGTTTGTCAATTCTTTTTTTGAAAAATGATTTTTTTTAAATCTATCGAGCAATTCATAATAAATCTAGCAAATACTTTATGGAATGGGCCCATTTTAATAACTGTATTGTTAGGTGGTGGAATTATACTTTTTTTTTATTCAAAACTCCTTCCTTTTAAATATATTTTTCATTCTTTAAATATTTTAAAAGAAAGAGATTCTTCTTCATCTAATTTTGGAAAAATAACTTTTTTTCAAGCTATTTCTGCTCAAATTGGCACAATTGTAGGTTTAGGTAATATAAGTGGTGTAGCAGTTGCAATAGTTACAGGCGGGCCAGGAGCAATTTTTTGGATGTGGGTAACTGCTTTTTTTGGAATGATAACTAAATTTTATACTTGTTCTTTAGCTGTTTTATATAGAGGAAAAGATACTAAAGGAAATTATCAGGGAGGTCCTATGTATGTTATAAGAGAAGGACTTGGAAAAAAATGGAATTTTTTAGCTTTAATTTTCTGTTTTTTTGGACTTTTTGGCGTATCACCAATATTTCAAGCTAATCAAATTATTGAAATTACAAACTCAGTATTATTCCATGGTTTTGATTCTAATTTTTTAACAAACTTTTCACTGGGTTTATTACTATCATTTTTAGTTGCTTTAGTAATATTTGGAGGAATAAAAAGAATTGGAAAAGTTGCAAGTAAACTTGTTCCCTTAATGGTTATAATTTATATGTTTACTGTTTTTTACATTCTTATATTAAATTATAATTTATTTTTTCCGGTATTAAAATTAATTATTACAGATGCTTTTTCAGCAAATTCTGTATTAGGGGGGGCAGTTGGATCTTTAATTTTAATAGGAGCAAGAAGAGCTGCATTTTCAAATGAAGCAGGTGTTGGAACATCTCCTATAATTCATGCTGCAAGTAAAAATGATAATCCGATTAAAGAAGGATTAGTCGCTATGACAGGTCCATTTGTTGACACTATAATTGTATGTACTCTTACAGCTTTTAGCATATTAGTATCGGGTATTTGGGATTTGGGTAATGCTTCAGGGATTCAGTTAGTTTTATTATCATTTGAAAAATCTATTCCATATTTTGGAAAGTATATTTTATTCTCTTGCACATTTATTTTTGCAATAACTACTTTATTCGGCAATTCATATTTTGGAGAGAGATGTTTATCTTATTTGGTTGGAGAAAAATATAGTTATTATTATAGGTTTTTTTATATCTCATTAATAATTATAGGTTCTGTTTCAAGTTTAGATTTTGTTTTAAGCTTGATTGATCTCTCATATGGAATAATGATTTTTCCAACGATGATATCTACCTTAATTTTGATGCCAAAAATTAATGCACTTTCAATAAAGTATTTTGAAAAAATTTAATTGTAGGTTTTTTGTCTCAATTTTTTATATTTGTTATCCCTAAATTTATTATTTATGAGAATAATTATTGCTGGTTGTGGTGAAATGGGTTTTCATTTGTCTAAACTTCTCGCAAAAGAAGAACATGACATAGTAATAATTGATAAAGATCCAGATGTATTAAGTCAAGCAGATATTTTAGATGTTATTAGTATTGTCGGAAGTGCGACTTCATACAAGGTTTTAGAACAAGCAAATATTAAATCTACAGATTTATTAATAGCTGTTACTGAATCTGAAGAGACTAACATGATTTCGTGTACAATTGGCAAACATCTTGGTGTCAAGAAAACTATTGCAAGGATTTCAAATTCTGATTTTATTCATAGGAAAGATGCTTTTGACTTATCATCAGTTGGTATAGATGAAGTTATTTTTCCAGAAGCTCTTGCCGCAAAAGAAATAAGAAAATTATTAAAAGAATCCGCTGCTATAACTACATTTGATTTTGAGGGAGGACTTCTTGAATTCATTGGTATTCCAATTGGAAAAGATTCAGTATTAAATGGCAAATCACTTAAAGAAACAAATTATTTAAATCCTGATAACAATTTTACTCCAGTTGCAATTTTGAGAGATGTGCAGGATGTTGTTAAGAATAAAACTATAATTCCTAGAGCTGATGATATTTTTGAGGCATCTGACCATGCTTATTTTGTTGCTGAAAGAGATGGGGGTATTGATAGGGTTCTGGCATTATCGGGCAAAAAACAATACAACATCAAAGATCTTATGATTTATGGTGGAGGACCTATGGCTTTTGTAACAGCTAAGCATTTGGCAAAAAAATATAAAATTAAATTAATAGAGGAAGATCGGACTAGATGCGAAGAAATAGCTGCAGCTATTCCTAATATCATGGTTTTAAATGGAAGTGGAACTGATTTAGAGTTTTTAATGAAAGAAAATCTAGAATATATGGATGCTTTTTTATCTTTAACTGGTGAGACGGAAAAAAATATTTTAGCTGCTTTAGCCGCAAAAGAAACTGGCATAAAAAAAGTAATTGCATTAGTAGGGAATATTGAATACATACCTCTTTCTCAAAATATGGGAGTAGACACTCTTATAAATAAAAAATTAATTGCAGCAGACTTTATCTCAAAACATGTTAAAAAAGGAGAGCTTTTAGATCTTCATTCTATTCATGGATTGGATGCTGATGTAATTGAGTTAAAAGTCAATGAAAACTCAGCAATTTGTAATAAAAAAATTGGTGATATTGAATTTCCAAAGACTGCAGTAGTAGGGGGGGTCATTAGAAATAATAGATCTAAAACTGTAAGAGGAGATTTTATCTTTGAAAATGATGATAAAGTTGTAGTCATGTGTTTAAAAGAATCAAAAAAAATTGTTCAATCACTTTTTAGATGAAATTTAATTTAAAAGTAATTATTAATATTGTTGGAATACTTTTAATTGTCAATGGTATTTTAATGTTAACCTGCTTGCCATTTAGTTTTTATTATGGAGAATCATCATGGTATGAGATAACTATATCTTCAATAATAAACTTAATTACAGGCTGTATTCTTTATCTATTAACTAGATCTAGAAATAAAGAAGAAAAAAACATTAAAAAAAGAGATGGCTATTTAATCGTAACAGCAAGTTGGTTTTTTCTTTCTTTGTTTGGTATGTTGCCCTATATTTTATCAAATCAAATTCCAACCCTTACAAATGCGTTTTTTGAATCTGTATCTGGCTATACAACTACAGGAGCGACTATTCTTGATGATATAGAAGGATCTCTTGATCACGGTTTAATGTATTGGAGGAGTTTAACACAATATATGGGTGGCATGGGAATTATTGTTCTTGCAGTTGCTATTTTACCTTTTTTAGGAATTGGTGGAATGCAGCTTTTTGTAGCTGAGGCTCCAGGAATTTCTCCTGATAAACTTCGTCCCAGAATTAAGGAGACAGCTAAAAGGTTATGGATAATATATCTTTCTTTTACTATCATTTTATTTTTTATTTTGTTTGCTGAAGGGATGACTTTTTTTGATGCAGTAAATCATGCAATGACGACAATGGCAACTGGTGGGTTTTCAACAAAAAATGAAAGTATAGGTTATTTTGATTCTCCGGTTATTCAATATACAATTGTATTTTTTATGGCTCTTTCTGCAACAAACTTTACATTAATTTATTTTGGATTAAAATTTCAATTCAGAAAAATTATAGAAAATGAAGAATTCAAATTTTATGTAGGTTTCTTAATAGTATTAACATTAATAGTTTTTTCTACCTTATACACTATAGATAATACTGATATTGAAAAAACTTTTAGAACCGCACTATTTAATGTTGTTGCTATACTAACTACAACTGGTTTTGCTTCTGCTGATTATACATCTTGGAATACATTTATGACAATTTTATTTTTTCTTCTAATGTTTTTTGGTGCAACAGCTGGGTCAACATCTGGAGGAGTGAAATTAATTAGGCACATGATATTATTAAAAAATAGTTTTTCAGAATTAAAAAAACAGCTTCATCCTTCTGCTATAATTCCTGTTAGAATTAATAATTCTGTTGTAACTAGGGATGTGATTCTTAACATTCAAGCATTTATTATTTTATATATATTTCTTTTTTCAATGGGTACAATGTTAATGTCTTTGACTGGTGTTGATTTTATTACTGCAGTTGGGTCTGCAGGATCAGCTATTGGAAATGTTGGTCCTGGAATTGGAGATGTAGGTCCGTCTGAGACTTACAGCTCAATCCCAACTACAGGAAAATATATTTTATGTGTTTTAATGTTTTTAGGAAGACTTGAACTTTTTACTGTTTTGTTAATACTTACTCCATTTTTTTGGAGGGATCATTAATTAATTATGAATGAATTAATATATATAATTTGGAATTTAAATCCTGAAATGTTTTCAATTCCATTTCTTGACAGAGCTCCTAGATGGTATGGATTATTATTTGCATCAGGATTTATATTAGGGCAGATAATTGTAACTTGGATTTATACTAAAGAAAATAAAGATCCTAATGAAGTGGATCAGTTAACAATTTATCTAGTAGTTTCAACAATAATTGGAGCCAGATTAGGCCATTGTCTTTTTTATGATCCAGAGTATTATTTATCTAACCCAGTAAAGATATTGATGATTTGGGAAGGGGGTTTAGCAAGTCATGGTGCTGTTTTTACCATTATTCCTGCGCTATATATTTTTTCAAAAAAATATAAAAAATCTTTTCTTTGGCTATTAGATATCATTGCAATAGTTGTTTGTTTAGCAGGGGCATGTATAAGATTAGGGAATTTTACTAACTCTGAAATTATTGGTCTTCCTACAAATAGTGATAATGGTGTGGTTTTTGCACGAGATGCACATGACATATTAAAATATAGATTTGGTGAAAGAATAGATAAAATCTCTTTTTCAAAACGACACGAAGAATCAAAAAACATACCTAATGGCAAAGTTCCTATTACTATAAATATAAAATACAAAGATAAATTTGTTATTGACGAATCCTTTGAAAAGTCATTTTATGAAAAAGAATTAAAAAGATATATTTTGGGATATAACAATATCAGTAAACATCTTTATGAAGATCCTAATACTCCCTTATCATATTCTATATTTAAAAATAAAAATATTTATTATGGAGAAATTTATACTTTTGGTATAGCTAGACACCCATCTCAATTATACGAGTCACTATTTTATTTATCTCTTTTTATTTTTTTAATTTCTTTGTGGTATTATAAAAGAAAGGAATTAAATAATGGGTTTTTATTTTCTATATGGTTTATAGCTCTCTGGGGGCAAAGGTTTTTTATTGAATATTTAAAGGAGGATCAAGTCTCTTGGGAATCGGATTTACCTAACACCATGTTTGGCCAATTGAATATGGGTCAAATTTTAAGTATTCCATTTGTTATAATTGGAATTATTATTTTTATAAAAACCTTTCCTAACAAAAAGGATTAAATTATTTAGTATGAGGAAAGCATCCACATGGTCTTTGTCTAAAAAAATATCCTATTCCAAATTCTATCATATTTCCAATCTGCATATAATTATATCCTCCATATAATTTCATTTTTTTATATGATATACCTATTTCTCCAGAAACTGAGGGTTCTATAGAATTATCAATAAAATTAATGCCAGGACGAATTCCAAAGTAAGGTGAAAAATCTTTATCATATAAATAAAAATCTACTCCTAAAGTAAATGGAATCATATTTGCGGAATTATTATTATTGCTATTATATAAAATTGTTAATCCAGATTTAGCACTTAATTCTAAACTTGCAGTTTGATTCAAAGTATAAACTATACCAAAGTTTGCTCCTGCTCCGAAATCATAGTTAAATTCTGAAGTTGACTCTAAAGGAATTTTCCCTCCACCATTAATAAAAAACCGAATAGGTTTATAATATTTATTTTGTTTATTCTGACCAATAGCTTCAAATTGAAAAACTATTAATAAAGACATGAACGTATAAAATATTTTTTTTTTCATATGATTTAAACAATAAAAATAAATATTTATTATATTAAAATGTAAATCAACTACAATTATACTTATGAAAAATTATTATTTCCTTAATGTTTTAATTCTATCAACATTTTTTTCTTTTTCATGTTCCCAAAATAAAAAGAAACCTATTTTATCTGATATTCTTATATATAACGGAACAATTTATGATGGTTCTGGAGATAAGCCTTACGTTGGTTCTGTTGCAATCAAAGATGATAAAATTATATATGTAGGAGAAAATACTATTTTTCAATCTGATACTACAATTGATGCAACTGGACTTGCAGTATCACCTGGATTTATAAATATGCTTAGTTGGGGTTATGGTACTTTAATGCAAGATGGAAGAGCTCTATCTGACCTTAAACAAGGAGTTACATTAGAAATATTTGGAGAAGGAACCTCTCCGGGTCCTTTTTGGAAGGATAAAAAATTCACTTCATTTGGTCAAGCTATGCAAAATTTAGAAAATAATGGAGTTGCTTTGAATGTGGCTTCATTTCTTGGCGCTGCTACCACAAGGATTTTAGAAGTAGGATATGATAATAGGCCTGCAACAGATCGGGAGATAGAAAGAATGAGAGGTCATGTTAAAAATGCAATGGAAGAAGGAGCAATGGGAATTGGTTCATCTTTAATTTATGCTCCTGGTGATTACGCTTCTACTGAAGAACTTATTGAGTTGTGTAAAGTTGCATCAAATTATGGAGGGATGTATATATCACATATGAGAAATGAAGATAGTAAAGTTATGTCTGCTCTAGAAGAACTAATTAGAATTTCAAAAGAAGCAGATATTCCTGCGGAAATATATCATCTCAAGTCATCGAGAAAACCAAACTGGAGTAAAATAGATGATATAATAAAGAGAGTAGAAGAGGTTAGGGGCCAAGGGTTAAAAATTACAGCGGATATATATACTTATAATGCTAGTTCTACAGGCTTAACTGGAGTAATACCAACATGGGTACAAGAAGGAGGGCATAGGGCCTGGATTGAAAGAATGAAAGATCCCAATATAAGACCAAGACTTCTAGAGGATATACGGAAAGAATTGTCTGAACAACCCCCTGAAGGTATATTGATGGTTGGATTTAAAACTTCTGAGATGTCAAAAAAATATTTATCTAAAACTGTAGCTGAAGCTGCTAAGATGAGAGGACAATCTCCTGAAGAAGCTATTGTTGACATGGTAATAGAGGATGATAATAGAATCCAGTGTATTTATTTTAGTATGTCTGAAGAAAATATTAGAAAAAAAATTCAACTACCATGGGTATCATTCTGTTCTGATGCTGGAGTATACAGCGATATAACAAAAGACTTTAGAACTCACCCTAGAGCATTTGGTAGTTTTGTTAGAGTTTTAGGAAAATATTCCAGAGATGAAAATTTATTTCCTCTTGAAGAGGGGATAAGAAGATTAACCCATTTTCCTGCATCAAATTTAAAATTAAAAAATAGAGGAATGTTAAAAGAGAATTATTTTGCTGATGTTGTTATTTTTGATCCAGAAAAAGTTGGAGATAAGGCTACGTTTGAAGATCCTCTACAATATGCAGTTGGAGTGAATCACGTCCTAGTAAATGGAGTTCTTGTCCTTATAGATGGAGAATCTACTAATAAATTTCCAGGAAGATATGTTAAAGGTTCGGGATATAAAAATTAATTATTTTTTTGGTCCAGCCCCTCTTTTTTTAGAAGCTAAATATCTTTCTAAATGCATTTTATTTAGCTCATCAGTATCACCATATTTATCTCTCATCTCAACCAATCTCATATGCATCATTTCTTTGATTTCACTATACTCTGGATTATCATAAACATTCATCATTTCTGATGGATCTTCTTTTAAATCATACATTTCCCATTCATCAATATCGTAATAGAAATGCATTAATTTATATCTATCAGTTCTCACTCCATAATGTCTTTTAACCATATGAACAGATGGATATTCATAATATGTATAATAGATTGCATCTCTCCACTCAGAACTCTTATTATTAACTATATTTCTAAATGATTTTCCTTGTATATCTTCAGGAATTTCAATACCTGCATAATCTAAAAATGTAGCAGCAAAATCTAAATTTTGAATTAATTGATTTACTTGAGTGCCTTTTTTTATCTCTTTAGGATATTTCATAAGAATGGGAGTTCTTAGTGATTCTTCATACATAAACCTTTTGTCAAACCAACCATGTTCACCAAGATAAAACCCCTGATCAGAAGTATAAACAACAATTGTGTTTTCAGATAAATTATTTTTATCTAGATAATCAAGAACTTCACCAACGCCATCATCAATAGATTGAATTGTCCTCAAGTAATCTTTAATATATCTATTAAATTTCCATATCCCTAAATCTTTACCAGTTGGCATGGATTCTCTGAAAGCATCATTTTTTGGTGTATAGGCTGATAACCATTTTTCTCTCTGATCATCAGTTAGTCTTTTTAACTCCCAATTAAAATTTGTTTTTTTGCCAGTTATTGGATTGGTTAAAAACTTAAAATCATGACCCCAAACAGCATGTCCGTCGATTTGCATTTCTTGTTCTTTTGCTGCCGTTCCCA
Organism: uncultured Marinoscillum sp.; assembly: GCA_902529805.1. GTDB lineage: Bacteria > Bacteroidota > Bacteroidia > Cytophagales > MED-G16. The sequence continues at coordinate 9,928 of CABZXU010000028.1, forward strand.
TGCCTTCATAGTCATCAAAGTAATTAGCTGGAGGATCAAAAGTCTTATCATCAAAAAGAGTTAGATATTTTTCCTCAGTCATCCAGTTTCTATGTGGGGCTTTTTGATGATAGAGTAACAGAAAAGGTTTGTCTTTGTCTCTTTTATTGTCCAGCCAATCTAATGTCATATTTGTTGTTATTGGGGTGACATGTCCTTCAATTTGTATCGTGTCACCATTTTCAATAAATTTTGGATTATAATAATGTCCTTGGCCAGGTAATACAGACCAATGGTTAAACCCTTGCGGCTCTCCTTTAAGGTGAATTTTACCAATTAGTGCTGTTTCATAACCAGCATTTTGTAGGTTCTTTGCGAAATTTGGCTGATCCCAATTAAATGGTTGAACATTATCTACTTTACCATTAACAAAACTATGTTTACCTGTTAGCATTACCGCTCTGCTAGGTGCACAAATAGAGTTTGTAACAAAACCTTTATTAAAAATTGCCCCTTCCTCTGCTATCCTATCAATATTGGGAGTATTATTTAATTTATGACCATATGCACTTACAGCTTGAAAAGCGTGATCATCGGACATAATAAAAACTATATTAGGCGGCGAGTGTGTTTCTTTACAAGATGAAAAAATAAAAGATGAAATTAATAGTATTTTTAATAATTTATTCATAATTAATTATCTAAAAGTGAAATAAAAAATGCGTATTCCATTGCCGTTTCTTTGTATGCTTCAAATCTTCCTGAAGCTCCGCCATGCCCTGCCTCCATATTGCAATACATCAAAAGGGCTTCTTTATTTGCCCTCTTATCTCTTAGTCTTGCAATCCATTTTGCTGGTTCAAAGTATTGAACTTGAGAATCATGATAACCAGTAGTAATAAATATTGCTGGGTAATCTTTCTCTTCAACTTGATCATAAGGAGAATAGGATAACATGTAATCATAGGAATCTTTATTTTTTGGATTTCCCCATTCATCATACTCAAATGTTGTCAACGGAATGTCATCATCAAGCATAGTTGTGATCACATCTACAAATGGTACCCCAGCTACAATGCCTTTGAATAGCTCTGGAGCCATGTTTACAACAGCACCCATAAGCAATCCTCCTGCACTTCCTCCCATTGCAAATAATTTATTTTCATTTGCATACCCTTCCTTGATAAGAAATTTTCCAGCATCAATAAAATCATAAAATGTGTTTTTCTTTTTAAACATTTTTCCATCGTCATACCATCCTCTACCAAGATATTGACTTCCTCTTATGTGTGCTATTGCATAAACAAATCCTCTATCTAAGAGACTTAATCTTACAGAGCTAAAGCTAGCACTATTTGTTATTCCATAAGAACCATAACCATATAAAAGCAATGGGTTTTGACCTTCATTAAACATATCTTTTCTGTAAACTAATGAAATAGGTACTTTTTTACCGTCCCTAGCTGTAGCCCAAACTCTTTTGCTTTGGTAATTAGTTTTATCAAATTTACCTCCAAGTACTTCAGTTTCTTTCAATACTTTTTTCTCTTTTGTTATCATATCGTATTCTACAACAGAGTTGGGTGTAGTCATTGATGAATAACTAAATCTTAATTTTTTTGTAGCTATTTGAGGGTTTGAGGTCAAATAAAGTGAATATGTTTCTTCATCAAATTTTATGTAGTGACTTTTACTTCCATCCCAAGGTCTAACATCAATCCTTCTCAATCCATTTTCCCTTTCTGAGAGAACAAGAAAATCATCAAAAACTTCTATCCCTCCCAAAAGAACATCTTTTCTGTGTTTGATATAATCCATCCAGTTTTCTGATTCAGTTTTTGATTCTGGACAGGTCATTAATTTGAAGTTTGTTGCACAATCTTTATTGGTTAATATAAACCATTTGTCTTTGAAATGAGAAATGGAATACTCTAAACCATCAACTCTTTTTTGGAAAAGCTTAGGCTTTTCATCTGGCCTTTCAGCATTTAAAATTCTATATTCTTGAGACAGGGTTGCACTAGATCCAATTACAATATACTTTTCAGTTTTTGTCTTATATGAGAATACACTAAAGGTCTCATCTTCCTCGAAATAAACTTCATCACCATTACCATTATCACCTAATTGAAACCTCATCACCCTCTCACTTCTTAATGTCTCAGGGTCTCTTGTGTTATAAAAAATAGTTTTATTATCGTTTGCCCAGGTGATGGAACCTGAGGTGTTTGGAAGATCTTTATATAAAATTTTTCTTGATTCTAAATCCATAAAGTAGATATTATATATTCTCCTACTAAGAGTATCAATACTGTAGGCCATTGTCTTATTATCTGGACTAACTTCAATAGTTCCAACTCTAAAATAATCGTAACCTTCAGACATTTCATTAGCATCTATTAGAACTTCTTCAACATTATCTAATGATTCTTTTTTACGGCAGTATATAGGATACTGCTTATTTTTCTCATATCTTGTATAGTAGTGATAACCATTATAAAAATAGGGTACTGTACTATCATCTTCTTTAATTCTTGATTTAATCTCTTGAAAAATCTCATCTTCAAGAGGCTTATAATCTTTCATAAATTCATTTCGGTAATTGTTTTCTTCATTAAGATAATTGATCACATCCTGATCTCCCCTTTGATTAAGCCAATAATATTCATCAACTCTATCATCACCATGGATTGATAGAATCTTCTCAATTTTCTTAGCTTTAGGTTCAATAAGTTCTTTCTTTTTCATATCACAAGAAATGATTAAGGTTAACAATATAATCGCAAATTTTTTCATATCTTTTTTTCAATCAATAAAATAAGTATATGTATTATTTTAATATGAATTTCCTGAATTCTATCTGAATATCCAAAATGTGGGACCCTTATTTCAATATTTGAATAACTTGACAACTTACCTCCATCTTTTCCGGTTAAAGATATTACATTGATGTTGTTTTTTTTGCAATATTTAGCTGCATTAATTACATTATTTGAATTCCCACTTGTACTTATTGCCAGAAGTGTATCTCCTTTTTTTCCAACTCCTTCCATAAATTTTGAAAAAATATAATCAAACCCATAGTCATTTCCCACACAGGTAATATGTGAAGGATCTGAAATGGATATGGCTGGCAATGGTTTTCTTTCTTCACGAAATTTTCCTGAAAGTTCTTCAGCAAAATGCATTGCATCGCACATGGATCCACCATTCCCGCAAGAAATTATTTTTCTACCTTTCTTGATCGTTTCAATCATTAGTTTAGAAGCATCATTTATTTTTTTTAAAGTTTCTTCATCCTCAATAAATTTTTCTAAAATTAGTTTAGACTCGCTAAGTTCTCTTTTAATTAAATCCATTTAATTTATGTTTTGCATTTCAATAAGCTTTTTGTATCTATTATTTTTTTTAATTAAATCATTATGATTTCCCTCTCCAACAATTTTTCCTTTATCAATTATAATAATTTTATCACAATTTTTTATTGTACTAAGTCTATGGGCAATAATAATTGACGTCCTGTTTTTCATAACTTTTTCAATAGCAGCTTGCACTTTTTTTTCTGCTTCTGAATCTAATGATGAAGTTGCTTCATCTAAAACCAAAATAGGAGGGTCTTTATATATGGCTCGTGCGATACAAATTCTTTGCCTTTGCCCCCCTGATAATTTCATTCCTCTTTCCCCAATTATTGTGTCATAGGTTTCTTCTAATTTTTCAATGAAATCACTTGCATTGGCTACTTTAGATGCCATTTTTATCTGTTCAAAATTTATTTTTGAATGACCAAATGAAATATTGTTTTTAATAGAATCATGGAATAGGATAGATTCTTGAGTTACTACTCCAATAATATTTCTTAGATTCTCTGTTTTAAATTCTTTTATATTTTTTCCGTCTATTATTATTTTCCCATTTGAACAATCATAAAATCTATTTAGTAGATCGACTAAGGTTGATTTTCCTCCTCCAGATGGACCAACTAAAGCTACACTTTCTCCTTTTTTTATTTTAATGGAAATATCTTTTAGAACAGAAGTTTTATCATATGAAAAGTTAACATCAGAAAATATTATTTCGGATTTTAAATCCTTGATATCAGACCCTTCATTTTTTTCATTAATGATAGGTTTGAAATCTATAAGCTCAAACACCCTGTCTGCAGATGCTAGGCCTCTTTGAATTATTGTGTAGGCATCTGATATAGCTTTTGCTGGCTTGAGAACCTGTGAAAATATTATTATAAATGCAATAAATTCAGATGCTGTTAAAGAAGATTTATTATCCAAAACCATGTTTCCTCCAATGATTAAAATTCCAGTTACTGTTGCTACTCCTAGGAACTCTGACATTGGACTTGCTAATTCAAACCTTTTATACATTGATAAATTTTGATTTCCATAATTTTTGATTTCTGTATCAAACTTTTTAATCATAAACAAATTTGCTGTGAAGGCTTTTATTATTCTTATACCACTTAATGTTTCATCAATTACATTATTTATTTTTCCAAGAGCACTTTGGCTCAACGCCGCTCGAACCTTTAATTTATTTGCTAAATAAGAAATTATTAATCCACCGATAGGTATCAAAACAAAAGTGTAAATAGTTAACTCTAATGATAAATATCCAAGAATAAAGAAAAGACCAATTAATAAAGCTGGTTCTTTTAAAAAAATTCTTAATGAATTAATAACTGATGTTTCAATTTGTTGAACATCGGTAGTTAATCTTGAAATAATATCACCTTTCTTTTTATCTGTAAAATAACTGATGTGAAACAATAATATAGATTCATAAACTTTCTTTCTAAGATTAGTAATGATTGTAACTCCAATCTTAGCTAAAACCAAAGAAGATAAATATCTAAAAATATTTGCAAGAAAAACAGAAATAATTATTACTGTACATACAAACTTTAGTGCCTCTTTTCTTCCTCCTTCATTAAGAAATTTTCCGAAATAATAATAAAAATTATTTTTAAAATATTCTATAGAAAATGAAAAATCAGGTTTAAAATTAATGTTTTGTATTTTGGAAATCTCGACTTGATCAAAAAGAACATTTAACAATGGTATTAACACAGAGAAGTTAACCATGCTAAAAACAACATAAAATAATGTGAAAAAGATATAAATAAGAATGTTTTTACCAAATGGTCTACCAAAATTTAATATTCTAAAGTATGTTTTCATTTTGCTAAATTAAAAATATTATTTTATTCATTTTTTGTAAAAAAAGAACAATTACATAGCTTTGCAAACCTTTATATATAAAAGTAAATAAATAATAATGAAAAAAGGGATTCATCCAGAATATAGAGAAGTCGTTTTTTTGGACGTTCAAAGTAATTTTAAATTTTTAACTCGTTCTACAATAAAAACGGATGAAAAAATTAAATGGGAAGATGGTAAGGAATACCCTTTAGTTAAGGTTGAAGTTAGTTCTGCATCTCATCCATTTTATACAGGTAAGAAAATATTTGTTGACACAGCTGGAAGAGTGGAGAAATTTAATTTAAGATATAAAAAAAGTAATCAATCCGTTTCTGCAAAGCAAAAAGAAGCTCCGAAA
>CABZXU010000029.1 GCA_902529805.1 uncultured Marinoscillum sp.
TACAATCCCTATATATGGGATGTTATTTTTTACTAAAGCAATATTTACAGTAAATTCACCATTTTTTTTAATAAATTCTTTTGTGCCATCTAAAGGATCAACTAACCAATAGTATTTCCATTTTTTTCTTTTATTAAATTCTGCAATTTTTTTTTCTTCACTGATTATTTCAATTTTAGTATTTTTTAAAATTTTACTAATTATATTATGAGAGGCCCTATCGGCTTTTGTGAGCGGGGAATTATCTTTTTTTTTTTTAAAGTCTATAAATTCCGAGTCATTATATATTTTCATTATTTCTTCTCCCGCCATTAATGCAGCTTCTGAGGCAATTTTTATCATATCATTATGATTCATTGTACCTTGATTTTATCAAGCACAACAGAAAAAATCTTTACAACTGACTCATCTACTGTTTCATTTTCTGTATTAATTTTTAGGTTTGGATTCTCAGGCTTTTCATAAGGAGAGTCTATTCCTGTAAAGTTTTTTATTTCTCCTTTTCTTACTTTTTTATATAGTCCTTTAACATCTCTTTCTTCACATTTTTCAATTGAACAATCAACATGTACTAGAAAATAATTTTCCTCTTTCACCAATTTTTTTGCAAAGTCTCTCTCTTCTTCAAATGGAGAGATAAAAGCTGTTATTACAATTACTCCCGCATCAATCATTAACTTAGAAACTTCAGCTATTCTTCTAATATTTTCTTTTCTATCTTCATCAGAAAATCCTAAGTCATTATTTAATCCAACTCTTATGTTATCTCCATCTAGTAAATATGAAAGAAAACCATTTTCATATAATTTTTTTTCTAAACCATTAGCTATTGTAGATTTGCCAGAGCCCGATAAACCAGACAACCAAATTAATAAAGGATTTTGTTTTGTTAATTTTTGTCTTAGTTCAGAGTTAACAAAATGATTATGAGGAAATAAATTTTTAGAATTATTCATAATTAATTTAATAATGAGAGTATTATTTTTGTACAAATATGCTAAAGAAAATATTTAATATACTTTATAAATACTTAAAAATTGATTTGAGTTTAAAACATCTCTTTTTATCTGTGGCTTTATATTTGGTTTCAGCTATTTATATTATATATGTTGTATTTGATTTTAATGAAATATATGAATTTGAAATCTGGATTTCCCTATTTTGGATAGTAATTTTATTTGTTTCAATTACATCAATATCTAAAAGTTTCTTTCATGAATCTCATAATAGAAATTATTACTACTACTATCTTTTTTCTCCCTCAGAATTAATTGTTGCAAAATTAATTTACAATTTTATCTTTCTTTTAATTTTATTTTTTATTGCTATTCTATTTTATTCTTTCCTTTTAGGAAATCTTTTTCTATCAAAGCACTTTTTTTTATTACTATTTTTAGGAGCCTTTAGCATATCTAATTGTTTAACATTAATTTCAGCTATAAGTTTTCAGATCAAAAGAAATTCAGTTATTATAGGTATTTTAAGTTTTCCTATAATAATTCCAATTTTGAAAATATTAATTGATATTAGTAAAGTATCACATATCAATCCTTCTTGGAATGTTATAGAAAATGACTTCTATATTTTGATATTAATAAATATTATTGCAGTGAGTTTGTCTTATATATTATTTAATTATTTGTGGAAGAACTAAAGAACCTAAAGTATATTAAATTATTTTCAGTTTCGTTGCTTATATATGCTTTTATAGGGGGTTTTTTATTTGATGTGCCAGCATTACCTATACTTAATGAATCCATTAGAGTTCTATATTTTCATGTTCCAATGTGGTTTACAATGATTTTTTTATTACTGATATCATGTATCAATTCTTTTTATTTTATTTCAAGAAAAAAAATAATATATGATACTAAATCTTATACATACACAAGCGTTGCTGTTTTTTTTGGTTTCTTGGGTATTTTATCTGGAATGATCTGGGCGAAATTTACTTGGGGATCTTTTTGGACTAATGATCCAAAATTAAATGGATCGGCAATAACCTTACTTATTTATCTTTCATATTTTTTATTAAGAAGTTCAATTTCAGATGAAATAAAAAAAGCTAAAATATCTTCAGTATATAATATATTTGCATTCGCTATGTTAATACCATTAATTTTTATTTTACCAAGAATGACGGATTCTTTACACCCTGGTAGTGGAGGTAATCCTGGGTTTAACGTTTATGATATGAATGCCCAATTAAGAATGGTTTTTTATCCTTCGGTTTTAGGCTTCATCTTTTTAGGAATATGGATTTCAAAACTTAAATTAGTGTTAAACGTATTAAAAAATGATAATTGAAATGATTATAAATTTTTTATCTTTTTTTCTCAATATTCAGGTTGAAATGGCAGATACTTTTAGGTCTGACGGTAAAATTTATGTTGTTATTTTAGTCGCTTTAATTATTTTAATCGGAATATTTCTTTACTTGTATAGAATTGAAAAAAAAATTAATGATATGAATAAAAACAAATGAAAAATTTATTTCCTATTTATCTTGTTTTCCTATCAATATCTATAATTATAGTTATTTCAACTTTTGCCGATGCTAGTACTTATGTGTCTTTTTCTGATGCAAAGTCTTTGTATAATGTTGGAAAAAAATCTCCAATTCATGTGGTTGGGAGATTAAATAAAAATATAGAAGATCAAGTTATAGGAATTAAAAAAAGTGAGGATAACTTAAGCTTTTCTTTTGAGATGATAGATGAAGAAGGAACAAAGGAGGATGTTTTTTATGGCGAACCAATGCCTCCAGATTTTATTTTGTCAGATCAAATTGTTGTTATTGGATCATATAAAGAGAAACGCTTTATTGCTAAAGAAATTTTGTTGAAGTGTCCATCAAAATATACTGAAGATCAGGTTAACATTTAATTTTTATGGATACTATTGGTGATATAGGTCATTTCTTATTAATATCCTCATTTGTTTTATCTTTTGTATCCTTATTGGGCTTTCTGTATCACGAGTCTTCAAACTATCAAGAAAGCTGGTTTAAATTTGCTTCCACAAGTTTTTATTTACATGGCATAACTACACTATTGGCTATATCATTAATTTATTATTTAATACTAAATAATTTATTCCAATATTATTATGCTTTTCAGCACTCTTCTATTGAACTTCCTTTATATTTTAAAATATCATCTTTTTGGGAGGGTCAAGAAGGGTCGTTTTTGCTTTGGGTATTTTGGAATATTTTCCTTGGAATAATCTTTATTAATAAAAAAGTTAGTAAGTGGAACACCTCAGTTCTTGTAATTATTAGCCTAACTCAATTATTTCTAACTTCTATGGTTTTAGGTATTATAATTTTTGATTTTAAAATTGGCAGCTCTCCATTTATTATGTTAAGGGATGCTGTGTCTGCACCAATTTTTCAATTAAACCCTGATTTCATTCCTGAAAATGGTACTGGCTTAAATCCTTTATTACAAAACTATTGGATGGTTATTCATCCTCCTACCTTATTTTTAGGATTTTCAATTTGCTTAATTCCTTTTGCATATGCAATTTCATCATTAAGGCTCTCAGATTTTAGGGGCTGGATAATACCAGCAAAAAAATGGTTAGTCTACTCCATAATTATTTTGGGAATAGGTATTATGATGGGCGCCTATTGGGCCTATGAAACTTTAAATTTTGGTGGGTATTGGAATTGGGATCCTGTTGAAAATGCAGTGTATGTACCTTGGTTATTTTTAGTTGCAAGTTTACATTCAATTATACTTGCTCAAAAAAATAAAAACTATATTACAACATCTCTAATTCTATCAATTTTAAGTTTTATACTAATTCTTTATTCAACTTTTCTAACCAGAAGCGGGATATTAGGAGATAGTTCAGTCCATTCATTCACAGATTTAGGTTTGAGTGGACAGCTGCTTATATATTTATTTTCATTTTTAATACTAGGAAAAGCCTATCTTATTAAAAGATGGAATATTTTACCAAACTCCAAAAATAAAATTGAAAATTATACACCAGAATTTTGGTTGTTACTAGGTGTATTTACTTTACTGTTAATGTCTTTTCAAGTAATTTTTCCAACCTCTATACCTGTTATTAGTAGTATTATTGAAATGTTTGGGGGGATATCAAATATGGCTCCTCCAGTTGAAAAAGAATTATTTTATTCAAATGCACAAATTTGGTTTGCTTCATTAATTGCTATTTTATCTGGGATTGCTCAAATCTTATGGTGGAAATCTAAAAAATCTAAAAATAAAATTACAATGTTCTTTAGACCTCTAATGTTAACTATGCTTATTTCTTCTTTAATTATAGTTTTCTACCCAATAAAACAAATTTCTTATATGATTTTAATTTCTTCTTCATTTTTTTCCATATTTTCAAATGGCAGCATTTTACTTCATTTCTTTAGAAAGCAACAATTAGTTTCTTCTGCATCAGTTTCTCATATAGGTGTAGCTATTATGTTTATAGGGATATTATTTTCTTCTGGTTACTCTTCAATTATATCAAAAAATTATACTGGATTAGTTTGGAACAGCGAATTTCCAGATGAAGTGAATCAAGATAACATGTTGATTTTTGTTAATGAAAAAAGAAAAGTTGGAGAGTATGATGTTGAATATTTGGGAAAGAGAAAAAAAATTAAAAATTTTGATGGCTTTGTTAACGAAAATTATTTAGAATATATACCGATAATAAATAAATATGTTTTGAAAAAAGATATTGAAATTAATGGATATAAATTATTAGAAAATGATACGGTAGAAATAGATAATAATGAGATAACATACTTCGATTTAAAATTTGAGTTAACAAAAAAATCATTTGATATAAGAAAACAAGACTTTAATTTATTCCCAAAAGTTCAAACTGATTCAAATTCTGATATGATTGTTTTTTCTCCAGATGTAAAAACCCATTTACTTGAAGACTTATACGTTCATGTCAGAACCTATCCGGATCCTGACCAAGAGATTAAATGGTCAGAAAAAGATTCAATGTATGTTAAAATAAATGAAACATTTTTTTTAAATGATTATGTTTCATCAATACAGAAAATAAAAGCTAAAAAAGACAGTTTATTTAGCAATAGATTTGTTGCTGAGGCTCAAATAAAAATTCTATCAAACAATCAGGAATATATAGCAAAACCAATATATATAATCGAGGATAATAAAGTTGGGTTAGTTCCTGATATAGTTGATGATTTAGGAATTAAGGTTTACTTATCAGAAATCAATCCAAATGATGAGTTATTTAAAATCTCATTTCAAACAACTCAAAAAAATTGGGTTATCATTGAGGCAGTTCAAAAACCATTTATAAATCTTTTTTGGATTGGGTTTTTTATATTGATTCTTGGTTTATTTCTTTCCTTTAGAAAAAAACAAATAGCATCTATATCATGAAATATAAACTTGCTCTATTTGCTTCTGGAAGTGGTTCAAATGTAGAAAACATTTATAATTATTTTAAGAACAACAATATGATTTGCCCTAAACTTCTTATTTCTAACAATAAAAACGCTTATGTTATTGAAAGGGTAAAAAAATTGAATCTCTCATATAAAATAATAGATTCTAAATCAAAATACAATAGTGAATTATTGTCAATTTTAAAAACAAAAAAAATAACGCATCTAATTTTGGCTGGATATTTAAACCTTATAGAAAAGGAAATTATTATGGCATATAAAAATAAAATTTTAAATATTCATCCTGCTTTATTACCAAAGTTTGGAGGCAAAGGGTTTTATGGAGATTTTGTTCATAAGAGTGTTTTAGATGCAAATGAATCAAAATCAGGTATAACAATTCATCTTGTTAATGAAAAATATGATGATGGAAAAGTGTTATTTCAAAAAGAAGTTTTCATAGATAAATTAGAAACTATTAAAAGTTTAGCTTCTAAAATACATAGACTTGAATACAAATATTATCCTGAAATTATTGAAAAATATATTTTAAATCAATTATAATTTTATTTTTGCAGAAATGAATAATATAAAAATTAAGTCTGTACTAATTTCAGTTTTTAATAAAGATGGATTGGACGAACTATGTAAAGTTTTTTTTCAACACAAAATAAAGATCTTTTCAACCGGAGGCACTGAAAAATATATTAAAAATTTGAATATACCTGTAAAGTCAGTGGAGTCCGTTACAGGTTATCCATCTATTTTAGGAGGTAGAGTTAAAACATTACATCCTAAAATATTTGGCTCGATTTTATCAAGAAATAATAATAAAGAAGATCAAATTGATATTTTAAAGCATGGGGTTCCTAAAATAGATATGTTAATCGTAGACTTATACCCATTTTCAGATACAGTTAAGTCTTCTGATGACGAAAATGAAATAATAGAAAAAATAGATATAGGTGGTGTTTCACTAATTAGAGCCGGCGCTAAAAACTTTTCTGACATAATTATAGTATCTCAAAAAAAACAATATGGTTCTGTCATAAAATATTTAAAGAAAAATAACTTTTCATCTGAAATTACTTTTAGAAAAAAATTAGCTTTTGAAGCATTCAATTTAATTTCTCAATATGATAAAGATATTGAGGAATATTTCGGTTTAAAATGCGGTGTTTATGCTAATTTAAGATATGGTGAAAACCCTCATCAAAAAGCCCTTTTTAAAGGAGATTTAGATAAAATTTTTAATAAATTAAATGGTAAAGGTTTATCATATAATAATCTTCTTGATGTAGACTCAGCGATTAAGTTAATATCAGAATTTAGTGATCCCACCTTTGCCATTATTAAACATAATAATGCATGTGGAATTGCATCATCAAAAGATTCACTATCCTCATATCTTTTAGCTTTACAAGCAGATCCTCTATCTGCTTTTGGAGGGGTATTAATTTCAAATACGAAAATTGACTATAAAACTTCTTTAGAAGTAGATAAATTATTTTTTGAAATTTTAATTGCTCCTGAATTTGATAAACAAGCATTAGATATTTTGAAATCCAAGAAAAATAGAATTATTCTTCATCAGAAAACAACAAATATCCAAAATTTGTCTTATAGAAATATTTTAAATGGTGTCATTCAACAGGATCAAGATAATATTGAAAATAATTCAAAAAACTGGAATTTAGTTACAAACACAAGCGCTAATTTGGATGAAATTAAAGATTTAGAGTTTGCAAATAAAATTGTTAAGCACTCTAAGTCAAATGCAATTGTTTTGGTGAAAAATAAACAAATGATTTCAAGCGGTATAGGACAAACTTCTAGAATAGATGCTTTAAAGTTTGCTATTGGAAAAGCTAAGCAATTTAAATTTGATATTACGGGTTCTTCTATGGCTTCAGATGCTTTTTTCCCTTTTCCAGATTGTGTTGAAATTGCATCAAATGTTGGTATTTCAACTATTGTTCAGCCAGGTGGATCAGTTAAAGATGACCTATCAATACAAGCCTGTAATGACAAAAAAATAGCTATGTTTTTTACAGGTTTAAGACACTTTTATCATTAATTATTGGGTATATACTAATTTCTTAAATCTTATTTTTGTCCCTAATTTTTAGGATTTATTTTTTCATAATGTTAAATTGCTTACCCTTTTTACTCTAAAACATTAATTAATTTTACTTTGTTATGGGCTTTTTAGATTATTTTACTAGCGACTTAGCAATTGATTTGGGAACAGCAAATACATTAATTATTTGCAATGGAAATATTGTAGTTGATGAACCATCTATTATAGCAATTGATAGACTTACTAATAAAGTAATAGCTATAGGATCAGAAGCAATGCAAATGCATGAAAAAACTCATGAAAATATTAAAACTATTAGGCCATTAAAAGATGGTGTAATAGCAGATTTCCATGCCGCAGAACATATGATCAGAGGGATGATTAAAATGATTGATAATAATAAAAAATTTTTTCCTGTATCACATAGAATGGTTATATGTATTCCATCAGGAATAACAGAGGTAGAAAAACGTGCTGTAAGAGACTCCGCAGAACATGCTGGTGCTAAAGAAGTGTATATGATACAAGAACCTATTGCTGCTGCAATTGGAATAGGTATTGAAATCGAAAAGCCATTTGGTTCTATGATTATAGATATAGGAGGTGGAACTACAGAAATTGCGATTATTGCATTGTCAGGTATTGTAACAGATCAATCAATTAGAACTGCAGGTGATAGCTTTACTGCTGATATAATAGATTATATGAAAAGACAACATAATTTACTTATTGGAGAAAGATCTGCTGAAACTATAAAAATAGAAGTTGGTTCAGCTATGACAGAGTTAAAGGATGCGCCTGAAGATCTTGATATTCGCGGTAGAGATTTAGTCACTGGCATTCCTAAAGTTGTTAAGATATCTTATTCTGAAATTGGTTTTGCGATGGATAAGTCTATTTCAAAAATTGAAGAAGCTGTATTGAAAGCTTTAGAAAACGCACCGCCTGAATTATCAGCAGATATTTATGATAATGGCATATACTTAACTGGAGGGGGAGCATTATTGAGAGGTTTAGATAAGAGGCTAGCATTAAAAACCAAATTACATGTCCATGTTGCCGAAGATCCCTTAAAAGCTGTTGTTAGAGGAACCGGAATGGCATTGAGAAATCTTGATTCTTTCAAGCCTGTTTTAATGAATTAAATATTTTATGCAAATATTAATTAGGATTTTGGCTAAAAACAAATATGTTTTTTATTTTTTTTTTCTAGCATTAATCTCTTTTATTTCAATTTTTAATAATAATCCTTACTATAGTTCTTCTTATTTTAATTCATCAAATTATATAATAGGTAAAATCTTTCAAACACGCTCATTAGTAAGTAGTTATTTTAATTTGAATAAAATAAATAACGAAGTTATGAATGAAAATTTTTTTTTAAAAAAACAATTACTTGAGATAAATAGAAGTCAATATAATTATAAAGATTCAGTTAATAATTCATATTATGATATCTATAAGGTAATAAATGCTAAAATTATCAATAATTCGGTTCACAAAAAAAACAATTACTTTACTCTAGATAAAGGCGAGCTAGATGGAGTAAAAGTTGATCAAGCTGTACTTGGTTTTAGAGGTATTATAGGGAAAATTCATAGTGTATCTTCAAATTTTGCTATTGGACATTCTCTTTTAAGTTCTAAATTAATTATTCCTTCATCTATTGGTGAATCAAATGTTATTTCTTCAGTAACTTGGTTTGGAGATAGCCCTCACATATTAAATATTTTATATGTGCCTAAGCATTTAAATATTAATAAAGGAGACACTGTATATACCTCCTCTTTTGAATCAGTTTTTCCTGAAAGAATTCCTATTTCAATTATCAAAAAAGTTGATAAAAATTCTAATTCAAACTTTCAAGAGATCGAGTCATATCCAATAGAAAATTTTTATTCTATCTATAATGTATATTTAGTTGAAAATAAGATGAAAAATGAGCAAAAATTATTAGAGGAAAATGCTGCAAAATAAAATAGTGTCTTTTTTTATAGTCTTTTTTCTTCAAGCAATACTTTTTGAAAAAACATATTTTTTTAATAGTGTGGTTTTTTCACCAATCATATTTTATTTTATTGTATTTAATTATAATAAAAATTCATTTAGTGAATTAACTTTTGCGTTTTTTGTAGGCATTATTTTAGATATATTTAATGACTCTCTTGGGATTTATTCATTAGCTATATCATTAATGGTTTTTATTAGAAATTACTGGATTCCTTTTTATTTTACTTTTGATAGAATTAGTTCAAATAAACTTTATAATAGTTATGAATTAGGTATTCAATCATTTTTCATTTATTCTTTTCCTTTAATATTTATTTTTAATTCTTTTTTATACATATTTGAATTATATTCTATTTCATTTCTGCCTATCTTAATATTAAAAATATTATTGTCAAGTTTTCTTAATTTTATTCTTATTTTAATTTTACAGTTGCTTTTACTATCATCAGAAACAAGATATGATTGGAGTTAAACAAAGAATAATATTAATTTTAGTTTTTATAATTTCATTAATCTTTATATTTAGATTATTACATCTGCAAATATTTACTTCAGATTTTAAATTATTAGCTGAACAAAATATAGTTCAAGAAAATATTATATTTCCATCTAGAGGAATTATTCTAGATAGAAATAAAAAAATTATTGTCGCAAATCAGCCGATATATGATATTATTGTTGTACCAAAGGATATTAATTTAAAAGACACTCTATCATTTCTCAATTTATTTAATATTTCTAAAAATTTTTTTATTAAAAAAATTGATGAAGCAAAAAAATATTCATCAATAAAACCTTCTTTATTTTATAAAGGAATAAGTAAGGAAGAATTTAATTTTATTCAGCAAGAAATTGGAAAATATCCTGGTTTTTCTATTTCAGCAAAAACCATAAGGCAATATCCAAATAAAATTTTATCACATGCTCTTGGTTATGTTGGGGAAATTAGCCCCGAAGAATTAGACAAAGATAGTCTTGATTATTATTCTGCTGGGGATTATGTTGGTATTTCTGGTATTGAAAAGTCTTACGAAGATATTTTAAGAGGAAGTAAGGGGTACATTTATAAAATACATAATGTCAAAGGGGAGTCGGTAGGGGATTATAATGACAAAAAAAATGATATTATTGTAAAAAGAGGAAAAGATATAATATCGACTTTAGATATTGATTTACAATCGTATATTGAAAAATTATTATTAAATAAAACTGGCAGTGTTGTTGCTATAGAACCTGCTACTGGAGAAATATTAGCTATAGCATCTTCACCTTCTTATGATCCGAACATATTAACAGGCAGATTATATTCTAAAAATTTTAATTTTTTACAAGGCGATACTTTAAAACCACTTTTTAATAGATCAATATCTGCAGTTTATCCTCCTGGATCGATGTTTAAATTAATTCAATCACTTATAGCATTAGAGGAAGGTGTAATAGACCCAAATTATAACTATTTTATAAACAATACTTTAATTGGTGACTTAGCTCCATCAGGTTTTTATGATTTAAAAAAAGCAATTGTTTTGTCTTCTAACAACTATTTCTATAGGCTATTTAGAAAAATTATTAATCAGAATACTGATCAAAACACATATATAGATTCAGCAGTTGGTTTAGATAATTGGAATAATTACGTGTCAAAATTTGGATTAGGTAATAAAATAAATTTAGAATTATATTCAGCATCTAAAGGGTTTCTTCCTGATAAAAACTATTTTAACAATTTATACGGTAGAAATAGATGGAAATTTTCAAATATTTATTCACTTAGTATCGGTCAAGGTGAATTA
>CABZXU010000030.1 GCA_902529805.1 uncultured Marinoscillum sp.
TTTCAATAAAAAGACCATGAAAATTGTAAATATTTTCTAAAATATCGGTTAAAATTTTTCCTTTTGATTTCCCCCAATTAGTTATTTCACAAATAACTGCACTGGAAATTATAGCATCTTTATCTCTAACAAAATCATCTACTAAATAACCATAACTTTCCTCACCTCCAGCAATAAATTTTTCTTTTTTATTATTTTCAATTAGATCAGCAATATATTTAAAACCAGTCAATGTTGAGTAACAAGATACATCATAATGTTTTGCTATTTTATCTATTATTGGACTTGTAACAATTGTTTTTGCAATAAATGGAGGTTTCCTTAAATTATTTTTTTTTAATTTATTTAAGGTATAATATATAATTAAAGTTGCTAGTTGATTTCCATTTAAAATTTTTATTTTATTATCTATTTTTATTGCCACTCCAACTCTATCGGAGTCAGGATCTGTAGCTAATAAGATATCACCATTTTCTTTTTTTAATTCTTCAATTCCTAATGATAGAGCATCTATTTCTTCAGGATTAGGTGAGATTACTGTTGAAAATTCAGAATCTGGTTTTTCTTGTTTTTTTACTATAAAAATATTTTTGAATCCAAATGCTTTTAATGCATTTGGAACTTGTGTTATTCCCGTACCATGTAATGAAGAAAAAACAATCTTTAAGTCTGATTTTGAATTATTTTGAAGAGATAATTCTTTAATTCTTTTGATATATTTTTTATCCATTTTTTCATCAATCTGATAAATAAGCTTTTTATTTTCATTGAAATTTATTTTAGAAAAATTATCTAATTTATTTACTTCATTAATTATATTTTGATCGTGAGGATAGATAACTTGTGCTCCATCTTTCCAGTATACCTTATATCCGTTATATTCTTTAGGATTATGAGATGCTGTAATTACTATTCCACATGAAGATTTTAATTCCCTAACTGCAAAAGACAATTGAGGTGTTGGTCTTAAATTTGAAAAGATATAGGACTTAATATTGTTAGCAGAAAAAATTTTAGCAGCTTGAATTGCAAATTCTTTGCTGAACTTTCTACTATCATAAGCTATAACTGCTGATTTATTTTTTATTTTAATCTTATTCAGATAATTACATAATCCTTGCGTTGCTAATGAAACAGTATACAAATTCATTCTATTTGTTCCTATTCCAATTAGTCCTCTTATACCACCAGTTCCAAATACAAGTTTCTTATAAAAAGAATCTATAAGTATTTCTTTATTTTCTTTTTTTAATAAAAATTTAATTTGCTGAATTTCAGAGTTTGATAAATTAAAATTTAACCATTTATTAGCCTCTTTTTTTGAAAGTTCTAATAGATTAGATTTTTCATCACTCATTTTAGTATCCTAATTTATTTCTAACTCTTTCTAAAACAGTGCAAGCAATTTTTTTTGCTTTAATTTCTCCTTGTCCTAAAATTTTATAAATATGATCCTGATTTTTGATCAATTCAAAATATTTTGATCTGGGTTTTTTATATTTTTCTATGACCAAATCAAATAATTCTTTTTTTGCATGTCCATAACCGTAATTTCCTTTTTCATAATTTTCTTTCATTCTAATAATCTCGGAATCATCTGCAATTAATTTGTAAAGGTTAAATACATTACAATTATTTGGTGTTTTTTTTTCTTCTATTCCTTTACTGTCTGTAACTATTGACATTATCTGTTTTTTTAGAATATTTTCATTTTCAAATACGTCTATAGTATTTTCATATGATTTACTCATTTTTCTTCCATCTATTCCTGGTATTGTCATAACTTTGTTATCAATTTTTGATTCAGGTACTACTAATGTTTCACCATATTGATGATTAAATGATTTAGCTATATCTCTTGTAATTTCAAGATGTTGTTTTTGATCTTTTCCTACAGGAACTATATCAGCATCATAAAGTAAAATATCGGATGCCATTAGAATTGGATATGTAAATAAGCCAGCATTTACACTTGATAAATTATTTGATTTATCCTTATAAGAGTGAGAATTGGATAGCATTGGAAATGGTGTAAAGCAGTTTAAGTACCAATTAAGCTCACATACTTCTTGTATTTTTGATTGTCTATAAAAAAAATTATTCTTATAATCAAAACCCATAGAAATCCATGCTGCAGCTACTGATATAGTATTTTCTTTTCTTAATTGAGAATCTTTGATATTAATTAGAGAATGAAGGTCTGCTATAAAAAATAAAGATTCATTCTCAGAATTTTGAGAAAGTTTAATAGATGGCTCAATTGCACCTAAAATATTACCAAGATGTGGTTTTCCAGAACTTTGAATACCTGTTAATATTCTTGCCATAATACTGCACAAAATTATATGAAATAATACTAGGAAAGAAAATATTTTATATTTTTGAAAAAAAATTAAATCATATGAAATTAAAACTAATACTATTTTTTATCATTTTATTTTCAAACTTGTCTGTTGCAAAATCACAAAAAATAACTTTTTTAGAACCTGAACATGATTTTGGTCAGATAGAAGAGAATGGAGGAAATGTTTTACATACTTTTGAATTTATTAATGAAGGAGATTCTCCATTAGTTATTTTATCTGTTAAACCTTCTTGTGGTTGTACTACTCCTGATTGGTCTAAAGATCCTATTAAAGCTGGAAGTAAAGGATATATTGTTGCTGAATATAATCCTAAAGGTAGACCTGGTGTTTTTAGAAAGTCATTAGCTGTTGTTTCAAATTCTGAAACAAATTCACAAAAATTAAGTACTAGCACATACATATATATAAAGGGGAAAGTATCTAAAAATTAATTTTTAAATTATTCTAGGTTTGACTAATTCATAATTTTCCTTCGATACAAGTTGTATAGAGACCACCTCTTACGTTATATTTTGTTGTTATTTTGATTTTTTTAGTTTTAAGAACATTCAATAAGTCAGCATAAATCCTTTTTGTTACCTCTTCTTGATATATTCCAACATTTTTAAAACTAATTAAATAATATTTTAGAGATTTTAACTCTATAGCTAATCCTCCTTGAGGATAATACTCAACCTTAACCTTTGCAACATCAGGAAGCCCACTAAATGGGCAAACAGCTATAAACTCTTTTGTATATATTTTAATATATTGATCTTTACTTTTAAACTTAAATACTTTTATTTCATTTGATTCTATGGAATCAATAGAATCAAAATCTATTTTTTTTCCTTCGGCTGTTTGTCCTACATATGGATCAATAATATTACTTTTTATTTTCATTTTATATCCAATTTTTACTTTTAGCTTTATAATAACCCTCACTTCTTAATTTTGAAGCTTGGTTATCTAAATTTCCAAATCCCCATTCATTTTTTTTATCTGAACCATTGTAATCAGTTATAGTATCATTAATAATAACATCTAAGCAATCTAAATCTTTAGCTAATTTCCATATTTTAGCTTTATCTAATTTCATTAATGGTGTATGAATATTTATTTTTTTATCATGAGCTAAATTTATAGATTTTTCAATAGAATCAATAAAAATTTTCCTACAGTCAGGATATCCGCTGTAATCAGTTTCACATACTCCTATTACAATATCAAAAATATCATTATTAATTGCTTTTACTGAAGCAATTGAGAGAAAAATTAGATTTCTTCCAGGAACGAATGAATTAGGTAATTCATTATTGGTTGGATGTTTTATATTTAAATTTTCATCTTGAGTTATTAATGCAGAATTTGAAAAGATATCATCTAACTTAATGATACTATATTTAATTCCTTCTTTTTCACAAATTTTATTTGCATATTTTAATTCTCTGATGTGTCTCTGACAATAATCAAATCCAATAGCTTCGACATAATGAAATTTTTTTTTAGCCCAGAAAAGACAAGTTGTTGAGTCTTGTCCTCCGGATAATAATACTAATCCTTTTTTCATTTACTATTTATTAAATCTGTGACAGCTTTTTTTATAGTATTTGGATCTAATTTATACTTTTCAAGTAAGTCAAGAGGTTTACCACTTTCTCCAAATGTATCATTAACACCAATTATTTTCATCGGACATGGATTATTTTCAGATAATAGTCTGGAAATACTTTCACCTAATCCTCCAATTACATTATGTTCCTCACATGAAACAACATGTCCAGTTTTTTTAGCACTTTTTAGAATGGCATCTTTATCTAGTGGTTTAATTGTATGAATATTTATTACTTCAGAAGATATACCCATTTTGTAAAGTAATTTTTCAGCTTCTAGAGCTTGCCATAACATATGGCCTGTTGCAAATATAGAAACGTCTCTTCCTTCAATAAATTTTATTGCTTTTCCAATTATAAAATTTTCATTTTCCTTAGTAAAAATTGGCCATTTAGGTCTACCAAATCTTAAATAAACAGGCCCAATATGATCTGCTATTGCAATTGTTGCTAATTTTGTTTGATTATAATCACATGGATTGATTACTGTCATGTCTGGTAACATTTTCATCATTCCAATATCTTCAAGTATTTGATGAGTAGCTCCATCTTCACCCAGAGTTATTCCAGCATGTGATGCACAAATTTTTACATTCTTTCCAGAGTATGCAATGGATTGTCTTATTTGATCATATACTCTTCCTGTTGAAAAATTAGCAAAAGTTCCGGTAAAAGGAATTTTTCCACCAATAGTCATCCCAGCTGCAATTCCCATCATATTAGCTTCTGCTATTCCAACTTGAAAAAATCTTTCTGGAAAATCATTCTTAAACTGATTCATTTTTAAAGATCCAGTAAGATCCGCACATAGAGCAACTACATTTTTATTTTTTCCTCCAATTTCATAAAGACCTTCACCAAATCCTGATCTGGTATCTTTTTTTTCTGTATATGTGTATTCCTTTCTTTCCATTAGTAATCTCCTAAGGTTTCTTCTAATTGACTTAATGCTTCAGATAATTGTTCATCATTTGGCGGTATTCCATGCCATTTGTGTGAGTTTTCCATAAAATTTACTCCTTTTCCCATTATAGTCTTCATAATGTTAATTACAGGATAACCAGTATTTAAATTTTTTTTTGCTTCATTCATAACATTTAATATGCTATTAAAATCATTTCCATCACTTTCAATGACTATCCATCCAAAAGATTCTAGTTTATCTTTTAAGTTAAGAAGAGAATTTACTTCATCTACTTGACCATCAATTTGCTGACCATTATAATCAATTGTTGCGATAATATTATCTACTTTATTATGCGCAGCAAACATTAGTGCTTCCCAAACTTGTCCTTCTTGTAATTCTCCATCTCCCAACAGAACATAAACAATATTTTTATCATTATTTAATTTTTTTGTTATAGCAGATCCAATAGCAACTGAAAGACCTTGACCTAAAGAACCTGAAGCAATTCTAATACCTGGTAACTTTTCATGAGTTGCAGGGTGACCTTGAAGTCTAGAATTTAATTTTCTAAAGCTATCGAGTTCCTTTATATCAAAGTAACCAGATCTTGCAAGAACACTATAAAAAACAGGTGATATATGACCATTTGACAGAAAAAAAATATCCTCATTTATTCCATCCATTTTAAATGAAGAATTTTTCTTCATAACATGAAAAAATAATGATACAAAAAAATCAGCACACCCAAGTGATCCACCTGGATGACCAGATTGAACTTTATGAACCATTCTTACAATATCTCTTCTAACTTGTGAAGAGATATTTTTAAGTTCTTCTATTTTGATTGAATTATTCACTTAATATTTGATCAGTATGTTCTTTTGTTTTGACTTTTTCAATAATATTATTAATAATTCCATTTTCATCTACTATAAATGTCCATCTAGCTGTTCCCATATATTTTCTTCCATACATAGATTTTTCTATCCATGTTCCATAAATTTTATGAATAGATTTATCTTCATCAGATATTAAATGAAATGGAAGAGCATACTTTTCCTCAAATTTCTTATGAGATATTATACTATCACTACTTACCCCAATTATTTTATATCCATTCCTAGAAAGCTCATTAAAATTATCTTTCAAATTACATGCTTGAGCAGTGCAACCAGGTGTATTATCTCTTGGATAAAAGTATAATACTACTTTTTCTCCAATAAAACTTGATAATTTTATTGATTCGTTATTTTGATTTTTACCTTCAAAATCAGGTGCTTTATCTCCAATTTTTAAATTCATAAATTTTATAATTTAAAGTTCAACATATTAACATTTCCTGCTTTATCAATAATCTTTAATTCAAAATTACCGATAAATGGTTTTTCTTTTTCAATCTTTTGAGAAAATATCAAATCTCTCTTATAATCATAATTGAATAAAATCCAGTTTCCATTAATTTTACCAATATACTCTTTAATTCCAGAAAGATCATCTGTAATTTTAAATCTTAATTCATCTTTTGTGATTTTTATAGATTTTATCTCAGGAGCAATTGTATCTGTAAGAATGGCAAAATCTGATAATAACTTTGATTTAAATTCTATCGAATTATTTTTCCAATTTCCACCAATAAAATAATAATCATCTTGACTTATAGAATACACATGAGACTTTTCTATATCATATTTTTTCAGAGTTTTTAATTTAATATTGAATGCTTTATTTGCTATGTCATTTTTATTAGAAAAGGAGAATGTTTCTTGATTATTTATAGAATCATATTTTTTTTCGAATCTAAGATACAGTGTGTCAAAAAGGATGTTTTGTTTAGATAATAATTCAAAATCTTTATGAATTATTTTTTTTTCTAATTTTGGATAAACAGGGGAAATAAATTGTGTATTTATTTCTTTTTCCTCAGTAATAATTTTTTTAGGAAGTATTTTTATTAGATCTAAAAGAAATACTTTACTGTTTTTAGTTTTATAAGTATAAAATTGATTTTTGATTAAGTTATTATCATATAAAATTTCTACATAATCTTTATGATTTACATCTAATTTAAGTTCTAATACATTATCAATTACTGAAATATTTGAATTATTAAAAATAATTTTTTTTGAATTATCTACTGCATCATTTTTATTATTTGAATAAAAACTAAGTTCACTAGAGTTATTATATGAATCCGTTATATAAATTTGAAAAAAATGTGTTGAGTCATTATTTATGTTTACAATGCCATTATGACTATTATTCCTATGAACAAGCATCTTGTTTCCATCATCTTGATATAACTTTATATACTGTTTTCTTTTTAAATTATATAGATTGTAATCTATATATTTAACAATTTTACTCGTCTCATTATAACTTAATTTTTCAATATTATTACTTACAAGCTTGATTTTATTAAAAAACATTTCAGTTTTTTTAATTCCATTTTTATTTGGCATTAAGTCTAACCTATCATAAACATATATTGCTATTCCAATATTTCCTACCATTGAAACTTTACCATCTAAATAATATTTATTTTTCTTTTTTATTAGTTTATATTCATAAAAACCAAATCCTCCATTGATTCTAGAATTAATATCAAGTGTTTTAAATACTATTTTTTCAAAAGTTGGATTAACTGTATCTTTAATTTCAATAAAATTATATGATAGGGGATCTAAAACATCATCATTACTATTTCTAATTTCAAAATGAAGATGAGGACCACTAGACGACCCAGAATTTCCACTATATCCAATTACTTCACCTTTATTAAAATAGAATTTATTTTTTTCTGGGTATCTTGTTATCTCAAAACTTTGAGTTTTATATTGTTCTTTAATAATAAAATTTTCAATAGAATTATTAAATCTTGAAAGATGAGCATAAACTGACTTAGTTCCATCGTTATGATTCATATATAATGCTCTCCCATAACCTCTAGTTCCAATTCTAATTCTTTCAATATATCCACTTTTTGATGCATGAATAGGCATCCCAATTTTACCATTTGTTTTAATATCAATTCCCATATGAAAATGATCCCCTCTTAATTCACCCATAGTACCTGATAAAAAATTTTGTTGATTTTTATTAAGTGGAAATTGGAATGAATTATTTGATTGAGTAAAACAATGAAAAATTATAAAACTATTTAATATTAAAATCAAGAAGCTTTTCATCTTCAATATAAGCTTTTAAATTATCACCTTTATTAATTTTTCCAACACCTTCTGGCGTTCCTGTAAAAATAATATCTCCAACTTTTAAATGAATAAAATTAGATATATAATTAATTAAAAAATCAACTTTATATATCATTTTATTTGAATTTGACTTTTGAACAACTTTATCATTTCTTTTTAAACTAAAATTAATATTTTGGATATCATCATATTTTTTTAATGAATTAAATTTAGAAATAGGTGCTGAATTATCAAAACCTTTTGATATTGTCCATGGCAAACCTTTTTTTTGTGCATTTATTTTCAAATCTCTAGCTGTAAAATCAATGCCAATAGCTATTTGATTATAGTATCTTTTTGAAAAGTTTAATGGTATTTTTTTACCCTCTCTTGAAATCTTAATTATTAATTCTACTTCATAATGTATTTCTGATGAAAAATCAGGATAGTAAAAATCCTTATTTTTTAAAAGAAGTGAAGTATCAGGCTTTGTGAATATTATTGGATCTTTTGGAATCTCATTATTTAACTCTTTTATATGTTTAATATAATTTCTACCGACACAGATTATTTTCATATAACTTTTTCTTTAAGAATTAATGGTTTTATTTTAACTATTCCTTGAGAATTAATGGATTCTAAATTACATGGAATAATCTTATTTATTAATTTTTTATCATATTTAGATCTTACCTTTATATAATTATCAGTAAATCCGTACATAAATTTTTTTATAATATTCTCTTCAAAAAGAACATTTTTTATGCTCTTTAAATTTTTTTCGTAAAAAAATCTTTTTTTCTTTTCAGATAATATTCTCAACATTTTAGACCTTTCATTCTTTTTAGATGTTGAAATTTTATTTTGTAATTTAATTGCTCTTGTATTTTCTCTTTCTGAATATGGAAATACATGTAAATAGTTGATATTTAAATTTTTAATATAATTATAGGTTTTATTAAACTGAAATTCAGTTTCTCCAGGGTATCCAACAATCACATCTGCTCCAATACATGCATTTGGTTCTATCATTTTGATTTTTTTTATTCTATTTTCATATAATTCTTTATTGTATCTTCGTCCCATTGCTTTTAAAATTTTATTATTTCCTGATTGTAAAGGAATATGAAAGTGATGAACAAATTTTTTTGAATTTAATATAAACTCTATAATTTCATTATCAAGTAAATTTGGTTCTATTGATGAAATTCTAAATCTACTTTTAATTTTTAATTTATCAATTTCTTGAAGTAGGTTAATAAATTTTTCTTTTCTCCTACCATTTTGAATGCCAAAATCTCCAATATTTATACCTGTAAGTACAATTTCTTTTATATCTCTATCAGATATTTTTTTTATATTTTTTATTGTGTTTTTAATTGTATTTGATCTACTTCTACCTCTTGCTAAAGGAATTGTGCAAAAGGAACACCCGTAATTACACCCATCTTGTACTTTTAGAAATGATCTTGTCCTTTCATTAATTGAAAAGGTTGAATTAAAATTGGTACTTTCCTTGATATTAGAATGAATTTTTTTACTTGATGAATTAATATAATTTTTAAAATCAAATTTTTCTTTATTGCCTAATACCTTGTCCACACCGTTAATTTTTAAAATTTCATTAGGTTTTAGTTGAGCATAACATCCAATAACTGTAATTTTAGATTTGGGAGAGTAGTTTTTTATTTTTTTTATTAAGTCTTTACATTTTTTATTAGCATTTTCAGTAACTGAACATGTATTTATAATAATTTTTTCTGGGTTTTTATAAATAGATGTTTTATTATATCCATTTTCTTTAAATATTCTAGAAATGCTTGTTGTTTCAGAATAGTTCAACTTGCATCCAAAAGTATGAAATCCAACTGTACTCATATTTTAAAAATCTATTTCAAAATTAATATAGAAATTATATTTATTTTCTGCATTTCTTGAAAATTCCGTTGAAAAAGAATAGTTTTTAATACCTACAAAATCTAAACCCAATCCAGTACTATAAATTAATTTATTTGTGTATTTAGTATTATTATTATTATTTGAATAACCCCACACATACCCAGAATCAAAAAATATCTTCCCATATATTCTAAATGGAAAAGTTTTGAATTTTTTTAAATTATATTTTTCAATATTCCACGTTTTATTAAATAATTCTTTTTTTATTGTATTTCTATATATAGCATTTGAATAACCTTGAATTAAATATGTTTGATAACCTCTTACATTATTTTCATCTTCATAAAGGTAATAG
>CABZXU010000031.1 GCA_902529805.1 uncultured Marinoscillum sp.
AACCGGCGACCTCCTGAACCACAATCAGGCGTTCTAACCAACTGAACTACAACCACCATTTATTTTTTGCAAATCTATTATAATGAATTTATTATGACAAATTAAATTTTTAATCTCTTTCAAATTCTATTCTTTTTGAATTTAGATTTTTATTTATAAATCCATTATCAAATACATGATTGCCAGATACTATTGTGTGAATCACTTTGGATTTGAAAGTTTCTTTTTTGAATGGTGTCCAATTGCATTTTGAATATAAAATTGAATCGGATACCTTCCATGGTGAGTTTAAATCAAATAATACTAAATCAGCATAATAACCTTCTCTTATAAAACCTCTATCTTTTATTTCAAATAATATTGATGGATTATGAGATGTTTTAGTAACTATAGTTTCAAGGTCTAGAGAATTATTATGGTACATTTCTAATAATAGCGGAAGCGAGTGTTGTATTAATGGTCCGCCCGATGGGCAATTTGTATAATATGATGATTTTTCCTCTAGTGTATGTGGAGCATGATCAGTTGCAATTACATCTATATTATTATTTTTTAAACCTTCCAATATAGCATTCTTATCATCAGTTTTTTTTATTGCCGGATTCCACTTTATCAAATTTCCAAGACTTTTATAATCTCTTTCATCAAACCAAAGATGATGAAGGCATGCTTCACTTGTAATTTTTTTATCTTTCAAATTTTGCTTGTTATCAAATAAATCAAGTTCTTCTTTTGTTGAAATATGTAGAACATGAAGTTTTGAGCTATATTCTTTTGCAAGACCTATAGCTTTTGAAGAGGATTTATAACAAGCTTCTCTAGACCTAATTATTGGATGTTGATCTATTGGAATATTTTCTCCATATTTTTCAATAGATTTTTTAAGGTTTTCTTTAATAGTATTTTCATCTTCACAGTGGGTTGTAATTATACTTTCACAATTTTTGAAAACATCTCTTAGTGCTTTTTCATTGTCAACAAGCATATTGCCTGTAGATGAACCCATAAAAATTTTAACTCCACAAACTTTATTTTTATCAATCTTTAAAACTTGATCTAGGTTGTCATTTGTTGCTCCTATGTAAAAAGAATAATTAGCAAAAGATCTATTTTCTCCAATCAAATATTTTTTTTCTAGTTCATCGATTGTAACTGCATTTGGTATAGTGTTAGGCATTTCCATAAATGATGTAACACCTCCTGCAACAGCAGCCATCGATTCTGTATAAATTTCACCTTTGTGAGTTAACCCAGGTTCTCTAAAATGAACTTGGTCATCTATTAATCCTGGAATTAAATATAATCCTTCTCCATTGATGATTTTGCAATTATAATCCACTGAAATATCATTAGATATTTTTTCAATTCTAGAATTTCTAATTAAAACGTCAGCTATTTTTTTAGAATTTTCATTAATTAAAGTAGAATTTTTAATTAGAATTGAAGACATATTATTTTATAAAAGTTAATACAAATTTAAAATTTTAGATTTAATTAAATTTCTTTATTGCAAGCAATTTTATTTTTGAACTTTGTTTATAGATTTGCGTAACTAATGTATAATTTTTAATAATGAGTATAAGCTCTTTTTCATCTGACGAATTTTCTAATAGACACAACTCAATTAGTGAGGTAGATAAACAAGAGATGTTAAAACTAATTGGCGTTAAATCTTTAGATGATTTAATAGATAAAACCATTCCTAATACTATAAAACTCAAAAAAGATTTAGTGCTAGATTCACCAAAATCTGAAAGTGAATTTTTGTCAGCATTTAAAAAAGTAGTTGAAAAAAATAAAAAATTTAAATCATACATTGGAATGGGTTATTATGATTGTATTGTTCCTAATGTAATTAAGAGAAATATTTTAGAAAATCCAGGTTGGTATACTGCCTATACTCCTTATCAAGCTGAAATTGCTCAAGGAAGAATGGAAGCTTTAATTAATTATCAAACAATGGTATCGGACTTAACTGGAATGGACATAGCTAATGCCTCTCTTTTAGATGAGGGAACGGCTGCATCAGAAGCAATGGCAATGTTTTATCGTTTAAGAAAAGGAGAAAAAAAAAGTGCTAATAAATTTTTTGTATCGAGTAAAGTCTATCCTCAAACTTTGGATATAATGAAGACAAGATCAGTTCCTTTAGGAATTGAATTAGTAATAGGAGAAGTTGATCAGTTTGATTATTCAAATGATTATTTTGGTATATTAATGCAATATCCTGATTCAGAAGGTAACATTATAAACCCTTCATCTGTAATTAAAAAATGTAATGATAGATCTATTTTCTCTTGTGTTTGTACTGAACTTATGAGTTTAGTTCTTTTTCAGCCACCTGGAGAACATGGCGCATCAGCAGTAGTAGGCAATTCACAAAGATTTGGAGTTCCAATGGGCTATGGAGGTCCTCACGCTGCTTTTTTTGCCACTAAAGAAGAGTTTAAAAGATTTATTCCTGGAAGAATTATTGGAGTAAGTATTGATAAGTTTGGAAATCCTGCTTATAGAATGGCTCTTCAAACAAGAGAACAACATATAAAAAGAGATAGAGCTACATCTAACATTTGTACGGCTCAAGTATTATTAGCAGTTATGGCTGGTATGTATACAGTTTATCATGGAAAAGAAGGAATTACAAAAATTGCAAATAAGATTAATTATTTAGCAGGATTACTTTCTAATGGTTTAACACTTTTAGGTTTTGAACAAGAAAATGAAGTTTTTTTTGATACTATAAAAATAAAAGTTGATGAAAAAGTAAAGCTAAAAATTAAAAATTTTACTGAGGACAAAAGAATTAATTTAAGGTATTTTGAATCAAATCATATTGGCATTTCAATTGATGAGACGAAATCAATAAATGATATTTTTGATCTTATTAATATTTTTTCTGAGTTCTCTGATAAAAAATTAGAAATAGACCTTAACGCTTTAGGCAATATTGATTCAAAGTCTAAAAATAATGAATCCAGATCTTCTGACTTTTTATCTCATGAAATATTTAATAAATATCATACAGAACATGAAATACTTAGGTATATGAAGAGATTAGAAAATAAAGATTTGTCATTAGTTCATTCAATGATTTCTTTAGGATCTTGTACTATGAAACTTAATGCTACGACCGAAATGATTCCAGTAACATGGGACAAGATGAATATTCATCCTTTTGTTCCAGAAGATCAAGCTCTAGGTTATAAAGAAATGATTGATACTTTA
This sequence comes from uncultured Marinoscillum sp., assembly GCA_902529805.1. GTDB lineage: Bacteria > Bacteroidota > Bacteroidia > Cytophagales > MED-G16. The sequence goes on from CABZXU010000031.1 coordinate 3,226, forward strand.
AATACTTGGTTGTCAGCGATTACAGGATTTTCTTCATTATCATTTCAACCAAATTCTGGAGCTCAAGGTGAGTATACTGGTTTAATGGTTATAAGAGCTTATCATTTGGATAATGGGAACAAAAAAAGAAACATTGCTCTTATACCATCTTCAGCCCATGGAACAAATCCAGCATCCGCTATTATGGCAGGAATGAAAGTTGTAGTAATTAAATGTGATAAGCATGGCAACATTGATTTTGATGATCTTAGCGAAAAGTGTAAAGAGCATTCAAATAATTTAAGTTGTTTAATGATAACTTATCCTTCTACTCATGGAGTTTTCGAAGATCATATTTTAGAAGTATGTGATCTAATTCATAAAAATGGTGGGTTGGTATACATGGATGGGGCTAACATGAATGCTCAAGTTGGCTTAACGAATCCAAAAAATATTGGTGCTGATGTATGTCATTTAAATCTTCACAAAACTTTTTGTATACCACATGGAGGAGGAGGTCCTGGTATGGGTCCAATTGGAGTTGTAGAAAAACTAGTTAAATATTTACCTAGAAATATTTTTTCAACTTTTACTGATAAAAATATTACATCAGTTTCTAGTGCTCCCTATGGGAGTGCAAGTATCCTTGCAATTTCTTATGCTTATATTTCGATGATGGGGTCAGAAGGTTTAACGAATGCAACAAAACTAGCTATATTAAATGCTAATTATATAAGGTCTAGATTACAAAATCATTATCAGGTATTATATAAAGGGATTAATGGAACAAGTGCGCATGAGTTTATAATAGATTGTAGAGAATTTAAGTCTGAATTAAATTTAGAAGTTGAAGATATAGCAAAAAGACTTATGGATTATGGCTATCATGCACCAACCGTATCTTTTCCAGTACCTGGAACTATGATGATAGAACCTACTGAAAGTGAGACTAAATCTGAGTTGGATAGATTTTGCGATGCTATGATTGAAATAAGAAAAGAAATTGAGGAAGTAAGAAATGGCACATATGAAAAGGATAATAATGTACTTAAAAATGCTCCACACACTTTACCTGTAGTAACCTCTTCGTCTTGGGTTTATACTTATACCAGAGAAAAGGCCGCATTTCCTTTACCTTTTATTTCTAAAAATAAGTTTTGGCCATCAGTAAGTAGAATTGATAATGCTCATGGAGATAGAAACTTATTTTGCAGCTGTATACCTTTTGAAGAATATAAATCTTAATTTATTTATTTATTTTTGGATATGAATGTTACTTTATTAATTGTTGGGATATTAATTTTATTATTGTTGGGGTTTATTGCATTTAGGCTTCCAAAATTAATTGCTTCAATATCTGAAAATAGTAATAAAAATAATACTGAAGAAGTAGAACAACTTCAAAAAATCCTATCTCTTGAATTCAAGAACTTAGCCAATGAAATTTTTGATGAAAAAGCCAAAAAAATAAGCTTAACAAATAAAGAAAGTATATCTGCAATTTTGGATCCTTTAAAAGAAAAAATTAAAACATTCGAGGAAAGAGTTGAAAGTTCTAATAAAGAAAGTTTACAATGGAATATTCAATTAAAAGAACAAATAAAGAATTTGAAAGAAATAAATTTACAGATGGGAAAGGAAGCAGAGAACTTGACCCATGCTTTAAAGGGAGATTCCAAAACTCAGGGAAATTGGGGGGAGATTCAAATTGAAAATATTTTACAAAAGGTTGGTTTACAGGAAGGGTTAGGTTATGTAAAAGAAGAAAATCTAAAAAATGAGGATGGTGAAAATCAAAGATTAGATTATATTGTTAATCTTCCTGATGGGAAAAAAATCATTATTGATTCCAAAGTATCATTAACTGCATATGCTGAGTATTATAATTCTGAAGATAGAGAAGAACAAAAAAAATATTTGAAGGAACATGTTAAAAGTGTAAATAATCATGTTAAAGGATTATCAGAAAAAAATTATCAAAATTTGGGAATAAATCAACCTGACTATATTTTAATGTTTTTAGCTAATGAACCAGCATTAGGGCTTGCCTTAATTGAAGATCAGGAAATCTACGATAAAGCATTAGAAAATAACATAGTTATTGTATCTACTTCAACTTTACTAGCCACTTTAAGAACGGTTGCGTTTATGTGGAAACAAGATAATCAAAATAAGCATGCATTAGAGATTGCAAGACAGTCAGGCGCATTATATGATAAGTTTTGTTCTTTTTCAGAAGATTTAATTAAAATTGGTTCAAATATTGAAACAACGAAAAAATCTTATTCTGATGCAATGAAAAAGTTAGTAGATGGTAAAGATAACCTTATTAGAAAGTCAGAAAGACTACGTGAGTTAGGCGCTAAGGCAAGCAAAAAAATTAATTCAAAATTAGCAGATAGAGCAGATTAATATTTTAATTTTAAGTAATGAAAAAGGGAGCAATTAATTCTTTAGATAAAATAAATGTTGTAGGAGACAGAGTTTTAGTAAAGCCAAGAAAGGAATCTGGAAGAACAAATAGTGGTTTATATTTACCTCCAGGAGTAAGAGAGAAAGAAAAAATACAATATGGATATGTTGTAAAATCAGGCCCTGGTTATCCTATTCCTTTACCTATTGATAATGATGAGCCTTGGAAAAAAGAGGATGAAAAAATCAAATATGTTCCACTTCAAGTAAAAGAAGGTGATCTAGCAGTGTTTTTGCAAGCTGGAGCTTATGAAGTTTTATATCAGGGAGAAAAGTATTTTATTGTATCTCAATCTTCCATTTTAATGATAGAGAGAGATGAGGACCTTTTTTCTTAATTTTTTTCTATTTTCACATTTTTTTCTATTTTCTCAAATTTCTCTTCCAACTTTTTATGGAATTCAATCCAAAAATAACCCCTCTTTAGAATTAGATGATATTGTACTTTATTTTGATGCAGGAAATCCTGCATCATATCCAGGAAATGGAAATACATGGTTTGATTTAACTTCGAATAATAATGATGGTACCATAATAGGTGGCCCTATCCACTCCTTCAATAATAGTGCCTATTTTTATTTTGATGGTTTAAATGATAGGATTATAACAAACCTCAGTATCAGTGGATGGAATGCTTTTACATTTGAAATTTGGATAAAATATAATTCTACTGGATCAAGAGAAGGAATTGTTGGACAGAATGATGTTGTTGAATTTGGTTTTATAAACTCATCAACATTACAATTATGGACTGCGGGAGATGGGTCATTTAATTGGGGAATAAATAACAATACCTTACCAGCCAATACATGGCATCATATTGTTGCAATTGGAACAGGTTCTAAATTAAAACTTTATGTAAATGGGGTACAAAAAGTTAGTATTAATGCTGGAAATGGCACGTATGCATCTTCAAATTACAAATTCAACATCGCTAGAGGTGTATTTGACGGTGGTGGCAATTATTTTAATGGACATATAGCTGTAGTTAGAGTTTATAACGATGATCTTACACAAGATGAAATTCTAAAAAATTATAATTCTGAAGTAAATAGATTTTAAAATCACTCAAAACTTTTTATAGTAGTTTCTATAATATTACAACACTCTTCGATTTCTTGTTGATTAATTATTAGTGGAGGGGCAAATCGAATTATATTTCCATGTGTCGGTTTAGCCAGTAGCCCATTGTCTTTCAATTTTAAACAAATATTCCAGGCTTTATCACTTTCAACGGATGAATCAATTACAATTGCATTTAAAAGACCTTTACCTCTTACAATTTTAGCTAACTTTGAAAATTCGATAAATTTTTGCATTCTACCACGAAAAACTTCCCCCATTTTTGCTGCATTTTTAGCAAGACTTTCTTCTTCTACTACTTCTAAAGCAGTTTTTGCAACTGCACAAGAGAGCGGATTACCTCCAAATGTTGATCCATGTTCTCCAGGCTTTATACACATCATTACCTCATCATCAGCAAGCACTGCTGAAACAGGCAATACTCCTCCTGAAAGTGCTTTACCTAAAATTAAAATATCAGGCCTTGCATCTTCAAAGTCAGTTGCAAGCATTTTTCCAGTTCTAGCTATACCAGTCTGAACTTCATCAGCAATAAATAATACATTGTATTTATCACATAAATTTCTAATTCCAGAAAGATACCCTTCATCGGGAACAATTACACCAGCTTCTCCTTGAATGGGTTCAACCATAAATGCGGCCACATTAGGGTCTTGAAGTGAGTTTTCTAAACTTTCTAAGTCATTATAGGGAATTATTTCGTATCCAGGCATATAGGGACCAAATCCTTTGTATGATAATGGGTCATCAGATGTTGAAATTGCAGCTAATGTTCTGCCCCAAAAATTTCCATTAGCAAAAATTATTTTTGCCTTATTTTCAGAAATACCTTTTTTTTCGTAACCCCACTTTCTAGCTAATTTATTTGCAGTTTCACCTCCCTCTACTCCTGTATTCATTGGTAAGACCTTATCATATTTAAATAATTCAGTAATAAACTTTTCAAAATCACCAAGCACATCATTATAAAAGGCTCTAGAGGTTAAAGTAAGTTTTTTTGATTGTTCATTTAAAGATTTTATAATTTTTGGATGACAATGACCTTGATTTACTGCAGAATAAGAAGAAAGAAAATCAAAATATTTTTTACCTTCTAGATCCCAAAGATGAATTCCTTCGCCTTTAGATAATACTACGGGAATAGGATGATAATTATGAGCTCCATATTTATCCTCTAATTCAATTGCATATTTAGAAGAGATTTTACTCATTTTATTAAAAGGGATGTTTCTAGCAAATAAATATTAAATAATAAAAAAGTAAAAGCAAATTTGTTATTATTTACACTTTTACGATATTTGCGTCCAATAAATTTATTACGCAATGTCTAAAGTTTGTCAAATAACCGGAAAAAGACCTAGGGTGGGAAACAACGTTTCTAAATCTAACAACAGGACTAAAAGAAAATTTTACCCTAACCTACATCAGAAAAAGTTTTATCTTCCTGAAGAAGATAAGTGGATAAATATCAAAATATGTTCTTCAGCTTTAAAATCAATAAATAGAGATGGTATAAGTGCTGTTATTAAAAAGGCTAAAGCAAAAGGAACTTTAAATATTTAATTATGGCAAAAAAAGGAAACAGAATACAGGTTATTTTAGAATGTACTGAACATAAAAATTCAGGAGTAGCTGGAACATCTAGATATGTTACTACAAAAAACAAAAAAAATACACCAGATAGAATGGAATTAAAAAAATACAATCCGATTTTAAGAAAATATACAATTCATAAAGAAATAAAATAATAAAATATTATGGCAAAAAAAGTTGTTGCTACTTTAAGGAATACCTCAGGAGTGAAATACGCTAAACTTATTAGATCAAAAAAGTCTGATAAGACTGGAGCATATCAATTCAAAGAAGAAATAGTAATTGAAGATCATGTAAAAGATATTTTAGCAGGTAAAGATCAGGCTGAGTTGATAGA
>CABZXU010000032.1 GCA_902529805.1 uncultured Marinoscillum sp.
TTTCTTAATTATCTTAAAATTGCCTTTTTCATATTTTAATATATAAAGACCTAAATTTGAATGTTTGTAAATATTCATTTGAGTTAAGTCTTTATTAATTATCCATGAAAGTAATATTCTTAGAGCTCTCCCATGTGTACATATTAGTACATCTTTTAAATCATCTTTTATAATTTTTTTTATTACAAATTTTAATCTTCTTAGTACATCTAGAGGGGATTCACCATTAACAAACTTTTCATTTAAATCACCATTTAACCATAAATTAACAAGTTGTTTGTATTCAACAATGTCATCTTTTACACCTTGTTTTTCACCCCAACTTATTTCATTTAAACCTTCAAGCACCTCAAATTGTAATCCTAAATTAATAAAAGGTTCAATACTTTGATATGTTCTTTTAAGTTGAGATATATATATTTTTTGAAATGGATAGTCTTTATACTTTTTAAAAAATCGAGCAGACTGAATTCTTCCAAATTTATTTATTTCACAATCTATATCTGAACCTTGGAGTATATTATTATTATTTAATTCAGTTTCACCATGTCTTAGGATATAAATATTCATCAGTTTAATATTAATTGATCAAATATAAATTGTTAGTTTTAAACAATAAATAAATTAATTATGTTTCCTCAAAATATAGATTTAAATAAAATCAATCAGTTTTCAAAAAATTGTATGGTTGGGCATTTAGGAATAGAGATAATAAAAATAGGAAAAAATTATATTAAAGGAAGAATGCCGGTTGATAAAAGGACAACTCAACCTTTTGGTTTACTACATGGTGGGGCTTCAGTAGCTTTCTCTGAAACATTAGGAAGTTTTGGGTCAGGTTTAATTTGTGATAAAAATGGAAAAAAAGTTGTAGGTATAGAGATTAATGCAAATCATTTAAAAAGCATAACAAAAGGGTATGTCTATGGAAAAGCAACACCAGTTCATATAGGAAGAAGAATTCATGTATGGGAAACAAGAATTTCAGACAAAAAAGATAATATAATAAGTATCAGTAGACTAACTGTAGCTGTTTTATAAATAAAATATAAAAATATAAAAAAGACAAAAAATGGATTGTAAAACAATCGTATTTACATTTGATCTAATCAATTCTCTAGATTTATAATCTTTAAAAAGCCTATAACAAATATATAATCCAAAAGAATACAAAAACAACAACCCTATTATAAATATATCCGTTCTAAAATTAATAATATTAATATCAAAATTATCAAGCATAAAAAAAGAAGATGCAAAAGCTAATGATAAAAAAATCAGATATAACCAACGAGCATTTTCTTTACCCAAAGTAACAACTAAATTATTTTTACCTGTTTTTTTATCACTAATAGCATCTGGAAATTGATTAATAAATAAAATATTTGTTGTTAATAGACCCATAGGAAATCCAAATAACAGAAAATGATAAAATGAATTAGAAAAAATATGTATCGTTTCATTTGATATTGCAAATGCAGTTCCTAAAGTTAAAAGAGGTCCAAAAGCTAAAAATATTGCTAATTCTCCAAGGCCATTTCTAGAAGATAATCTTATAGGACGAGCTGTATAAAAAAATCCTAAAAGTAAACCAATAAAACCAATAGATATGGATCCAATAACATTATTATAAGAACTAGTAATTAAATAACTATTATAAAAAATAGTTAAACCAAAAATAAATGAACAAAAAATAAAAATATTAGCTAATATTTTCGTTTGTTTTAAATTAATTAAGCCTAATTCAATAGCCCTACTTCCACCTGATATTTGTGCACTAAATTTTTTTAATAAATTAGGTAATCCACCAGAATTAAAATATTCATTATTTGCATCATCTGTCCCATCTTTAACATCAAAATAATCATTATAAACATTTGCACCTAAATGAAGCAATAAAATTCCAAATATGCATAATATAAAGTTAGAAATACTAAATAAATTATTACCTAATGCGGCATAGTAAGAACCAACACATAATATTGGAAAAATGGATGCTGATGTAAAAGGCATTCTAGTAACAGCCAAAAATTTAATAACTTTAGTAAGAAAATTAATATTTACAAAAACCTCTTCTTCAATAGGAATAGTTATACCACAATAACCAGTTTGAGGATTACTTTTTCCATTAGCAAATGTTGGAGAAATCCTAACCCTTGCATTTACTTTTGTTCCATCTTTTTTCAAAAAATAAGTTTTAGTTACGAATTCACCAAATTTATTTGCTTTACTAAGCCATCCACCAACATTTTGAAGAACTATTTCTCCAGGAGAAAATATAGAAACTCTTTTTTTTCCAATTAACTCACTTTTTTTATAACCGAAAATTTTTTCAGCATCATCATTCATAGTGAGAATTCTTCCTTCCATATCACATGTAATTACACTTTTCATATATAATTATAATTTAAATTATTAATTATTTTTTTTAGAAAACAATAATAAACCATCTAAAGTTAAAGTTGGTATAATATCATTAAAATAAACTTTTAAAGATGAGATTTTTTTAGCCATTCCACCAGTAGCAATAACTTTAGTCTCTCCATCTAATTCTTTTTTTGTTTTTGCTAAAATTTCTTTTACTAACCCTGAAAATCCAAATGTAATTCCACTTTGAATAGATGCAGTCGTATTTTTTCCAATTACATTCAATGGTTCCTTTAAAGATACTTTTGGTAACTTAGCTGTATTCTTATACAATGAATTTATAGAAGTTTTAATACCTGGGACAATTGATACCCCAAGAATATCGCCTTTATTTGAAATAGAAGTAAAAGTTAATGCAGTACCAAAATCTACAACTATTATATTTGATTTATATATAGAGCGTGCAGCAATTGCATTTGCAACTAAATCTGATCCAATTTCTGAAATATCATCTATTTTTATATTTACCATATTATTAGTTTCAGGCACTAGTAATAATATTTCTTTATATAAAAAATCATTTATTACCAACTTGATAATATCAGTCATGCTTGGAACTACACTGCTCACTGTTACAGAATAAATTTCAGAAGGAGTAATATTATTTTCTCCTAATATTTTTTTTATTTTTTTTTCAAATGACCAATAATTAATTTCTGATTTTGTATTTATTCTATATATCTTAATCCATTCCTTATTATTATTTAAACCAATAACTAGATTTGAATTACCTATATCTATAACAAGTCTAAGTTTATTACTCATCAAACATTTTTAACTGATCATTATCTAAATTTAATTCTATTGAATCACCTATATCAAATTCCTTTTTTACATTAACTTTTTTATTTATACTATTATTTTTGAGATCGGTTTTATCTTTTTGATTTTTTTTTGTGAAATCCTTTAATTCAAATGACCCTGATCTAATTTTATTATAGATTAACTTATTTCCAAGAGATTTCCATCCTTTTAAATCTATAAATTCATCAATCTTTAATGATTTTTTTGATAGAGCACCATTTTTAAAATATTTAAATTCAATAACTGAATTTTTTTCTAAAGTTAAAAATTCCAATTTTGATCCCTTTTCCGTTGAAATAAAATAAAATTTTTTATCAGTAGATGTTGTTTCTAATAAAAATCTTTTGATATAAAAACATTTAGATTTTCCATTAAAATATATAACTGAAATTGATGAATTAGAATTATACTTTTTAATTGAATAAATTTCAGAATTATCAAATCTATTAGATAAATCAAAATTTAATAACTTATAGCTACCATCTTTATAAAAAACAGAAATTAAATCATCACCGGTAAAATTACCTATTAATGTTCCTATTCCATCTGAGTTTAATTTACCAATAGAATCATCATACCAGATATCAACACCAGAAAGTGTTGATACTCCTAAAGTTTTGTGTTTTATTGATCTTATCTTATATTTTGACAATATATTTCCTTTGGCAGACTTACCTTTTATATCTAAGTTGCCAAAATCAAATTCAAAAATCTTTTTCCTAGCTTTTTGAGACGCGTGGATAAAGACATTAATAATTTCAGACTCTCCGTTTTGTCTATTTTCAAAATATAAAACTTTAGAATCTTTATTTCCAGAAGTGAGATTATATAATCTCTCTCTCGTTGAAGATAGAACTTGAAATCTTTTAACAAATGAAAATTTAGATTTTCCATCAAAATAAACAGCATTATATACCATTCTAGTATCATTTTTTTTCCAAACATGAAGGTTTATAATATTTTTTCCAACAAATACTTTTTCATTAATCTTAACTACTTTATAACTTCCATCACTACAAAAAACTATTATATCATCTATGTCAGAACAATTACATATATGTTCTTCTTTTTTAATTCCAAAACCGATAAAACCTTCTTTCCTATTTACATATAATTTCACATTATTTGCAGCTACAGTTTTTACTTTTATAGTATCAAATTTTGTAATTTCCGTTTTTCTTTCATTACCGGCACCATATTTGTTTAAAATATCATAATAATATTGAATTGTATATTCAACTAGATTATTTAAATTTTTCTGAGTTTTATCAAGGTCATTTTCAAGTTTTTTTAAATATTCATTAGACTTATTAATGTCATACTTTGAAATTCTTTTGATTTTAATTTCCGTTAACTTAACTAAATCATCTTCCTTTATTTCTCTATAGAAATTTTTCTTATGTGGATCAAGTGATTTATCAATAGTTTTCAAAACAGATTCCCAAGTTTCACAATCCTCTATATTTAAATAAATTTTATTTTCAATAAAAATTTTCTCAAGATTAGAGTATAATATTTTTTCCATTAACTCCTTCTTGAATATTTCTAACTCTTTTTTTAAAAGGTTTTTAGTTAGATCCGCTGAAAACTTTAAAATATCTTTAACTCCAATAAATTTTGGTTTATCATCGACTATAACACAAGCATTAGGAGAAATAGATATTTCACAATCAGTAAATGCATACAGAGCATCAATAGTTATACCAGGAGATTGATTTTTTGCTAAATAAACTAAAATTTCAACATCTTGAGCAGTGTTATCAATAACTCTTTTTATTCTAATTTTACCTTTATCATTAGCTTTTATTATAGAATCAATCATTTGAGAAGTTGTTACACCATATGGCATATCGCTAATTATAAGTGTAGATTTATCATGTTCTTTTATTCTGGCTCTTGCACGAACTTTACCTCCTTTTATTCCATTATTATAGTCAGTAATATCAATTAAACCTCCAGTTAAAAAATCAGGATATAACTTAAAAGATCTGTTTTTTAAATAAGAAATGCAGCATTTAATCAATTCCATAAAATTATGAGGAAGTATTTTTGTAGAAAGTCCTACTGCTATTCCCTCAGCACCTAATAATAATAATAATGGAAACTTTGAGGGTAAAGTCTCAGGTTCATTTTTTCTACCATCATATGATAGTTTCCATTTAGTAGTTTTATTATTAAATAAAGTCTCTAAAGCAAATTTTGTTAATCTAGCCTCAATATATCTGGAAGCTGCTGCTTTATCACCTGTTCTTATATCACCCCAATTTCCTTGAGTATCAATTAATACATTTTTTTGACCTAAATTGACTAATGCATCACTAATTGAAGCATCTCCATGAGGATGAAATTGCATAGTGTTTCCAATAATATTTGCACATTTATTGTATCTACCATCTTCTACTAAATTCATTGAAAATAAAATCCTTCTTTGAACAGGTTTTAAACCATCATAAATAGATGGAATAGCTCTTTCTAAAATTACGTATGAAGCATAATCTAAAAACCAATTTTCATACATTCCAGATACTGGAAGCTCAGATTTTTTATTTGATAGGTTGTTATTTTCTATTAAGTTATCTTCCTTCATAAAATTTTAAACAATATCTCTTTCTACTCTAAGTTTATCAATTATAAAATTTTGTCTTTCTAAAGTATTCTTTCCCATATAAAAAGTTAATAAATCGATTATTCTACTTTTTTCCCTTAAAATAATGGGTTCAAGTTTTATATTGTCAGAGATAAACTCTTTGAATTCATTGGGTGATATTTCACCTAATCCTTTAAATCGAGTTATTTCAGGTTTATTTCCTAAATTTTTAATAGCATTTTGTTTTTCAACATTATTATAACAATAAATTGTTTTTTTCTTGTTTCTAACTCTAAATAAAGGTGTTTCTAAAATGAAAATATGTCCTTTTTTTACTAAATCTGGAAAAAATTGCAAAAAATATGTTAGTAATAGAAGTCGAATATGCATTCCATCTACATCAGCATCTGTAGCTATAATTATTTTATTATACCTAAGTTCTTCTAACCCATTTTCAATATTTAAAGCATGCTGCAATAAATTAAATTCTTCATTTTCATATACTATCTTTTTAGAATAACCGAAACAATTAAATGGCTTCCCCCTTAAACTAAAAACAGCTTGAGTTTGAACATTTCTTGATTTTGTTATAGATCCACTCGCTGAATCACCTTCTGTTATGAAAATCATCGTGTCATTCTTTAACTCCGAATTACTTTTTTTATCATTAAAATGAATCCTACAATCTCTAAGCTTTTTATTATGTAAATTGGCTTTTTTTGCCCTTTGATTTGCGAGTTTTTTGATTCCAGCAATTTCTTTTCTTTCCCTCTCTGATTGAATAATTCTCTTTAAAAGCAAATCTGATGTTTCAGAATTTTTATGCAAATAATTATCCAACTCCTTTTTTACAAAATCATTAACAAAAGATCTGACAGTTTGCCCATCGGATGAAATATTAGTAGATCCTAATTTAGTTTTAGTTTGTGATTCGAAAACTGGCTCTTGTATTCTAACTGATATTGATGAGCAAATACTAGCTCTTATATCTGTAGCATCAAATTCTTTTTTATAAAACTCTCTTATAGTTTTAACAATTGCTTCTCTAAATGCAGATTGATGAGTGCCTCCTTGAGTTGTATACTGACCATTAACAAATGAAAAATATTCTTCTCCATATTGATTAGTATGAGTCATAGCAAATTCAATATCGTTTCCCTTAGCATGTATTATCGGGTATCTTATACTATCTATATCAGTTTTTCTTTCTAAAAGATCTAAAAGGCCTTTTTTTGAATGAAATTTTTTAGCATTATAACTAATAGTTAAGCCAGAATTTAAAAAAGCATAATTCCATAGTTGATCCTCTAAATATTCTGGTATAAAATGATAATTCTTAAAAATTTCAGCGTCAGGTTTAAATTCAATATATGTTCCGTTTTTTTCATCAGATTTATTAATATTATTGTCATTTTTAACATTTCCATATTCAAATTCTGAAGATTTAACTTTTCCATCTCTAAAAGATTCAACTTTAAAAAATGAAGAAAGAGCATTTACTGCTTTTGTTCCAACACCATTAAGTCCTACAGACTTTTGAAAGGCCTCCGAATCATATTTTCCACCTGTATTTATTTTAGATACACAATCAATTACCTTACCTAAAGGTATTCCTCTACCATAATCTCTTATTTTTACAGTATCGTTACTTATTTTTATTTTTATTGTTTTTCCATAACCCATCATATGTTCATCAATAGAGTTATCAACAATCTCTTTTATAAGTACATATATACCATCATCTTTAGAAGATCCATCACCAAGTTTTCCTATGTACATACCAGGTCTTAATCTGATATGTTGCTTCCAATCAAGAGATTTTATACTATCCTCTGTATAAGTCGATTTGTTATCACCCATTAGGGAAATAAAGATAAGAATGAATATTTATAAAATCATTTTTTAAAACTAAAAAAGATCAAATGCTTTAAGTCTTACCGAATATATTGGAACACTTGATCTAACATTGTCTCCAATAAAGTTATTGATATATAATTCGATAGATGTTTTATCTAAAATAACTTCAACTCCTGCAAAAACTTCAACCAAATCTCTTGAACCACCAATTAAAGCAAAGTAATCAGTTAATTTAGTTTTCAAACCAAAAGTATAGAAATTAGGCTCATCACTAATTAAAACATAATTCCCACCTAGAGATATAATTAATTCACCTAAAGGAACATCATATGAAATGGTTCCAATTGTTGCTGTACCAAAAGGATCAAATTTACCATCTTGAAATTGAAATTTCTTTTCGTTAAACATACCTATTTTTGTAGATAGACCAATTAATAAGTTTTTAGAATATATAGTGAAGCCCGGCACTAATGCAAAAAGATATTGTTTAAAGTTGTTTGAAACCCAATTTTGATATAATGGGTCTGATGTATCCCAAGCTGTTAAGTCAAATTTATCTTGAGAAATTAAAGTTTTTAAAGCAAACATCATATTTACTTCTCTAGTTAGCTGTTGCCTATAGCCTAATGTTGCTCCTAAAGACAGCCTTTTGAACATACTATTCCCGTAAGAAAGTAAGTCTATACTTGTTTGAAAATGATTATTTGTAACTCTTCTAGAGCTTCTAGTACCACTAGAGGATGAAAAATATCCCGGCGTTGGACAATATATTAGATTATCTGTCATTCTAAAACTCGCTGACGCATAACTTAATCTTGAACTAAACCTTGTTCCTCTAATTGATCTAGTGTCAAGTACAGCTAATGAACTTCTTCCATCTATCCCAGCCAATGCAGGATTTACCAATAGAGTATTATCAGCTGATCTTAAAACTTCAATATATTCTTGAGCCTTAAGACTTTGTA
>CABZXU010000033.1 GCA_902529805.1 uncultured Marinoscillum sp.
TTATTATTAATAACCTTTTCTTCATAGGAAGATATTATGGCCATACATAAAGCTAAATCACCACTAGGATCATCTATTTTTAAGCCACCGGCCACATTAACAAAAACATCTTGAGAATTTAATTGAAGACCAAGTCTTTTTTCTAAAACCGCTAAAATCATATTAAATCTTTTGATGTTATAACCATTACAACTTCTCTGCGATGTGCTATAGTTTGATGTGCTTACTAATGATTGAATCTCTAAAATTAAAGATCTGTTTCCCTCTACAATATTTCCAATACAAACCCCACTCAATTCATTATCTTTTTGTGAAATTAAAATATCAGATGGATTTGAAACTTCTTTTAATCCCTTTTCTGCCATTTCATATATTCCTAAAGCATTTGTTGGGCCATATCTATTTTTTTTTGTTCTTAATAATCTATAAGAAAGGTTTTTGTCTCCCTCAAATAAAATCACTACATCAACCATGTGTTCTAATATTTTTGGTCCAGCAATAATTCCATCTTTAGTTATGTGTCCAATAAGAAAAACTGTTTTACCGTTTTCTTTTGAATATTTCATTAATTCAAAAGTACATTCTTTAATTTGAGAAATTGATCCCGGAGTAGATTCAAGATTATTTGTGCTTAATGTCTGTATAGAATCAATTATTAATATAGTTGGGTTCAGGTTTTGGCTTGCTAGAAATAAAGATTCTAGATTTGTTTCAGTATACACAAAGCAGTTTTCATTTTTTTGTGCAATTCTTTCAGATCTAATTTTTATTTGCTCTTTACTTTCTTCGCCGGAAACATATAAAGTCTTTAGTTTTTTTAATGCTAAAACAAACTGCAACATTAATGTAGATTTGCCAATTCCCGGCTCTCCTCCAATTAAAATTACTGAACCAGGCACAATACCTCCTCCTAATACTCGATTCAGTTCTTTATCTGTTGTTACTATTCTTTTTCTTTCTCCATTTGTAATTTTATCTAGATTGATAGGTTTATTTTTTTCAACACCATTAGTTTTCCAAACTTCTTTTTTTTCTTTTTTTTCTTTTACAATTTCTTCCATATAACTATTCCAGCTCTCGCATTTAGAACATTTTCCCATCCATTTTGGAGAAATTGAACCACAATTTTGACAAACGTATTGAGTTGAAGTTTTCACTTTTTATTAATAACTTAAATTCAATTTTAATTTAGTGAATTATAAAAACGAACACAAAGATATTCCTGGTAATCCATCTGCAGTAAAATCTAGCAGTTATAAGTTGAATGATAGAGCACAAAATAAAGACCTAAATATTTTATCTGAAAAGGATTGGAATTTTTGGCTAAATAATGGTTTTGTGATCATTAAAAATTCAGTTTCTGATTTACAAGCCGATAAAACAGCTAAGTTTTTGTGGGAATTTGAAAACAAAAACCCTTATGATCCTTTAACCTGGAATTCAAAGCCTAGAGCAGAAATGCAGATGAAAGAACTTGTTGGAACAGGAATGGTTGAAGCTTATAATCATCAGACACTATGGAATAACAGACAATCAAAAAAGATTTATGATGCCTTTGTTGATGTTTGGGGAACACATAAACTCTGGGTTTCAATAGACAGAGCAAATCTTAATTTTCCTATAAGTGAGTATAATGAAAACTTAGGATTTATCCATTGGGATTATGACCCTGACACAAAACCTGTTAATGTTCAAGGGGTTTTAGCTTTGTCGGATCAAATTGATCAAAAAATGGGTGGTTTTCAGTGTGTTCCAAGACTATTCAGAGAATATGATTCTTGGAAACTGACACAGCCAAAAAATAGAGATAAATTCAAACCAGACATTTCAGAGTTTAAAAATGAAATAATCAAAGTTCCATTAAAAAAAGGAGATCTTTTAATATTTAATAGCCTTCTTCCTCATGGAATTCGACCAAACTTATCTAAAAATAAAATTAGAATTGCTCAATATGTTTCAATGTTTCCATCAGAGGAAGAAAATAGGCTTTTAAAACAATGGAGAATTAAATCATGGTCAGAAAGAATTGCTCCTGAAGGGTATGCTTTTCCTGGTGATCCTAGAAATTGGGAACAAAAAAAATATAAAAAAGCAAAATTAAGCGATTTAGGAAAAAAATTATTAGGCCTTAAGTCTTGGTGATTGTTTTTGATTTATTCCAATAAACGTTCATTTCATTTAAGCTCATTTTTTTTAGTTCCTTACCTTTTTTATTAGTTTCTGACTCCAAATAATTAAATCTTTTTTTAAATTTTATGTTTGTTAATTCTAGCGCTTCTTCTGGGTCAATATTGATGAATCTGGCATAATTTATTACTGAGAAAAGAAGGTCCCCAACTTCTTCTTTTATTTTTTTTTTTGAAGTTTCCTCTTGAAGTTCTTTTAATTCCTCTTTTATTTTTTCTAAAACTTGATTTTTATTTTCCCAATCAAAACCCACATTTCTAACTTTTTTTTGAATAACCATGGCTTTTGTCATTGGTGGTATTTTATTGGGAACCCCATCCAAAAGTTTTCTTCTACCTTTTTCTTTAAGTTTTAGTTTTTCCCAGTTATTCTCCACTTCTTTTTCAGTTAGTTTTTTTTCATTCTTATAAATGTGGGGATGTCTATGAATTAATTTTTTCTTCAAATTCTCAATAATACTATCAATTGTAAAAAGCTTTTTTTCTGATCCAATTTCAGCATACATCATCACATGCAATAGTAAATCCCCTAATTCATCTTCAATGTTTTTATATTTGTTTTTTAAAATTGCATCTGAAAGCTCATAAACCTCTTCTATTGTTAAATGCCTCAGACTATTTATAGTTTGTTTTTTATCCCATGGACACTTTGACCTTAACTCTTTTATGATTTTTTTGAGTTGAAGAAAAAGATCTTTTTTTTTATTATAAGTATTTGCCATTTTTTATGATTAAAAAAAGTATAATTTTTTAAAGATAAAAACTTGTTTTGGTAACTTAGCAAATATTTAAATTATTATGACAACGGTATTATTGTCTATATTGATCTTCGGGTTATTTGTATTTGCTTTGTCTTTTCGGATGATTTTTTTTAATGAATCGGAATTTAGAGGTACTTGTGCGTCTCAAAATCCACTTCTTAAATCCGAAGGAGAATCTTGTTCATATTGTGGAAAGACCGTTAAGCCTGGTCAAGAATGTAATAAAGGATAAAAAGTGGTTTTAGTTAAATCTATATCAGGCATAAGGGGAACCTTAGAAAATATACCAGGAAAATCGTTGTCAGATTTAGATATTTCTAAAACAATTTTATCATATATTAATTTTGTTGTTAAAAAAACCTCAAAAAAAAAAGTTGTTATCGGAAGAGACGCTAGGCCTTCTGGAGATCGAATAAGTAAGTTAGTTATTAAAATTCTAATAGAAAATGGCATTGATGTAGTTGACTTGGGGCTAGCTACAACTCCATCAATTGGTATTTATGTTAAAACTCATTCATTATCAGGCGGAGTAGTAATATCTGCTAGTCATAACGGAATTGAATGGAATGCCTTAAAGCTTTTAAACGACAAAGGTGAGTTTTTAAGTAAAAACATTGCAAGTAAAATTATTAATGCAGACACAGGTAATTATAAAAAATCAAACCAGCAAGGAAAGTATAATTTTGATAAAAATGCTTTAGAAGAACACATTCAAAAAATTTTGTCTATAAATATTATTAACCTAAATGCAATTAAGAAAAAAAACTTTAAAGTAATTGTAGATGGAATTAATTCTGTTGGTGGTTTAGCTGTTCCTGAACTTTTAAAAAAAATAGGAGTAAAAAAAATTAATAAACTTAATTGTATACCCAATGGTAAGTTTTCTCATAACCCCGAACCTCTTCCTGAAAATATTATTGAAATTAGAAACATTATGAAGAATAATGATTTTGATTTAGGAATTGTAGTAGACCCTGATGTTGATAGGCTATGTTTATTAGATGAAAAGGGCAATCCTATTGGGGAGGAATACACTCTTGTTTTAGCTGCAAAACAACTGCTTGCAAAACAAGAAAAAATTATAACATGCTCAAACCTTTCTTCCACGATGGCCCTTAAAAAAATCACAAATCAGGCTAATGGTAAATATTTTTCCTCTGCAGTTGGTGAGATTAATGTAGTTGAAAAAATGAAAGAATATAATGCAGATATAGGAGGGGAAGGTAATGGTGGGGTGATTTATCCTAAAACACATTATGGGAGAGATGCTTTGGTTGGAATTGCAATTATACTTTCTTTATTAGCTGAAACAGATTCTAGTTTATCAGCTTTAAAAAATGAGTTGCCTCAATATTTTATATCCAAAAATAAAATTACTTTTAATAAAGATTTTAATTTATTAGTTGATAAATTCAAAAAAGAATATATCGATTATAATGTTATAACAATAGATGGCATTAAAATTGAAAGAAAAAATAGTTGGTTTCATATTCGTAAATCTAATACCGAACCTGTTGTTAGAATTTATGCGGAGTCACTTTCTAAAGAAAAGGCTAGGTTATTAGCAAATGAAGTAATTGAAAAAATCAAAAAAATCTAGGTTAATGAATATTTATTTTGATAATGCAGCCACAACTAAACTAGATAAGCGTGTTTTAGAGGAGATGATTCCTTTCATGGTTGAAAACTATGGAAACCCATCTTCTATTCATAAGCATGGAAGAGAAGTTAAAGCGTCAGTTGAAAATTCAAGAAATAAAATTGCTGATATTTTAGGGGTAACTCCTGGAGAAATATTTTTCACTTCAGGGGGTACTGAAGCAGATAATACGTTTATAATAAATGCTATATATTCTAGAAAAATAAAAACAGCAATAACATCAAAAATTGAACACCACGCTGTTTTGCATACATTAGAAGATCTTGAACAGAAAAATGTTATAAAAATTTTATATGTTAATATAGATTCAAACGGCCATATAGATTATACCCATTTAGAAGAATTAATTTCAAGCCATCCTAAATCATTGATAAGCTTGATGCATGGTAATAATGAAATTGGAAATATTACTGACATAGAAAGAGTTGCGCAAATTTGTAACACAAACGATTCTATTTTTCATTCTGATACAGTACAAACTATCGGGCATTTTAATATGAATCTTTCTTCCAATATAATTCATTCAATAGTAGGTTCAGCTCACAAATTTCATGGACCTAAAGGTATAGGTTTTATGTATATTAACAATAAGATAAAAATACCACCATATATTATAGGCGGGTCACAGGAAAGAAATATGCGAGGAGGAACCGAAAACGTTTCTGGAATTATAGGTTTGTCCAAAGCTCTTGAAATAACAATTGAAGAAAAAGATAAAACCAAGAAACGTATTGAAAATTTGAAATTTAATATGATAGATATGTTGAAGAGAAATGTTAAAAATTTAATTTTCAATGGAGATTGTGAAAATCCTAAAAAAAGTTTATTCCACGTTTTAAGCTTATCCATTCCTAAAATTGAAGATAAACAGATGTTTTTATTTAATTTAGATATTAATAAAATTTCAGTTTCTGCAGGAAGCGCTTGTTCTAGTGGTTCATCAAAAAATTCTCATGTTCTAGAAGAGCTAAAGCTTAAAGACAACCATAGCCCAGTTAGAATTTCATTTAGCAAATTGAATACCATGGAAGAAGTAAACTATGTTGTTGAAAAAATAGTTGAGCTTCAAAAAATCAGTTAAGGTGTGGCTAGAAATATTATATAACCATACAAAAAATACCGTATAAATCTTGCTAAAGCGAATAAAAAATATTTATTATTTGGATATCCTATAGCTCCCACAACTGCACTGGTAGCAGAAAACGGCAATGGTGTTAGTGCTGCAATAACTACTGCTATTCCACCATACATATTTATTTTTCTTTCATATTTTCCAATTATATGTTTTTTCATCAAGTTATAAAGAGAAGTTTCATGAAGATATTTTCCGAAAAGAAATGCAAATATTCCCGCAAAATATGAAATAGTGGATAGGGCAATTATGAAAATAGGATACATTTCTACCCCTTTATTATTTAAAACCCAAATCATAAAAAACTCAGGAGGAATAATTCCAAAAATTACTTCTGAAAAGAAAAAAACTGTAAAAACAAAAGCTATAGATAAATCTTCTAAATGAGAAAACCCTTTAATATTAGCTATATCAACATAATTAATTAATATTCTATAGAACACCAGCAATAATCCAAGAACAGCTATGCCCTTAGCTATATTAACCAGAAAAAATTTTAGTCTGATTTTATCAGATCTTTTCATTATTTAAATATCTATTAAATTTTTATTAAAATAATAATGTTTACGTATATAAACTAAGAATAATTATTTTTGTTTCAAGATGAAAAAACAATCATTAATAGCCAAAAGCATTACAAAAGAATATAGATCAAAAATTGTGGTCGATTCTGTGTCTTTAGAGGTTAATCAAGGAGAAATAGTTGGTTTGTTAGGACCTAATGGTGCAGGGAAAACAACATCTTTTTATATAATTGTCGGATTAATTCAACCAAACGGAGGAAAAATTTTCTTGGGTAGTGAGAATATTACTGCATTGCCCATGTATAAAAGGGCCCGTAAAGGAATAGGTTATTTAGCACAGGAAGCCTCAGTTTTTAGAAACCTTAGTGTAGAAGATAATTTATATGCTATTTTAGAATCGCAAAATCTTTCAAAAGAGGAACAATATAAAAAAGCAGAAAAGTTGCTAAATGAATTTGGACTTCAAGAGGTTAGAAAAAATTTAGGAAGGGTTTTATCAGGGGGTGAAAGAAGAAGAACGGAAATTGCAAGAGCACTAGCAACAGATCCAAAATTTGTTCTTTTAGACGAACCTTTTGCCGGCGTTGATCCAGTTGCAGTGGAAGAAATTCAAAACATTATTTCAACTTTGAAGAAAAAAAACATTGGCATACTTATTACCGATCATAACGTAACAGAAACCTTATCTATTACCGATAGAGCTTATTTAATGTTTGAGGGCAGGTTGCTGAAGTCAGGAACAGCCGAAGAATTATCGTCAGACCCTCAAGTAAGAAAAGTCTATTTAGGACAGCATTTTGAATTAAAAAGAAAAGTTTAAAATGTCTCTTTTAAACTATTTAATTAGTTCAAACCTCAAAAGGAGACTCTCAAAATTTTATTTCGATTCTGAAAACCCATTAGAATCTCAAAATAACACTTTAATGTACTTATTAAGTAAAGCAAAAAATACGTTATATGGAAAAAAATATTCATTCAAAGATATTGCCAGCAGGGATAAATTTGCTTCAAGAATACCCCTATTAGCTTACGAAGAATTTTTTCCAATAATTTCAAAGATGCTCCAGGGGGAAACTAATATTTCTTGGCCTGGAAAAATAAATTGGTTTGCAAAATCATCAGGAACAACAAATGATAAAAGTAAATTTATCCCAGTTTCTTATGAAGCACTTAGTTTTAATCATTTTAAGGCAGGTAAAGACCTGCTTTCTATTTATTTAAATAATCATCCTGATTCTAAAATCTTTACTGGTAAATCTCTAGCGATTGGTGGAAGTAAACAAATTAGCCCATTAGATAATAATATTTTTACTGGAGACATATCAGCTGTTCTTATAAAAAATTTACCCATTTGGGCTAGGTTTTTTAGAACTCCCTCGATGAACATCGCTTTGATGAGTGAGTGGGAAAATAAAATTGAACAAATGGCAATGATTACTTCAAAACAAAATGTAACAAGTATTTCTGGTGTTCCTACCTGGACAATTGTTTTAATAAAAAGAATTTTAAAATTAAATAAGTGTGAAAATATATTAGAACTATGGCCAAATTTAGAACTCTTTATTCATGGGGCCGTTTCGTTTAAACCAT
The DNA here is from genome assembly GCA_902529805.1 of uncultured Marinoscillum sp. Lineage (GTDB taxonomy): Bacteria > Bacteroidota > Bacteroidia > Cytophagales > MED-G16. Next base: position 7,854 of record CABZXU010000033.1, read on the forward strand.
ATAAAAAGTTATTTGATTCTTTAGTGCCAACTAACCAACTAAATTATCTTGAAACATATAATGCCTCGGAAGGTTTTTTTGCATTTCAAGATAAAAAAGATTCAGATGAAATGTTACTTTTACTAAATCACGGTATCTATTATGAGTTTGAAGATATTGCCAATAAAAATAAAATTCTTTCTTTAGATAATGTTGAAATAAATAAGAATTATGCTTTAATAATTTCTACTAATTCTGGTTTGTGGAGATATAAAATTGGAGACACTATAGTTTTTTCTTCTTTGAATCCTTATAGAATTAGAATTTCAGGTAGAACCAAACAATTTATAAATGCTTTTGGTGAAGAATTAATAGTTGAAAATGCAGAAAATGCGATAACTAAAGCCTGTAGTTTAACTGGCTCAACAGTATTCAATTTTACCGCAGGACCAAAATATATTTCGGGAACAAGC
>CABZXU010000034.1 GCA_902529805.1 uncultured Marinoscillum sp.
GATAATTTCAGAGTTTTTAAACGATTTTTTTGTTATAGTAATATTAGGTACAGCTGAGGAAATAGACTCTAAGCCAGTTTTATCAAGTGATTTTAAATCATCAAAAGTTGATTTTCCAAATAATATCTTTGAGGTTATTTTTGCAGTATTTAAACTTTCTTTTGAGTGAACCAATTTTGTTAGTTCTTCTGCAATATGATTTTGAAGAACCCTTGTTTCTGTATTAATTTTACTTTTTTTAATTAAATTTTCAATAAAAGCTTTGTCTTGCATTGAAAATATTTTGATATAATTTATTGCATCATCATCAGAGATGTTTAACCAAAATTGATAAAAGTTATATGGACTAGTTTTTTTTGGATCAAGCCAAATATTTCCTTCTTCTGTTTTTCCAAATTTTCCACCATCAGATTTAGTTAATAGATTTGTAGTTATTCCAAAAGCTGTCCCATTTCCTTTTCTTCTAATCAACTCAGTTCCCGAAACAATATTTCCCCATTGATCAGATCCTCCCATTTGAATTTTTACATTTTTATTTTTCCAAAGCCAATAGAAATCATATCCTTGAATTAATTGATAGGAAAATTCTGTAAATGAAATGCCAGATTCTAACCTGTTTTTAACAGATTCTTTTGCTAACATATAATTAATTGATATATGTTTTCCAACTGATCTTAAAAAATTAAGAACATTGAAATCTTTAAACCAATCAAAATTATTTACTATTAAGGCTTTATTTTTAGTTTTTTCAAAGTCTAAAAATATTTCAAATTGTTTTTTAATTTTCTTTTGATTATAAATCAATAAATCTTCATCTAAAAACTTTCTTTCTTTAGATTTCCCAGATGGATCACCAACCATTCCTGTTGCTCCTCCAATTAAAACTATTGGTTTATGTCCACATTTTTGAAAAATAGACAATATCATAACTTGAAGCATATTTCCAATATGAAGAGAATCAGAGGTAGGATCAAAACCTATATATCCCATTGTCATTTCTTTTTGTAATTGATCCTCCACACCTGGAGTTAAATCATGGATCATACCTCTCCATTTTAGCTCTTCAAGAAAGTCTTTCATAGAATGCAAAAATATATATTTGTTTATAATCTTAACGTTGAATAATCAAAATTTAATAAAATAATAATAATATATTATTATTAAAATCTAATTAAATTTAAGTATAAGCAATCTATGATATACTCCTACAAAAAAATATTAGAAGATATAAAAAACAACACTTTTTTTAATATATATTTTTTAATGGGAGAGGAATCTTATTTTATAGATAAAATAACAAACTATTTTATTCAAAATTTTATAAAGGAAGAACATAAATCTTTTGATCAAGAAATTATTTATGGGAAAGACAGTGACATTAATACAATAATTAATAGATGCAAAAGATTTCCAATGATGTCTGAAAAACAATTAATTGTTATTAAAGAATCTCAAAATTTATCTTTTTTTAAAAATAATAAAGAAAATGAATATGAAAACTTTAATAATTATTTATCGAATCCTGCTAAACAAACATTTTTACTCTTTGCATTTAAAAACAAAGTTTTAGATCAAAGAAAAAAAATAACAAAAAAAATTATAGAAAGTTGTGTAGTGTTAAACACTGAAGACAAACAAAACAAAGTATATGAAAATCAACTTCCAGAATGGATAAAAGGTGAAGTGAAAGAAAATAAATTTTCAATCGAAGAAAAGGCTATTATATTATTAATTGAAAATATCGGTAATAATCTTAATAAAATTCAAAATGAACTTCAAAAAGTTTACTTAAATAAAAAAGACAATCAGATAATAAATTCTAAAGATATTGAAATGTTTGTAGGTATAAATAGAGATTATAATCTATTTGAATTGCAGGATTCTTTAATTAATAAAGATCTTAAAAAAGCAATTAAAATAATATCCTATTTTGAATCAAACCCAAAAAATAACCCCATGCAGAAAACTATTTTATTCTTATTTAATTTTTTTAGTAAGTTACTTTTTGTAATGTCTTATAAACCTAAAGAAACTAAAAATATATCTCAAATTTTAAAAATACATCCTTTTGCTGCTAAATCATATATGAAAGCTACAAATAAGTATTCCATGAGTGATGTAAAAAAAATAATTAAATATTTTAAAGAAATAGATTTAATTTCTAAAGGAATCAAATTAAATAATAATAAGGAAGGTATATTGTTAAAAGAATTAATTTATAAAATGACTTATGTGTAAACCATATCTAATTCTAATTAGTTATTTACTTATATTTTTTTTTACATTTGACTTAAATGCTCAAAAACTTAATTTGGATTATGAAGTTAATTTATTCAACAATTCAAAAAGTATATTTCAAAATAAGAATTATGAAATTGCATTAAATGAATTTAAAAACTTTAAAAATAAATTTCCTAATTCCCCCTTAATTGATGAATCTGATTTCTATATATTTCTTTCAGAAGTTTATACATACAAAGTAGAAAATCATGATGCAATAGAAAAATTTATCCTTAATAATAGAGACCTTAAGTATAATCAATTGTCTGCCGCGTATGGTGAATATGTTTTTGACAAAGGCGATTATAATAAAGCAATAAAATATCTTGATTTTTCTAAATTGACAACCTATGATATTTTGTATAAAATAGGATTTTCTTATTACAAATTAGAAAATTATATTAATGCTGAAAATTATTTAAAAAAAATAAGATTATCAGACTATAAAGATGACGCAAGTTATTATTTAGGGATTATAGAAATAAAGAAAGGAAATTATAAATCAGCAATTAATTATTTAAAAAGCATCAGTAAATTTATCTATCAGGATGCTATTAAATATTACTTAATATTTACAAACTATAATATTGAAAATTATAAAGAAGTATTAAAACTATCGGAAGAAATAGATGAAAATACTTTAAACCTAAATCACATTAATTATATAATAGGCAGCACATATTTTATTATTAAAGAATATGAAAATAGTTTAAATTTTTACTCAAAATATAAAAACAAAAACGAAGTTGATAATAGATTAAATTTTGAAATTGGATACTCACTATTAAAAATTAATGATACTGATTCTGCCATAAATATTTTTGAAAAAAATGCATTAAATGATAACTATTATGGTCAATTATCATCATATTATTTAGGTGACATATTTTACAAGCAGGAGAAATATAAATTTTCATTAAATGCTTTTTATAATGCTTACTTAAAAAAATTTGATGAAGAATATTCATTAGATGCTCTCTATAAATATTCAATAATTAATTATAAGATTGAAAACAATGATGAATCATTAAGTTCATTGATTGAAATAAAAGAAAAATATCCTAAATATAAGACTGAAGAAATAAATTATTTAATAGCAGAAAATTATTTAAAAACTACAAATTTTCAAAAAGCAATAAATTTTATTGAATCATTAGATTCAATAGGAAAGAAAGTAAAAAGGAGTTATCAAATAATAACATTTCAAAGAGGCGCAGAATTATTTAATCAAGGCGAACTAATTAGATCAATTAATTATTTTAAAAAATCACAGACTTATCAAATTGACAAAAATCTGTATTTAGAATCTTTATTCTGGGTAGGGGAGTCAAGTTTTCTTCAAAAGAAATTCCCTGAAGCATATAAAAACTATATTGAATTGTTGAATTGTAATTGTAAAATTGAGAATTCTCTTAGATTAAATACATTGTATTCGATTGCTTATACACTTTTCAATAATAAAGAATACAACAAATCAATTAATTATTTTTTATCATATATTAATCTAAGCCAAGTAAATGAAAGTAAGTTATTAGATGCTAAATTACGATTAGCTGATTCATATTATGCCATTAAAAGTTATTCCAAATCTATCGATATATATAATAGTTTACTTTATGAGTCTAAATTAGACAAAAATTATCTTTTATATCAAATAGGGTTAGCAAACTATGGTAGGAATAACAATCAAAAAAGCATTGAATATCTAACTCAAATAATTGAAAATGATTCCTCAAACCTAATAGATGATGCCATATTTAGAATAGCTTCAATATATTTTGAAACTTCGAAATTTGACTCATCTATTGTGTTTTTATCAAAAATAATAGATGAGTATCAAAATAGTGAATATTTATCTTATTCCTATTTAAAAAGAGCTGTTTCATATTATAATTTAAAATCATATGAGCAATCTGAAAATGACTACTTGTTTTTGCTTAAAAATTTTAAATCCAAAGAAATTTATAATGAATCTATATTAGGTATTCAAAAAGTAGTAAACTTCACTGAAAATTTTTCAATACTAAGTGAATATCTCGAAAAATTTAAAAACCTTTATCCAGATGACAAAAGCATAGAGTCAATTGAATTTGAGACTATAAAAAATTTATATTTTTCTCAAAATTATTATCAATTGATTTCTTTATCTAACGAATTTATTAATACATATCAAGAGAGCACATACTTGAATGAAGTGAAGTTTTTATTAGGAGAATCAAACTACAAGTTAAAAAATTATGATGCATCAATTATCAATTATCAATATCTCATTACAATTGAAAACAAAAAATATTTTAATAGATCTATTAATAAATTAGGAAAAATTTATTTTGATATAAAATCATACGACGAATCATTAAAGTATTATAAAATTTTAAATAAAAATGTGATTAACAATAGGGAATTAACTGATGCATATTTAGGAATAGTAAATAATTTTTATAATCTTAAAGTATACGACTCCTCGATTTATTATTCTCAAAAGTTATTGACAATTGATAAAATATCTTTTAATTTAAAAAATAAGGCTAACCTATTTATTGCAAAATCATATATAGAAAATGATCAAATTAATAATGGAATTGACTATCTATTAACAACAATAAATTTAGTTAAAGATGAAAGTGGAGCAGAAGCACAATATCTATTAGCAAAAATTTTTTATAATAAAAGTCAATTAAATCAATCAATAGAAACTTTATACTTATTAAATGATAACTTCTCTGAATTTAATTATTGGAGAGGGAAAGGTTATTTATTAATTGCTAAGATTTTTATTGATTCGGAAGAGTTTTTTCAAGCTAAATCAACTTTAGAATCTTTAATTGAGAAAAATAGTAACGAAGAAATTAAAAAAGAAGCAGAAGATATGTTAAATAAAATAAATACTATTGATTAAAATGAAATACAACTTTTTCTTATTTTTTATTATAATCATTGTAAATCATAATACATTATCACAAGAAGTAAAAGAAAGTGAGGGTAAAATTGAAAATGCTCAAATTTTAATTGAAAAAAATAAAATTATAGTGTTACCTGATGCTCAAAAAAAAGGGGATGATACTATCCAAAATATTAACAAAAGTATAAACTATGTATCAAATATTAATTCCATAGATTTAAACGTAAGGAAAGAAAAATTCTCAATTGATGAAATAAAAGATTATCTAATTGATAAAAAAACAATAACAAGTTATAATAATAATTTTTCTTTGTTATTTGGTAACTACAAGTCCTTACTCATTAAATCCGATAATTACTTTGATTTTTTAGAAAATTTAAAGTTTGATGCTAGTTTATATCACAATTCAAATAAAATAGGATATACAAAGGATGATAATAGTGGTTTTTTTGATTCAAAAATTTCTTTAAATTCCTTCTATGCTGAAAAGTTTTTGAATTCATATCATAATATAAATTTAAATTTAAGATATAACAGAATTAAAACTTTCTATTATGGTTTTATTAATGAAAATAGCAATGAAATTTTAAAAGAAGATATTGATATTAGTAATAACTTTTTTGAATATAACGTTTCAATTTCAAAGGGAATTAATCATGATATTAAACAAAAATTATTTTATAAAATCATTTTTAATAATTCAAATTTAAATAGCTATTTATATAATGAATATGTATCGATAATTAAAGCAGAAATAAATTTTAATATCAATAATAATATTAATTCAAATTTAACTTTTGATAATTATTATAGAAACCTGAAAAAAAATAATAATTCAATTATATCAGAAGATCAAAAAAGAAATAATATGTTACTAAATTATTTTTTTGATTACAAGTTTAAAAATTATGATATAAAGCTTGGAATAATTTATGACATTGATCCAAAATTAAAAGACCATGCTTTATATCCATTATTTGAATTTAATTATCTAAATCAAAATGGATATTACATGAATTTGTTTTTAGGTGGAGGAGATGACACAAATTTTTATTTTTCAAGAATAAAAGAGAATCCTTATCTATATGATAATAATTTTGAATAT
>CABZXU010000035.1 GCA_902529805.1 uncultured Marinoscillum sp.
TTTTCTGAATTACTTAATACCTCATATGCTTCAGCAGCTTCTTTAAATTTTTCCTCAGCAGAACTATCATCAGGGTTTTTATCAGGATGATATTTTATGGCAACTTTTCTATATGCTTTTTTTACTTCAGTATCTGACGCATTTTTGCTTATACCTAAAATGTCGTAATAATCTCTTTTTTCCATATTATGATCCTGTTACAACTTTTGCAAATCTGATTACTTTTTCATCTAGGATATATCCATTTTCAATAACATCAACTATTTTACCTTTCAGATTTTTCTTTGATGGTGTTTTTGTAATAGCTTCATGAAAATCAGGATCAAAATCATCTCCAGTTTTAATTTTCATTTTTTTAACTCCTTGTTTTTCTAATAATGAATTTAATTTTTGAAAAATTAATTCAAAACCTTCTATCGATGTTTTTAAATTTTCTTTAGAAATTGATTTTATAGCTCTTTCAAAGTCATCAATTATAGGTAATATCAAGCCAATTAATTCTTTATTGGCACTATTTATCATTTCAATCTTTTCTTTTGAAGTCCTTCTTCTATAGTTTTCAAATTCAGAGTACAATCTTAAATATTTGTCTTTAGTTTCTAATAAATCATTTTTTAATGACTTAGAATTAGATTGTTTTTTTACAGTTTTATTGCTTCTAGTTTTTGATTTTTTATTCATATAAAAACTTTAATAATATTAATGCAATTTTGTTGCCAGAAAAATAAACATGTCATTTTGACTACTTATTTACCTTTATTTTTTTCCAAATCTGCTCCTTTAATTCTTCAATACCAAAATAATTTATACTTGAAATAAATATTTTTGGAATATCTATATTTATTTTTTTTAGTTTAATTTCTAGTTCACTTTTTTCAACTAGATCAGATTTTGAAATAGCTAAAACCCTTTCTTTATCTAATAATTCTTTATTATAATTTTTTAATTCTTTAAGTAGCAAATTGAATTCTTTAGTGATATTTGTAGAGTTTATTGGGATAAGAAAAAGTAATATTGAGTTTCTTTCAATATGTCTTAGAAATCTGAGCCCTAGGCCTTTTCCTTTTGATGCACCTTCAATTATTCCAGGTATATCTGCTAGAATGAATGACTTATCTTCTTTATAAGGGACTACTCCTAAGTTCGGTTTAATTGTTGTAAATGGATAGTCTCCAATTTTGGGTTTTGCTTTTGAAACTACGGATAATAATGTGGATTTTCCTGAATTGGGAAATCCAACAATTCCAACATCAGCAAGTACTTTTAATTCTAAAGTAATCCATTGTTCCATTCCATTTTTTCCAGGTTGAGAATATTTTGGAGATTGATTAGTAGACGATTTAAAGTTGTGGTTACCTAGTCCTCCTATACCTCCTTCTAAGAGTATTTTTTCCTCATTATTTTTTATTATTTCTAATACTTTTTCTTCATTATCTTTTTTTCTTGCGATAGTACCTAAAGGAACTTCTATTATGATGTCTTTTCCATTAGCTCCATTTTTTTTTGATCCTCCACCAGGTTTGCCATTTTCTGCAACAAAGTGCTTTTTATATTTCAGATGTAATAAAGTCCAAAGCTGTTTATTTCCTTTTAAAATTATATGTCCTCCCCTGCCACCGTCTCCACCATCGGGACCACCTTTTGGAACAAATTTTTCTCTTCGAAAATGTTTAGATCCTTCACCTCCATCCCCTGATTTAGAATAGATTGAAACATAATCTATAAAATTGGGATTATTCATTTTAATTTAAATCATCAATTTTAGAACATAATTTTAAAAATATTTCATTTATCTCACCTATGCCATCAACTTCAGAATATTTATTATATTTTTTATAATAGTCAGCAACTGGTTTTGTTTCCTCGTTATAAACTTGTATTCTATTATTAATTTTATCTATACTTTTATCATCTTCTCTACCTGAGGTTTTGGCTCTATTTTTTATTCTTTTAATAAGTTCATTTTCATCAACTTTTAGGGCAATCATTTGTTTTATTGGAATATTATTTTTTTCTAACATATTATCTAAAGCAATGGCTTGATTAATAGTTCTAGGAAATCCGTCAAAAACAAAGCCAATAACATTTGATGATTTGTTTATTTTGTCCTCAACCATACTAATTACAATTTGATCAGGGACCAAGTCTCCTTTATTCATATATTTTTTTGCTTCTAACCCTAATGATGTTTCATTATTCAAGTGTAATCTGAAAAGATCTCCGGTTGAAAGATGAACTAAATTATACTTTTTAAGAATTTTTTCACTTTGGGTTCCTTTTCCTGCTCCTGGTGGCCCAAATAATACAATATTTAACATAATTTTTTTTAGCTAAAATAAGCTATTTCTTGATTTTTATATGTCTTTTATTAATTCATTTTCTTTTACTTTATCAAATAAAATAGATTTATTTATAGGAACTACTCCTGAACTTTGACATACTATTTTTCCAGCTAAATTTGAAATTTTACATAAAAATGGAATGGACGTTGATAAAAAGACACATATACTTGCAATTGCAATTACCGTATCACCTGCGCCTGAAACATCAATTATATTTTTTGACTTAGTTTTAAAATGAGATATTATTTTTTTATCAATTATTAATATTCCATTTTTTGACATTGTAATCATAATAAAATTAATTTTATTTTTTAAAAGATATTTTTGTGCAGCCAACCCTATTTTATTTTTAGAAATTGTTTTAATATTTAGATTAAATCCTCTACATGCTTCAATAAGATTTGGTTTGAGTAGGTTTACATTATTGTAATATTTAAAATTTTTAAATTTTGGATCTACAGTAATAGTTATTTTATTTTTTAACTTTTTTATTATCTCATTTATAAAGTCCTTATTTAATAATCCTTTATCATAATCTTGAATTATTAATAAATCACATATTTTTGATAGTTTAAAAATTTTTTCTCTTAATATATTTTGAAATTTATTTGAAAGATCATTCGTAGTCTCGTTGTCAATTCTTACTATATGATTTTTTTTAACAATAACTCTCTCTTTTACAGTAGTTTTTCTTTTGGGATCTATTATTATTGAATCGGTTGATATTTTATTTTTTTCTAATAGATCTAAAAATATCTTTCCATAATTATCTTTTCCTATACAAGAACATAAATATGGTATTCCTCCTAAAGATTTTATATTTAAAGCAACGTTTGCAGCTCCTCCAATTCTATTTTCTTTGTTTTCTACATTGACTATTGGGACGGGTGCTTCTGGTGAATTTCTCTCTATTTTTCCAAAAGTATAGGAATCAACCATCACATCTCCAACAATAACAACTTTTATTCCATTTATTTTGTTAAAAAACCTTTTTAATGACATTAGGTTAAGTTATTTGTCGAATTTTTTAATCTATTTACTGCTTCCATAAGATCCTTTTCACTGGCTGCGTATGATAATCTAATGCAATTTGGCGCACCAAAATCTTCTCCTGGAACTAAAGATACTTTAGCTTGATTTAAATAATACATGCATAAATCGCTTGCACTATTTATTTTATCGTTTTTATAATGTTTACCTATTAGCTCTTCTATATTAGGAAAAAAATAAAATGCACCTTTAGGAATGTTGACTTTAAATCCATTTATTTTATTTAATAAATTATAAACTATATCTCTTCTTTTTAAATATTCATTTTTCATTTCAATCGTACTTTTAGTTCCTGAATTTAAAGCAACCAAAGCCGCTCTTTGAGCTATTGAGCAATTTGCTGATGTAGTTTGGCCTTGCATTTTTTTACATGCATTTGTTATCCATCTAGGCGCACCCATATACCCAAGCCTCCAACCAGTCATTGCAAACCCCTTAGAGAATCCATTTAATGTTATTGTTCTTTCATTCATTCCTTCTAAAGAACCAATACTAAAATGCTCATCTAAAAAATTAATATGTTCATATATTTCATCTGAAATAACATATAGGTTATTCTTTAGAATAATTTTAGAATACTTTTCAAGTTCGTTTTTTGTGAAGACAGAACCAGTTGGGTTACAAGGCGAACTGAAAATTATCAGTTTAGTTTTATTTGTTATTGATTTTTCTAAATCATGAGGTGAGGGTTTAAAATCATTGTCAATATTACCATTAAGATGAACAGGAATACCATCAGCCAATTTTATGATTGCATCATAGCTTACCCAATAAGGAGAAAATACTATAACCTCATCACCTTTATTTAATAAAGAAAACATAACATTAGTTATAGATTGCTTCACCCCATTGGAAACAATAATATCATTTGGATCATAATTAAGGTTATTTTCAACACTAAATTTATTAGATATAGCTTTTCTAAGATCAAGATATCCATTTACAGGAGGGTACGAAAAATAATTTTCACTATCAATTGCTTTTTTTGCTCCATCACAAATATGAGAAGGTGTTTTGAAATCCGGCTCTCCTAAACTTAAACTTATAACATCAATCCCTTTTGACTTCATTTCAGATGCCTTAGCAGACATTGCTAAAGTAGAAGATTCTTCAATATTTTGAATTCTATTAGATGGTTTTAAATTCATCCTTTATAATTTATTCTTGTAATAATGCTTCTTCCAAGAGTAACTTCATCTGCATATTCAATTTCTCCACCTATTGGTACGCCTCTTGCTATAGTAGTAATTTTTAAATTAAGAGCAGATAACTTTTTAGAAATATAAAATGTAGTTGTATCTCCTTCTAAATTAGGACTTAGTGCAAAGATAACTTCTTCAATTTCTTTATTTTTTTCTAGTCTTCTAATTAAGGAATCAATATTCAAATTATCAGGACCAACACCATTAATTGGAGAAATCAAGCCACTAAGAACATGAAATAATCCATTATATTGATTTGTATTTTGAATTGCAATTACATCAGGTGTATCTTCAACAATACATATTTTATTTTTTTGAATATTAATATTTTCATTATTACAATTTCTACACAGCTCTTCATCGGATATTACATGACATTCTTCACAAAATCTAGTTTTTTCTTTTAAATTAATAATTGAATCAGCTAAATTTTTAGAGTATTCCTTTTCCTTTTTTAGAATATGCAATGATAGTCTTAACGCAGTTTTTTTACCAATTCCTGGTAATTTTGATATTTCGTTTATTGAATTTTCTATAGTTTCAGATGGATATTTCATTTTTAATTATTTAATAATTGCATTAAGTCCCTCTTCTCTAATTTGTTCTTTTAGTTTAATTAATTTTTGATTATTTCCTTCTTTGACAGAACATTTACCTTTATAATGGATCAAATAAGTACACTGTTCTGCTTGATGATTAGTATGATTACATATTTTTACCAATGTTTTTATTACATGATCAAAAGTATTAATATCATCATTTAGAACAATTAATTTTTTGTTATTATTTAAAGTC
>CABZXU010000036.1 GCA_902529805.1 uncultured Marinoscillum sp.
CTGTTGGATTATCAACTTTAATTAAAAAGAATAGAATTGAATTAGATTTTTCATATATGTATAATTTTAGTAACCTTATTACACCTAATTTTAAATCTGATTCAATACCAGATATTTCAAATTTTAATACTTTATCTATCTCTTTTGTATATTTGTTTAATTTAATTGGTAAAAATGAATTATAGATTTATAAAATACTTTCTTGCTTTAACTGTTCCATTTCTTGCATATTTCTCTTTTAATGGTACTGGAATCATAACATATGCACCAATGATTGAAGCTTTTTTAGCAATTCCTTTATTAGAATTATTTTTTAAACCAAATAGTAACAATTTAAATGAAGCAGAAGAAGAGATGGCCAAAGAGGATAAATCTTATGATATTGTACTTTATTTATTAGTTCCAATTATTTTTTTTCTTCTATGGGAGTTTTTGCTTTCTATGAGAGAAAATATATCTCTTTTTGATAAAGTTGGTAGAATTCTTTCAATGGGATTAATCTGTGGAGGTTTTGGGATAAATGTTGCTCATGAATTAGGACATAGAAACAATAAACTTGAACAATTTTTTTCTAAAACTCTTTTATTATCATCTTTATATATGCACTTTTTTATTGAACATAATAGAGGTCATCATAAAAGAGTTTCAACAAAAGAAGATCCATCATCTGCAAGATATGGTGAAAACATTTTTTCATTTTGGCTGAGATCTGTTTTTTCAGGTTATGTTTCTGCATGGAATATTGAATTTAAAAGATTAAAAAGAATAAATAAATATAAATTTTCACTTGAAAATGAAATGTTAAGATTTCAAATAATTCAACTATCTTTTGTTTTTATTATATATTCATTATTTGGTTTTAATATTACAATTTATTATTTGTGCTCAGCAACTATGGGGTTTTTACTTCTTGAAACAGTAAACTATATTGAACATTATGGTCTTCAAAGAAAAATAAATTCTAATGGAAAATATGAAAGAGTACAACCGTTTCATTCTTGGAATTCAAATCATCCAATTGGAAGAATAATGTTATTTGAGTTATCAAGACACTCTGATCATCATTATAATGCTTCTAGAAAATATCAAGTTCTTAAAAACCATAATAATTCTCCGGAAATGCCAACTGGATATCCAGGTATGATGATTTTATCTCTTATTCCTCCATTATGGTTCTTTGTAATGAATAAAAGAATCAAAAAAATTATAGGTTGATTTTGTATTTCAATTTCTAGGCTATATTTTAGCTATATGATAAAAATTAATACTTGGTGGTCTTTTTATAATTCTATGTAAAGCAGATAGCTATAAGTATTATATAAAAATAAACCCAAGCTTCAAGCTTGGGTTTTTTTATTATGAAAATAAAAACAAACTATTTAAAAATCATATCGGATATTAACACCCCAGTAGGTGTATATCTTAAACTAAGAGATTTATACTCTAAAATTTTTTTATTAGAAAGTTCTGATTATAAGGGATCTGAAAACAGTTTGTCATTTATTTGTTTTGATTCAAAAGCACAAATCTCAATAAATAATAATAATGTTAAATTTAAAATTGACAGAAAAGAGGTTGAGTATAAATTAGAAAAAAATAAAAAAGCAATAGACTACCTTAATAAATTTAAAAATCAATTTGAAGTAGATAAAAATGATTTTAATTTTCCATCCAATGGTTTATTTGGATATACCTCATATGATTCTGTAAGGTATTTTGATAATATCTCTTTATCAAATTCAAAAGAAATTGATATTCCAGAAATACTTTATGATGTTTTTAAATATGTAATTGTTTTTAATCATTACAATAATGAGCTTTTTATTTTTGAGCATTTATATGGGGGAGATAAAAAATCAGAAATAAAAAAAATAAAAAACATTATTCTTGGAAAACCTGTTACTCCATTTGTGTTCAAAAGAGATAATATAGAAAAAACTAATTTAACTGATTTTGAATTTAAAAAATTAGTAGATAAGGGTGTGAATCATTGTAAATTAGGAGATGTATTTCAGATAGTTTTATCTAAAAGGTTTTATCAAAAATTTAAAGGAGATGAGTTTCAAGTTTATAGAGCATTAAGATCAATTAACCCTTCACCATATCTTTTTTATTTTGATTATGGTAGCTTTAAAATTTTTGGAAGTTCTCCTGAAGCTCAGATTATTATAAAAGAAGATAAGGCTACTATTTATCCTATTGCTGGAACCTTTAAGAGAACAGGTGATGAAGAACTAGATAAAAAAGAAGCTAAAAAATTAATAGACGATGTAAAAGAAAATTCTGAGCATGTTATGTTAGTTGATCTTGCGAGAAATGATTTAAGTAAAATATCAGATAATGTTATTGTTGAAAGATTCAAAGACATTCAGTTTTATTCACATGTAATTCATCTTGTATCAAAAGTTTCTGGTAAAGTTCCATCTAATAAAAAAATAGAACTTATATCAGGTACTTTTCCTGCTGGAACCTTATCTGGTGCTCCTAAACATAAAGCGATGCAGCTTATTGATAATTATGAAAAATCAAATAGAGAATTTTATGGTGGTGCAATAGGTTTTATGGGATTTAATGGAGATTTTAATCATGCTATAATAATTAGATCATTCTTAAGTAAAAACAGAACATTATATTATCAAGCTGGTGCAGGAATTGTTGTTAAGTCAGATAGAGAAAAGGAAAATAGTGAAGTTTATAACAAAATAGAGGCTCTAAGAGGAGCCATTAAAATTGCTGAAAAGATATGAGAATTTTAGTTTTAGATAATTATGATAGCTTCACTTATAATATTGTACATATTTTAAGAGAGATTGGTAATGTTGATATTTCAGTTATTAAAAATGATAGAATTAAAATGAATGAAATTAAAGCATATGATAAAATTATATTATCACCTGGACCATCACTTCCTAAAGATGCAGGTAAAATGAAAGAATTAATTTTAAAATATTATAAAACCAAGCCTATACTTGGGATATGTCTTGGTCATCAGGCAATTGCTGAAAATTTTGGTGCAAAATTATTTAATATGAAAGAACCATTACACGGAGTTCAAACTAATATTTTTTTAGATAATGATTATATATTTCATGGTATTAAATCAGAAATAAAAGGATGTAGGTATCATTCATGGTCAGTTTCTAATAAAAATTTACCTGAAGAATTAAATATAATTGCTAAGGATGAGAAAGGGATTATTATGGGAGTGTCTCATAAAAAATTTGATTTAAAAGGAATACAATTTCATCCTGAATCAATTCAAACAAAAGATGGTTTTAAAATGGTTAGGAATTTTATAAATAATTAATATGAAAAATTTACTGAAAGATTTATATAATCATAAAATTATGAATAAAGATGAAGCTAAAAATGCTTTGATTTTATTAACTAATGGAACTGCTAATGCCTCTCAAATATCTTCATTTTTAACTGTTTTTTTAATGAGAGATATTACTTCAGAGGAGCTAGATGGTTTTAGAGAGGCAATGATTGAATTATCTATAAATATTAACATTGATGGTAGTGAATTGATTGATTTATGTGGAACAGGAGGTGATGGAAAAGATACATTTAACATTTCAACTGTATCTTCATTTGTTGTAGCTGGAGCAGGTATAAAAGTAGCTAAACATGGAAATTATGGTGTATCTTCATCATGTGGTTCTTCAAATATTATATCACATTTAGGTCATAAATTTTCAAATGATGTTGATACATTAAGATATAGTCTTGAAAAATCAAATATTTGTTTTCTGCATGCGCCATTATTTCATCCATCATTAAAAAATATTTCTCCAATAAGAGGTGAATTAGGAATTAAAACATTTTTTAACATGTTGGGTCCTATGGTTAATCCAATCCAACCTAAAAATCAATTAGTTGGAGTTTTTAATTCTAATATTTTTAGATTGTATTCACATATTTATAGCAAATCTGACAAAAATTATTGTATAGTTCATAGTATAGATGGCTATGATGAAATTTCTTTAACTAGTCCATTTAAATTATTTTCAAATCATAGCGATATTATGTTAGAGCCAAAAGATTTAAATTTCGATAATATTGAACCATTGAGTTTGAGTGGAGGAAAAAATATTGATGAATCTTTAAAAATTTTTTTAAATGTTTTAAAAAATAAGGGTAAAAAAGAACAAATTGATTCTGTTTTAGCTAATTCAGGATTAGCAATTTATTGCGCAAAAAAACTTTCTTCAATAAATGAGGGAGTAGAGTTAGCAAGGGAATCTTTAGAATCAGGTAAGGCATATAATTGTTTAAAGCTATTTATTGAAAATTAATGAGTATTTTAAAACAAATAATTACTAATAAGGTAAAAGAAGTTGATTATTTAAAACAAAATAATTCTACAAAAAATTTAGAAAAATCAATCTTTTTTTCGAAAAAAACCTTTTCACTCAAACACTCATTAAAAGATAAATCTGGTATAATTTCTGAATTTAAAAGAAAATCACCATCAATATCAGATATTAATCTTAATGCGGAAGTATTACAAGTAACTAAAGGTTATGAGCTTGCAAATTCTAGTGCAATTTCTATTTTGACAGATAATTTATTTTTTGGTGGTGAAAACCTTGATTTAGTTTCAGTTAGAAATCAAATAAATATTCCAATTTTAAGAAAAGATTTTATAATTGATGAATATCAGATAATCGAATCAAAATCATTAGGTGCCGATGTCATATTATTGATTGCATCATGTTTATCAAAAAAGAAGATAAAATATTTATCAAACTTTGCTAAATCTATCAATTTAGAAGTTATTTTAGAAGTTCATTCAAAAGATGAATTATCTAATTTATGTGATAATATTGATATAATTGGCGTTAATAATAGAAACCTAAAAAAATTTAAAACAGACATTAATATCTCAGTTAATTTAGCAACCCTAATCCCTAATTCTTTCATGAAAATTTCAGAAAGTGGGATATCAAGCCATAATGAAATAAAAATATTAAAAAAACATGGTTATGATGGCTTTCTAATTGGTGAAAGCTTTATGAGAGAGAAAGATCCTGTTTTAGCTTGCGAAAATTTTATTAGTAAAATATGATTAAAAATTATAAGGTAAAAGTTTG
>CABZXU010000037.1 GCA_902529805.1 uncultured Marinoscillum sp.
CGAGGTTGTTGATAAATGTTCCAAAAAAATCATTGATAAAGCTCTTAGTATGAATTATAAGATTATTTTAATAGCAGATCATGGTAATGCTGATATCATGATAAATAAAGATGGAAGCCCTCATACGTATCATACTACTAATCCTGTCCCATTTATTTTAATAGATAAAAATTTTAAGTCTAAATTAAAAAATGGAATTTTAGCTGATGTAGCTCCAACTATTTTAGATATTATGGATATACAAGTTCCTAAAGAAATGACAGGTAAAAGTTTAATATGAGGGTAATTAATTTTTTTATACTATTCTTTTTGTCAGCTTGTTCTAATTTTAATGAAGGAAAAAAAATTTCTAGTTATTATAACATTGACTCTTTACTAAATTCTCAAATTATAATTTTACCAAACTCAAATGATCTACAAAAAGAAGTAACATGGAATTCTAAATCTGAAAAGTCAAATTTTTCTCCCCAAAATTTTGATTGGAAAAAGGAATTAAATGTTTTTAATCAAATCGATATAAACCAAGTTTCAAATAAAAGTTTGTATGAGGTTTTATCAAAAGATAATTTAATTGAATATAAAAAATTAGCTGATGAAGAAGGAATAATTACTATTGAGATAACTTTTGATAGTAATGACAAACCTAAAAGTATTGTTGCATATGGCATTAAGAAAAACTTTCTTTTTAATTCATATAGAAACTATAACCTTTATTTTGACTCCATTGGAAATTTAACAAACTATCTTTTTGAAGATAAGCAGATACGAATTTTTAATGATACCTTGTTATATAAGGTTTATGGTAATATAATTTGGTAACCATCTAAGTAACTCTATTTTCTCCTTTTTTTATTTTTTTGTAAGATTCAGTTTTTAATATTTCAATTAAAGCATTAATAGCATGATACAAATCCTGGAAAGATGTATATAAGGGTGATATCCCAAATCTTATATATTTATCTGGTCTATAATCACAGATAATTTTTGGAAATTTTTTACTTCCTTTTGCTAATGTCCTGCAAATTTTCCACGATTCAGCATGTGATATTGTTACATGTGACCCTCTATTTAAAGGATCCCTTGGACTCTCAATTTTAACGTTATATGAATCAAGTTCCTGGTTTATTAATGATATAAAATATTCACTTTGTGAGATGCTTTTTTTTCTGATAGATTTTGTTGTAGCTTTAGTTATTATATCAAGACCAGCTTCCATTCCTACCATAGATAACACTCCGGGTGTGCCAATATCAAATTTATTTATGTTATTTGCTGCTTCATATTTATCAAAAAACTTGAAGGGTAGCTTATGTCCAAACCAACCTTTAATTGGATTTTCTAATTTACTTTGAATTGAATTGTCTACAAATAAAAACCCTGGCGCACCCGGCCCTCCATTTAAGAACTTGTAACTACAACCAACTGCCGCTAAAGTATTTGTTTTTTTTAAATCAATATGTGTTGCTCCAACAGCGTGACTTAGATCCCATACAATGATGCTATTATTTTTTTTAGCATAATCATTTAGTTTTTTTAAAGGATACATCCAACCGCTTTTATAACTAACTAAACTTAAACATAAAATCCCAGGAGATTTTTTAATTGCTTTTTCAATTAAATTAATTTCAGCTGAAATATCTTGAGAATAATTTATTATAGTTGGGTTTTTAATATTAAAATTAGAAGAGATGCCTTCTATTATATAATTGTCAGATGGAAAATTAAAAGAATCAGATATAAGGCTTTTCTTATAAAGATTTGATTTTAAAAGTGAAAAAACAATTTGATATAAATTTATAGATGTTGAATCTCCAATCTTTACTTCTCGCTTTTTGGCTCCTAGAATTTTAGCTAACTTTTTTTCTAAATTGTCAGATAAATCTAACCACTTTTCATTCCAACTTCTAACAAGCCTATCCCCCCACTCATAATCAATTGTTTTTCTAATTTTTTTAATTGATTTTATGGGTAACTTACCAAGAGAATTGCCATTAAGGTATATTTCTTTTTTTGAATTTAAAAAATGAGATTTATAGTTTTTTAAACTGTCTTTCCTATCTAATTCAATAGCTTGTTTAAGTTTCATTTAATTAAGATTTTATTATATTTTTTTTCATAATTTCTTTTTCGAATTTTTTCATAACATAAAGATGTATTTTAGCTTGACTATTTTTGTAAATCATCCATGGAAGTTTTGGAATAAACTCATGGATAGCAATCATAATATAATTATTATTTAGTATTGATCTAAACTCAAGCCAGCCTAAGTTTTTTCTTTTTGTTAAAACACCTCCTGTAATATAAAAAAGCTTTCTGTCTCTACTACTTCTATTTCTAATTAACTCTAGTTTAAGAAGGTTTATTTTGCCCAGATAAAAAATTAAATTATTTCCATCAAATTTTGGGTTTATAATATTTACAAACTTTTTACTTATCCATACTGGAAAATAATCCGCTACTTTTTCTGCTGAATATTTATTTGGATTATAAATTCTCTGTACACTTCTAACCGTATTTTCTTCGAATTTAATTTTATTGAAGCCGGGTAATTTTGGAGCTTTTAATTTAAGAGATTTCATGATACTATCATCTAACTTTCTAAAGTTGACATTAAATAAATTTCGATTTTCTTTATTTGGAATCATTTTATGTTTCAGACTTTCAACTAATGGAGAAACAAGGTTTAAACTAGTATTAGTAAACAAACTAACCCAAAGCTTTGATAGTCCCAAAGAGAACAAAGGAATTGAAAAGATTATTCTTCTTTTTTTCATTAATAGAGCTGTTCTTTTTAATAAATTCATATATGTTATAATCTCACTGCCTCCAATTTCAATTCTTTTATTATAAGTTTTTTGATCACTTAGGCAAATTCTTAAAATATTAAGAAGATCAAAAACATCTAAAGGTTGGTTAATAGATTTAGTCCATAACGGACACATCATTATAGGAAGGTTCTTCACAAGATTAGTAATAATTTTAAAAGATGAACCACCTGGTCCAATGATTATTCCAGCTCCTATTGAAGTCAATGGAGTTGATCTACTAGATAGTGTTTTTTCTACTTCATATCTTGAAAGAAGATGTTTAGAAATTTTTATTTTATCCTTAGGCAATATGCCCCCAACATATATGATTTGTTTTAGTTTGTTTTTTTCTGCTGCCCTGGAAAAATTATCGGCTAGAAGAAGATCTGTGTCTTCAAATTTACTTTGGTTTAATCTGCTTGATGGTTGCATTGAATGGACCAGATAAATTGCTACATCACAACCTTCTAATGCTTTTTCAGTACTTGTAATCGAATACAAATCAACTTTTTTCCATTTTATATTTTTATCTTGATTATTGGAAACTTCTTTTCGGCTTAAAGCTATAATATTGTATTCGTTTTTTAAATTTTTTTATAATCCATCTGCCAATAAATCCTGTAGCACCAGCTATAACAATTTTCTTTTTCATTAAAGTTTAATTATTAAAATAATTTATTTTAATAAATTAAATATTTTATTATTATTATTAAAAAAATTATTGTAATACTTACCTTAGTTTATGATTAATAAAAAAGATGTTTTTGAATCTCAGAAAAAATGGGCTTTGGGTATTATTAATATTGGAAAAGCAAAAAATGATTTTACTCGTGCTCAAGAACTAACCCAAGAATTTTTGGAAAACCAATATGATTTTAATTTAGGCAATGTTCAATTCAAACCTACTAAAGCATCTTTGCATCAGTTCAGAAATGATATATTATCAGCAATGTCCTATTTTATTGGTGAAAATAAATCTTTTGAAGAGGATTCTGGTTTTGCATTAACGCCGTGGTCAGAGGTTAAATTTGAAAACGATAGCATTCAGTATCATGACAACATAGCGTCTGCAATGGGAAATTATTTTTTTAAAGATTTTTCAAATAATGAAATTAAAGTAGAATATACGTTTGTTTATATTAAAAGAGGTGATGGAGATATAAAAATTATATTGCATCATTCATCTCTTCCTTATGATTTAAACTTTAAATAACCGTTAATTGGATCCCCCTAATAGTTGTAGTAAATCCATAAATAAGTTTATTATATCTAAATAGATGTTTATAGCTAATCTTATTGCAGTTGACCAAGACTCATCTCCCTTAGCTGCTAATTTTTCTAATCTATTAAAATCATAAACTAGATAAAGAGAAAATATAATTACACCACAATAAGATAAAAATCTTCTGTATCTCGTAGACTTAAATTTAAAATAATTTAAAAGTTCACCAATTATTAAAGCGGTTAAAGCAATAAATAAGAATAGTCCTAAAAAACCAAAATCTATATCGGTCATAGAAACTATTATTAAAGCAAGAAAAATTGCCATAGAGGTAGATGCCATTGCTTGAAAAACAATATTTCTCCATTTTTCACTATAAGTGAAATGATCTTTTTCAATTACCTCTTTATTAAATTTATTTTTAATTTTTTCCATTTCATCGGAATCAGATTCAAATGGATTTAATCCATCATTTTCGTAATAAAAAAGGAGTTTTCCTTCGGATTCAATTTTTTTAACACCTATTGTTTTAAGGTATTCTTTAAATCGAAAATTTTTCCCAACCTTAACAATAAATGGCCCTAAACTCCATCCCACAAACCCAGAATATATCCCTACCATAACAATATTAATTGGAAACTGATCACTATAAACCCAAGCTAAAATTAAAAACAAAAACAGTCCCACTATTGTTATATACAATTCTTTCCAGGTCTCAAAATCTCTATTAATCCTTGAAAAAATAGTTGTAATAAGTAACATACCCCCAACTATTGAAAAGGTTTTGACAAATAATATATTTTCCATTTTACTAGTGAGTGATACTGGATTCGAACCAGTGACCCCTGCCCTGTCAAGGCAGTGCTCTGAACCAACTGAGCTAATCACCCGTTCTTTAAATATAGTAATAATCTATTTTAGTATAAATCTAAATAAATGGATAAAAGATAAGATTAATTAAATTTGTTAATTGAAAATATAGTTTTAGCATGAAAAAGCAACCTATTGTATTGATAAATTTAATATTATTTATATCTCT
>CABZXU010000038.1 GCA_902529805.1 uncultured Marinoscillum sp.
CCTAACAATTAACATTACAGATGATGATTTAATTGAATCTGACGAACAGATAGTGTTTACATTGCAAAATGTAAGCGGTGGAAAATATGCTTCGATAGGAACACCTTCATCTACAACGTTAACTTTACAGAGTGATGATGCTTATCCTTCAGTTACTATTTCTGCTGACAGCGTAATGATTTCAGAAAACGGTGGAATTTCAACTTTAACTGCAACATTGGATAAGGTATTAAATACAGATTCAGTTAAAATCCATCTATCCTTAGAAGGTCAAGCGACGGTATCTTCTGATTTTACTCATAGTTCAAAAACCTTAAAAATACCTCCAGGTTCAACTACAGCAACCTTTATAATTACCGCTATACAAGATAGTTTAGATGAATTTAATGAAGCGATTTTAGTAAATGTTGATTCAGTAATTAATGGAGTAAATGCAGGGCCAATACTTTTAAATATTGGAATTGAAGATGATGATCCACTTGTAAACGCTGATATATCAATTAGTAAAGATTCAATTAAAGAAGCTTCTGAAAGATCATATATTAAAGCAACTTTAGATAAGATATCAGGAAAACAAGTTGATATAATTTTATCATTTAATGGTTCTGCTACTAATCAATTAGATTATTTAATAAGTAAGGATACAATTAAAATATTACCAGGCAATCTTTCAGACTCAGTTTATGTAACTTCAATTCAAGATGATATATCAGAATCTAACAATGAGACAATATTAATTGGTGTTGATAGTTCATTAAATGTATCAATAACAACTAATAACCAACAAACCATTACCATAGTAGATGACGATTTATGTAATGAAAACAATACTTTCAGTGGATCCATTAATCGTTTTGGAGGGTTAAATTTATATAAAACTGATTCTATGACCCCAGATCAATCAGATTATAAAATAATTTCGCTTCCTTTTAATAATTATCCTCTATCTGATTTTACAAAAGGAATGATAAATTATCAATATGAAATGGTTATTTGGAATGGAAGCAATTATTCTCCAGCTTCCGGATCAGCTGAAAAAGGAAAAGGGTATATGTTTATTTCTACTGTTACTCCTGAAAATATAGAAGCCAATTATAATGAATGTACTAATAGCATTACTATTTCTTTAAATTCCTCTGATTGGACAATGATTGGGAATCCTTATTTAGAAACAATTAATTGGGATAAAATAGAAGGAATTAATGCTAATCCTGGAGGAGGATTTTTAACATATAATAAAGGTTGGTCTTTACAAAATAATTTACCAGCATTAAGAGGAGCTTTTGTTGACAAACAATTTTTTCAATCAAATAGTATTACTATAAAAAATCCAGAAATAGGAGGTACTAATTATAAAAAAGAAGATTTTTCAAATGAATTATTATCAGATGATGAATGGTTACTTAATTTAGAATTAATTGGAGGAAAAATTCATCATAAAATTAATCAAATAGGACAAAGAAAGGATGCGTTAAATCAAAAAGATAATTATGATATGATTGTTCCTCCTTCTTTAGATAAACCATTTGATATAATATTCTCTCAAAATACTTCAAGAGACATTAGAAATATTAATCAAAATGAAGAATGGGATTTTAAAGTGCTAAATGATTATACATCTAAAACAACTATACAATGGAGTAATGATATAAAATTTGAGGAGGAAATTGTTCTTTTAGATCTTGAGAATAAAGAGATTGTAGACATGAAAGTTCTTAATAAATATACATTTTTGGGTAAACACAATAGGAATTTTAAAATTCTAAAAGGATCTAATAAATATATAGTTGAAAAAAGTTCTGGTTTAATTGATGGATTTAAATTATATCCAAACCCAACAAAAAGATATTTATATATAGAATCATTCAATAAAATAAATCTTGATGACATATCAATATATACTTCAAATGGTAAAAAATTAACTATTAAATCAAAACAAATAATAAAAGATGATGAATTATCTCGGATAATCAAATTAGATTTTAATGATATAAAAGAAGGTCAGTTTATATTAAAAATAGGTAGTAAAGAAAAATTATTTATAATCAATTAGTCTATAGACCAGTCAATATTTTTTTGAATTATTTTATAAGTGTCTTGATATGTTTTATAATATGTTAATTTATCTTCCCATTTTTTTCTTTCTATTGTCATAAAATCATCTGCTTGTATTTTTAGAAAAGGAAGAGCAATCTCTTTATTGCTAAAAATAAAATAATAAGTATGAACTTCAATTTCATTACTATTATTTTTAGTTTTTAATCCTTTCCAACCATCTTTTTCTGAATAAAACACATATTCATTATTTCCTTCAATCTTACTTCCACCTTCATTTTCTTTAAAATCATCTAAATAAGGAATAAGTATTTTTACAGCTTTATTGTCTTCAAATTCATTTACTTCAAATATAGCTAAATAACCATTCTCTGCTGATTTAAAATACAAATGATAATATGATTCATTAGCTAAGATACTTTGATCAGTATAATTATTTGTTTCAACAACTATTCTAGCATCTGCTGAAACTTCATTTGTTATAATTTTAACTATCCCATAAACAGTAGCTTTAATTTCATCAGCAGCACCATCGTTATCAATATCATTATACTCATATGTTGTTTTTTCAAGACTATTTACCCATTTTCCACTTGTAAAAGTTTGAATCAGACTTTTGACTCTTTGTGTTTTTCCATCTTGAGCAGTTGTAGTTGACATACTAGTTCTTGTGTCAACAGCAGCTTCTGCTCTAGCTATTGCTTCCTTTTCAGCTTTTAGTTGTGCTTTTTTTAAACTCATATTTCTAAAATTAATCCATAAACTACTAGCGCTGACTGTATCAGCAATATTATTAATTTGAGAATAGGAATTGTTGATAAAAAGTAAAATAAATGGTATTAAAAAAAGGCAAATAAATTTTATTTGCCTTTTTTTAAATAGTAAGCTTATCATTATTAAATTAAAAATTAGTTATTATCTAATTCAGATTCATCTATATCGTTATCAATTAGCACTTGATTTTTAGTGGTATTGTGAGCTTCACTAAGTTGATTAATAACATTGTTAATATTTGGCTTCCAATCTTCTAACTCTCCTAATTTTTTTTCTGCTACTGCAGCTTCCATAGAAGCTTGTAGTAATCTTTTCATTTCAGCCATATCAAATGTTACGTATGCCATAGCAGTATATCCATCTTTTGCAGAACTTGCAGAAGTTCCTCCTACACATGATTTACATTGCTTCCAAATGATACCTATAGGTATTGCATATTTTACAGCACCTTCAACAGCTGTTTTAGTATAATTTGTTATTTCCTCGAATGCAGCAGAACTTTCACCTCCAGCGTATTGAGATAAGTCAGTTTTTAGATCTACATAGGTATTTATTGAAGCTGCAACATTTGCTCTTGCATTTTGCTCTGCAACTAAAATAGCTTGATTTTTAAAAGGTGAATTTACTTCTGCCTGTCCAAGTATTAAAGTTTTATTACCTTCTTTTCTTTCACTCAAAGAAAATAGTACTTCTTTAGCTATCATTTCTCTAGTACCATAAATATCTGAAATCCAACCAGAAGCTTTCCAGGCTGCAGCCATTTTTTCTGCTGCAGAAAGCCTCTCTCTTGGTTTAACAGATTCTTCAACTGTAGTAGGTTGTCTATAGTTTGGTTCTTGAGTTACTTGTTTTTGAGTTTTACAACTAAAAATTATAGTTATAATAAGAAATATGTTAGTTATTTTTTTCATAGGAATTAATTATATTTTTCTAAATCTAAATAAATTATTTTGTTTTTAATAAAATTTGATCAGTGTTCTTACATCTCTTGCAATCCAATTTTGGGTTTTGATTTACCGATGGTGATGCGTCTCTTGCCTTTTTAGAAACAGATTTTTGAAGATAGTTTCTTAATTCATAGATAGAAATTTCTCCATCTTTCTTCCCATTAAAAGCTGAACCATCAGCTTTTCCTTGTAATCCTAGAATTAAATAAGTTGTAAATAAACTAAGCTTTATTCGGTTTTTCTCAACATTATTTGCAATAAAATCATAAGTATATGAAGTTTCGTTATAATCTGAAGATGAGAAAATAGCAATTTTATCATGTAACTCTTTTGGTATTGGTGAAGCACCTATTCTTTCTGCTGAAGTTTCTCCTTTTTGGCCTGCTACAAGTTTATCATTAAATTTTTCTCCCTTTTTATCAACCCCCGAGTAACAAGCATCAATAAAAAGATTTATTTCTTTTGTTCTAATATTTTTTAGTTCCTCATAAAATTTTTTATGAGACAAAGATGATTGTCTCATAATGTTTTCAGAACTCTTTTTTGTATTACTTGTTATAAAATATTGATCTTTTCCATCGGAATCACCATGGCCAGAATAATAAATATATAATTTTTTATCAGGAGAAGGGTTTTTATTCATTTTATTTCTAATACTTTCAATTTTTTCTATAATTTCGACCTGATCTACTTTTCCAGTTAGTATTTCCATATTCACACTTGGAATTCCAAATGATTTTTCAAAATAAGATCTAATTTTTTTGGCATCCTCAACTGCAGCGTCAACAGGGGGGAAGTATTCATTATCATATTCTTTAATTCCTATTATAATTCCATATGAGTCAAATTCCTTATTATTCTCCCTTATTAACTCTTGATTATTTACATCCTCTTCTTCAAAACGTACTGATAAAGGATTTCCTGGATTTGTTTTTGGACCAGTCGAAGTAATTCTAATTTCAGGTTCTTCATTTTCAATCATCTTAAATTTAGTAGATCTTCCTGTATTTTTTTCTCTTAAATCAAATGATAATTTAGTTTCTTTTGTTTTAAAGTTAG
>CABZXU010000039.1 GCA_902529805.1 uncultured Marinoscillum sp.
ATCTAATAAATTTAATGACCCATTTTAAAATACTTCTTCAGATTGTATTACTATTTTTTCTGTTAAATAATTCATTATTTTCTCAAGATAATAGATTAGAATTCTTCCCAAAAAACTCTTTCATATATATATCTTCAGATAGTATAAAAAACCTTTATTTTAATTATTTAGCAGAACATCCAGTCTATGGAACCTCAGATTTTGATGAAAGAGGGAATCTAGTAGATTTTAATGGTAATGTGTATTTCGTAAGAGAGGGTGATATGACTGCTGAAGAAGCTGTGAGAGGTAAAAGGAAGTACCTATCAAAAAACATAGTTGATTTAAATTATAATATTATAAAACAGTTTCCTATGGTAAACCCAAAATATGGAAATGATGGGGATGGAGTTGGTAATGATGATGATTTGGATGATGATAATGATGGCATTTTAGATGCAGAAGAGGGATTGCAATGTTTTGCAAATGTAAATATTGGACCAGATGGAACTTTTGAAAATTTGGCACCTGTCGCAAGTAATAATTGTAAAAACTCAAATGTGACTGCAGGTGGTTGGCGTAATGGTAAAGGGTCATGTGATTCTTTGACGTCTCCTCATCCTGATATAGGATCAGGAAATAGTTGTGGTATGGCTGCTAACTTACAGCCATCTCCCCAGGGAGGTATATGGGCAGGAGGCTGGTGGAATAATAATAACAGCTATGAATGTTTTTATACAGATATTGTAGGTGGTCTTCAGATTGGTCAAGATTATGAAATAAAATTTTATCAAGTATTTGCAGGTCTAAAACATGGAGGTAATTCTACAGTTGTAGGTGCTTTAGGTAGGTGGAGAGTTGAAGTTTCTAATGGAATTCCTGGTGGGTCACCAGCACCGATTGGTGGAGCACAAACTCTTTTTTCTCCTGAAGTTCAATTTGATGGTTTTGGAGCTCAGGTATGGTCAGAAGCTACTTTACAATTTACGGCTAATAATGTAAGTGCTAGATTGCAATTTTGTGTAGATGCTGCTTCTGATGGAAGAGGCGCAACATTTAGTACAAATTATATGGGGATTGATGACATAAGATTAATTAGAATTTTTAATCCATCAGATTGTCTTGTAAGAAATTCAGATGATGATGGTATTCCAGATCATTTAGACCTTGATAGCGATGGAGATGGCTGTAATGATGTTTTAGAAGCTGGTTTTACAGATAGTAATGGAGATGGAATTTTAGGTGGACTTCCAATAAATGTTGATTCTGATGGAAAAGTTACAGGTAGTGGGGGTTATACTGATCCAGCAGATCTAGATGGTGCTGGTGGACATGATTATATTCAAGAAGGCGCAGCTGTTACAGTAACTTCAAATCCTGCATTATCTGTATCAAAACAAATTGGTGAAACAGCACAATTTACAGTTTCAGCTAATGTAATAGATGCTAGAGTATGTAATAACTGTAAGTCAGCTGCGGTTCCAAGTCCTGTATTTCAATGGCAAGAAAACACTGGAGGGGGATGGGTTAATCTTGCTAATGGAGGAAAATATAGTGGTGTAACTACTAATCAACTAACAATATCAAATATAACTGCAATCATGTCTGGTTACAATTATCGTGTTCAAATTAGTACTCCATCATATATATGTGGAGCTAATATAACAACACCAACATCACAGTTAATTATTAACAATTGTCCGACAGGTCAAAACGATACTTATGAGGTTAATGAAGGTGCTAGTATAAACATAAATACTGCTTCAGGAGCAGGTGGAGGTATTATTTTAGGTACAGTTGGTGGAAGTAAAACTGGGGGAGCTGCAGATTCTGATACAGACTCAAACGATAATAATCTAATTGCGACTAAAGTAACTGATCCATCAAATCATGTTGGGTTATTTACACTGAATGCAAATGGTACATTTATTTACACACACGACGGAAGTGAAACAACCACTGACTCTTTCACTTACACTTTAGATGATCAAGATGGATGTGCTACAGCAGGTCCTTTTACGGTAAATATTATAATAAACCCTGTAAACGATTGTCCTGTGGGTCTTCCAGATACATATTTAGGTGTCGAGGGTCAATCAATTGTGATTCCAGATGCAAATGGTGTAATAAAAAAAGCTGGATCGTCAGATACGGATCCGGATACTCCTCAAGATGATTTAAGAGCAACTGCTGTTTCTACTCCTTCTCATGGGCTACTTATTTTTGATAATGATAGCGAGGGTGGGTTTACTTATACGCACAATGGTAGTAATACTACAACAGATTCTTTTACCTATACTTTGGATGATAAAGATGGGTGTGCTGCAGCTGGTCCTTATACAGTTACAATTAATATAACCGCTATAAATGACTGTCCTGAAGGAGTTGATGATGTATATACAGTAGATGAAGGAGGAACAATTGTAAAAACACATGTAGATGGTGTAATAATCAATGATAATGATGATGATTCACCAAATGCAAATTTACGTGCCTCACTTGTTATTGGATCAGGACCTAATCATGCAGCTTCTTTTGTTTTTGATGCAGATAAACTAGGAGGTTTTACCTATCAGCATGATGGATCTGAAACACTAGTAGATCAGTTTAAATATACATTAGATGATCAAGATGGATGTGTGGCAGCTGGACCATATTCAGTTACGATAAATATAAATCCTCAAAACGATTGTCCTGAAGGAGTTGATGATGTTTATTCAATTGATGAAGGTGGTTTATTGAACATTTCTACAGATGATGGGGTGATTAAAAAAATTATTTCTGCTGATTCTGATATTGATTCTGATATTAATAATCTTCGTATTTCAATTGTAAATCCAGGAACTGGTCCTAATAATGGAAGTGTTACTATAAACTCAGATAGACTTGGTGGTTTTAGTTATCAGCATGATGGATCTGAAACACTAGTAGATCAATTTCAATATACATTAGATGATCAAGATGGGTGTGCTGCCGCTGGTCCTTTTAATGTTACAGTTAACGTAACACCAGTGAATGATTGTCCGGTAGCTGTTGATGATAATTATACTTTAGCAGAAGGGGGAACATTAATTAAAGTTGTAGGTGATGGTTTACGTGCTAATGATACTGATGCTGAAGGAGATGCGTTTACTGTAATCAGGTTTTCAAACCCTAATAATGGTACTTTATCTTTAAATCCAGATGGTTCGTTTACCTATGTTCATGATGGAAGTGAAAATCACTCAGATTCATTTACCTATACATTAAATGATACTGGATGTGATTCAAATATTGCAACAGTAAGCTTTGCGATAACGCCAGTAAATGATTGTCCAGTAGCTTTAGGAACAACGTATACTGTAATGGAAGGAGCTACTTTAAATAAATCTGTATTAGAAGGGTTTTTAAGATTTGATTTTGATGTTGATGGTGATCCTTTTACAGCTATTAAAGTAACTGATCCATTGCATGCAACTTCTTTTACATTAAATCCTGATGGCTCATTTATTTATGTTCATGATGGATCAAATACTCTTTTTGATTCTTTAACTTATAAAATTAATGATGGAATATGTGATTCTGATGTAGTAAAAGTTATTATTTCAATAATTGATATAAATGATTGCCCTACTGCAGTTGGTGAAACGTATACTTTACCAAGAAACAGTATTCTAAACGTACCATCTGCTACAGGTGTGTTAGCTAATGATTTTGATCCTGATGATCCATTGATAATTTTTCCTCTTACTGGACCTAATCATTCATCAAGTTTTAGTCTTTTCCCAGATGGTTCTATCTCTTATACACATGATGGTAGTTTTTCATCAAAAGACAGCATTCAGTATAAATTAAATGATGGAAAATGTGGTGATTCAGATGTCGTAACGGTATATTTTAATATAACAAACGAATGCCCTATAGCAGTAGATGATCTATACAGCATAGATGAAGGAGATACGATAATAGTTGATGCTGCCAACGGTTTTCTTTCCAATGACTCAGACGCCAATTCTGATGTTTTTGAAACTTCTTACAATACAAATACAAATACATCATTTGTTGTTTTATCCAGTGAAAATGAAGGAATTACTCAAAGAAATACTGGAGGGTATCCAATTAGTTCTAACTTTTTAATATCAAAAGTTGAAAATTACAGTGATAAACTTAGTTTTTCTGTTGAATTAGGTGATGAAGATATTTATGATAGCTGTAGAATAAAACTAGACTTAAATAGTTTTGATGATGGATTAAAATTAATATTAGATGGAGTGCCAATTTTACAATTTAATGAAGACCATTGGAACTCTGATAGGGGAGCAAATACAACTGAATTTAATAACGGAGGAAAGTTTGATGTAGATGTGGGGGCATTGCCGTATTGGGAACCTTGGTTTGGAGAAGGAAATCCTGAGTTAATTATATCTCAGGGCTCTATAAAATTAATTTCTGATGTGAATGGAGGTATTAGAGAGGATGTTTTGAAATACATGGATTCTACTGTAGCGGGTTGGATATTAAATGAATCTTTTTCTTTTGATTGTTTTCAAAAAGTAGAATTAGAACTTGGTAATATTAATAGTAATGGAGATGCGGGAATAAATACCAATGTTCAATTTCAGGCTTATGTAAGTACAAAATATCTTCAAGTTACTCCTGATGGCTCTTTTACATATATTCATGATGGAAGTGAGACAACAGAAGACTTTTTCTTGTATAAAATAAATGATGGAATATGTGATTCAAATTTTGGAACAGTAAAATTTAATGTGAACCCTATCAATGATTGTCCCATTACACTTGATGATTCTTATATTTTAAAAGAAGGAGATACCCTAATAATAGATAAATTAAATGGTGTTTTATCCAA
>CABZXU010000040.1 GCA_902529805.1 uncultured Marinoscillum sp.
ATTACTACAAAAACAATAAAAAACAAATAATTTTTTCAACTAAAAATATGCTGCATTCATATGATAGAAATGGTAATAAATTAATAGAATATCCAATAAATAATCCTTCAAATTTTGAATTAGAACATCTCAATATAATTGATTACAATAAATCAAAAAATTATAGAATTGTCTTAAGTGATATTAAAGGAAATGTTTTTTTAAAAGATAAAACTGGAAAAAATCTTAATGGATGGAACCCTTTAAAATTCAGCCCTCTAAGTGAGTCGCCTTTTCATGTAAGAATATCAAATAAAGATTATATAATTGTCTCTGAAGAAAAAGGAGTACTTAACGTTTTAAATCGAAAAGGAAAAAATTATCCTGGATTTCCAATAAATTTTGAAACAAATATTAATAGCAATATATTCATAGATCAAAAATCAACTTCAAAAAAATCTTTAATTACAGTTTTATTGACTAATGGAAAAATTATTAAAGTAAATATGAATGGAGATATTATTGAAGAAAACCAACTTTATAGGCCCTCAGTAAATTCAAAATTTAATTTATTAATGGATCCAACAAAAAAAAATTATAAAATAGTTGTTAGTGATGAATCATCAATTTATGTTCTTGAAAAAAATGAAGTGCAGTTTAAATATGATTTATTAGAAACAAAAGATTTATATTATCAATACTATTATTTTCTTTTTTAATTAAATCCCATTTATTTATCATTAGGATAATACCTTTTTTGTATTTAGTTGCGAGACTTAAAATATTCATATCTTGACTTTCAAAGCCTTGATTAGCATCGATCATTATAATGCATAGATCACTATTTTCTATAGCTTGTATAGATCTCATTACTGAGTAAAATTCAATATTTTCTTTTACTTTAGCTTTTTTTCTTATGCCAGCTGTATCAGTAAGAATAAATTCATTATTAAATAGTTTATAAATAGAATCTATGGAGTCTCTTGTTGTTCCTGAAATGTTAGTTACTATATTTCTTTCTTCTCCAAGTAACAAGTTAATAAGTGATGATTTACCAACATTTGGTCTTCCTACAATCGCAATTCTTGGTATTTTATTTTCTTCAATTTTATTTAAATTATCATCTAAATTCTTAATAACTAAATCAAGTAATTCTCCAGTCCCAGATCCGCTTTGAGATGAAATTGGCATTAATTCTGATTCTTTGAATCCTAATTCAAAAAACTCATTAGAATTTAATGTAATTTTATAATTGTCAGCTTTATTAGCAACAATAATTGTTTTCTTGTTTAATACTCTAATTATTTTTGAAAAATCTAAATCTAAGTTAGTTAAACCATCTTTACAGTCTACCATGAAAAGAATAATTGAAGCTTCGTTCAAAGCCAGAATAACCTGATCCTTTATTTTTTTTTCAAAAATATCTTTACTCTCTTCTACATATCCACCGGTATCAATAACTGTAAAACTCTTTCCATTCCATTCTGAAATACCATAATGTCTATCTCTTGTAACACCACTTTCATCATCTATAATAGCTTTTCTTTTTTCAACTAATCTATTGAAAAGAGTAGATTTACCAACATTTGGTCTTCCTACAATTGCTACTATGTTACTCATTTTTAATGAATTAGAAATATTAATGAAATAAACACGAAATTAATTAATTGATATTAAATCAATATCAATGTTTTTGATTTCATTATTGAGATTTTTTAATTTTTCTTTTTTAATTAAATCCCATTTTTTCAGTTCCTGATTTATTTTTTTAATTAATTCATTTTTTACTTCAATCATTTGATCTGTTGGTTTATAATTCCCGTTCCCTGCAACGCTAGATAAATGAGCTAATTTGTTATTTAATTTAATTGGATAGTTGAGAGGATCTTGTCTACTTTTGTTTTTTGTTTGGTATAATTCGTTTTCGATAACTTTTATTTCATCAATTAAATTTTTCATTTTAGTGATAATTTCTTTATTATTTTCAATTTTACTTTTAAAAGTATTTATTTGATTTGTTACAAGTCTCATATCAGAAATAGATTGATGAATTTCAGATATCTTATCTCTAATCTCAATTAAAAAAATTAAACTGATCTTTTAAATCGTCGATTGTTGATTTACTTCTTTCATCCTTTAAAATAAAAAATTCGGTTTCTTTAGATTTTCCATTTATTGAAAGTTTTGCAAAATATTTCCCTGGAATTGCTTTTGGTCCTGATAAACTTGCGGCCCACATAATTAATCCATCAAAATCTTTTGCATTATTATATCTCATATTCCAAACAAATGAATTTGAACCATTTTTAACTTTTAAAGTATTTTCTTTTGAAAAATTTGAAAACACTTTTATGGTTTTTTTATTAGAGTCCATAAATTCAAGAGATACTCTCAACGAGTCTTTCCATACCTTAGTTGAATCAATATTAAAAAAAACCTTGACTCCATTGTGATGATTAATTCCATTTTTTGATGAATTTGTTCTCGAGCTTGGATAACCCATTCTGTAAGAGCTAATAGGTTTAAAAATATGAAAATCAGAACTTAAAACTTCATGATTTAGTTGGTGAAGAGGTGTTAAATCATCTATTAACCAAACTGATCTTCCTTGAGTAGCAGCAATCAAATTATTATTTTTAATTGTTAAGTCTGTTATTGGAACTAAAGGGAGATTGTGTTGAAATGAGTTCCAACTTTCTCCATCGTCAAATGAAACATATACACCAGATTCTGTTCCAGCATAGAGTAGACCTTTTCTTTTTGGATCTGCTCTTAGTACTCTAGTAAAATGGTTTTTTTGTATTCCAAAATCTATTTTTTCCCAACTTTTTCCATAATCTTTTGTTTTATACAAATATGGTTTATAATCACCAGTTTTATAAAGTGTTCCCGCAGCATAAAGTCCACCTTTTACAAAAGGATCAGGATCAACACTATTCCACATTATATGTGTTGGAGAGTTTTTTGGTGTAACATTTTCCCAATTATTTCCGCTATCTTTCGATATATGAATAAGACCATCATCTGATGCAGCCCATAATAATCCTTCTTCATATGGCGATTCACATGCTGCAAATATTGTGGCATAGTATTCTACTGCTGTATTATCTTTTGTGATTGGGCCTCCAGAAGGACCAAGCTTTTCTTTTTCATTTCTAGTTAAATCAGGGCTAATTACTTCCCATGTTTGACCTTCATTACTTGTTTGATGGAAGTGATTTGATGTAGTATATAATTTTTGTTTATTATGAGGGGAAAAAAATATTGGAAAATTCCATTGAAATCTATATTTCATATCTTCAGCTCCATGGCCCATTGGGTTATTTGGCCAAACATTTATTGATCTAGATTCACCTGTTTCGTGATCTAATCTAGTTAGATATCCTCCGTAACTACCTCCATAAACTATTTTTGGATTAAGTGGATCGGCAGCTAAATGTGCACTTTCTCCTCCTGCAGAAGATTCCCAATCTTTTTCTGATATTCCACCTCTGTTTACCCTGTGCGGTATTCTTTGAGTACTATTATCTTGTTGAGCAACTAAAATATTATAAGGAAAACTATTATCTGTAGCTACTCTATAGTATTGAGCAGTGGGTTGATTCATATAAGTACTCCAATTTTTTGCATCATCATAACTTACTTGCGCACCTCCATCATCTGCTACTATCATTCGTTTATTATTTATAGGATCAATCCACAGATCATGATGATCCCCGTGAGGTGTACCGTAACTTTTAAATGTTTTACCTCCGTCTTCTGATCTCCAGAATTGAACATTCATAACATATATTCTATCTTCAAGTTTTGTGTCTGCATAAATCCTAGTATAATACCAAGCTCTCTGCCTAAGGTTTCTATCTTTATTTATTAGTTTCCATGATTTTCCAGCATCAAGTGATTTAAAAAGACCACCATTTTTATTTTCTATTAATGCATAAACTATATCTGGATTTACTGGTGAAACAGCAACACCTATTTTACCTAATATTCCTTTTGGTAGGCCATCGCTATTTGATATATTTTTCCAGGTATTTCCTTCATCTGTTGATTTCCATAGATAAGACCCATTTCCTCCACTTTCAAGACTGTATGGGGTTCTTCTAATATTCCAAGTTGATGCATAAATAACTCTTGGGTTTCCAGGATCAAAAATGATATCATTTCCACCAGACCTTTCGTTTACATATAAAACTTTTCTCCAATTTTTTCCACCATCCGATGTTTTATATATTCCTCTTTCTTTTGAGTTTTTAAATAAATCTCCAATTACAGCGATCAATACAACATCAGGGTTTTTGGGATGGATAATAATTCTTCCAACTTGAACTTGATCAACATTTAAATTTAATTTTTCCCAGGTTTTCCCAGCATCATAAGACTTCCAAAAACCACCATATCCTGGTGAAACATTTCCTCTAACAGTTTCTTCTCCTGTACCAACATAAATAATGTTTGGATCAGACATACTGACTGAAATTGCACCTATTGAACCACCAAAATATCCATCGGATATATTATTCCAAGATTGACCACCATCTTTAGTTTTCCAAACACCGCCACCTGTAGCTCCAAAATAATAAGTGTTTGGTTGACCAATAACACCAGCTACACTAGATGCTCTACCTCCCCTGAAAGGGCCTATTGATCTCCATTCAATACTTTTTGGTATTTCAAAAGATACTAAAGAATTTGATACTTTTTTTTTCTTTTCTTTTTGGCTAAATGTAATTAGGGGAAAAGCTAGTAATAATAAAATTGAGAAGATTTGTTTTAATGTTTTCATATTATAAAAATAATAAAATTAATTTT
>CABZXU010000041.1 GCA_902529805.1 uncultured Marinoscillum sp.
AAAGAGGGCATGGTTCCAATATAATCAGGGTTTACGAAGGGACTAACAAAAAACATAGGAGCTCCCTCCCCGTGATCAGTTCCAAATGATTTATTTTGAAAAACCCTTCTTCCAAATTCAGAATAAGTCATTGTTAGTATTTTATTTTCCAGACCCCTATTTATTATATCACTTTGAAATGCTGCAACAGATTCTGAAAGTACTTTTAAAAGATATGAGTGTCTGCCTTCTTCAGGGTTCCCATTTTCTACTTGGCTATCGTGAGTATCAAAACCACCAATTCTTGCAACATATATCTTAGTTTTTAGTCCACCATCTATAAGCTTAGCAATTATTTGAAGTTGATCTGCAAGATCATATTCTGGATAATTTATACTACTATTTGCTCCACTATTTGCCGCTAATTCAACTCTATCTAGATAGTCATTTGTAAGCTTTGATGCTTTTCTAATGTATTCCAGTTCATGCCCATATGGTGTGTCTGGAGCAGTTCCATCACCTTCTTTTATATCAATAAAATTATTAAAATTTTTTACTGCTATTCCCATATTAATCATGGGACCTTGACAGGTGTTTGAAGTAATTCTACCTACTGTTAATGCTAGAGGGTCAGTAAATTCCGAATTAGGATAATTATCAGGATACTCTGGATGATCCGAACTTAAATATCTGCCAAGCCAACCACTAGTTAAATATTCATCGGCTGCTGATCCGGTATTCCAAATATCAGAAGATCTAAAATGTGATTTATTTGGATTTGGATACCCAACATTTCTAACAAATGTCATTTTATTTTCATTATGTAAGTTTTTTAAACCTTCCATTTTTGGATGCAGCCCTGTGGTATTATTTATTTTTAAAAATTTATTTTCTGGTATCATTAAGTCAGGTCTTCTTAATGGTTTTGAAGATCCTCCTGATCCATCCCTCATCAATATGTCATACTGATCGAGAGGCATGATTGTATTTATACCATCATTTCCACCATCTAAAAAAATCAAAACTAATGCCCTATCAGATTCATCCGACCCATTTACTAATTCTCTTAAATTTTGAGATTCAGCAATAGCACTTACAGGCATTCCTCCAATCATTAGTGGAACTGAAGCAATAGGAATTGTGTTTTTTATAAAGTCTCTTCTTTTCATATTAGCTTAAGTGATATTCTGGTGTTTTAAACATTTCTTTAATAAGATCTTTTAATCTTTTATTTATAGAGATTTCTTTAGCAGGAGTTGGATCATTAATGTAATCTGTATATTCATCTTTCCACATATTTGGATTATTTCCAACTACTATATTTTTAAAATCTTCTTTTTGAGACGAGGTTATTTCAGAGAAGACTGGAAAAAACCATTTACAAAATAATTCAATTATATAATCAATATTATCTGGCTCTGTGATTTCATCAAGAAGTTTAATAGGTTTGGCATATACAACACCAGGATTTAATGCTGCCATGCCGTTATCAGAAAGATAATGATTCACATTTAATGTTCTTAATGGCAAAGTAACTGAGTTAATCCATAACTCTTGAAAAAGAGGACTTTGATAATATGCTGGCCATCCAGCTACACTTGGGTGATTTATAATGTCTTGAGATTGATTTCTTATATCAGCACTTCTTCTATTCCAAAAACCATATTGATCTTTGATATCTAGAGATAAATAATCCGAAAGTGGAATTTGCCTTAAAACCCCAAAATTATAATCAACAGGAGATTTAATTAAAGCACCTCTTGTGTGAATTTCAAAAAAATGTTTGCTATGTAAAAGCTTTTCTAAAACAGGTTTTATTTCATAGTTGTTTTCTCTTAATATTTTAGCTAAAGGCTTAATAACTTTTTGAGATACTTCTTCATCTATTACATAATAGATAAACCATCGATATAACTTTTCACATATGTATTCTGAGGTTCTTTCTTGCGAAAATATCATATCAACTAGATCTTCATGCTCTTTGTCCCCATTATTTTGAATTACTTCATTATTGAATTTTGAAGAAAAGGTTTTGTTACTGTTATCATGTCTAGAAGGTGTAAATTTTTGTCTATCTGGACCAGAAACATTTTTTGTAACTTCCCATCCTGTTAAAATTTTTGATGCTTCAATTATATCACTTTCTGTATAATACGTATAACTGTCTTCGCCATCAAGAGGACCTTTTCCAATCGTAAAAAGTTCAAATAATTCTCTAGCATAATTTTCGTTTGGAGCTTCTTTTGTATTGAATTGTCCGCTTAGATATACAAGCATTGCAGGGTCAATATTGATTAGCTTTACTAGACTTTTAAAATTCCCTAAATAATTTTTTCTAATTTTATTGTGGAACCAATAATAATATCTTGCATCTCCTACAACATCAGCTTCTGTTGCAAAATGATTTTGCCAAAATAAAACCATTTTTTCTCTAATAGAGAAAGGTAATATTTCAGTTCCGTTATGAGGTTGATTTAGTATAAGGCCTATTCTCCATCCAGCATAAGATGCTCTTCTTATAAAATCATTTTTTCTCTTTGTCGCATGTACCCATGTTTGTCCAATGGCAATTTCAGTATCATCATCATCTTTGACATTAATAGGAGGATCAGGAATGAACTCTGTGTTGCTAAGTAATTTATCTATAGATGCAGATTTTCCTAGGCTAACGGCCTTTACGATTTCAGATAACTTAGGGCCAAATGTAGTCCTTCTAAGTAGATGAGCAGCAGTTTCAAAATTCCATGCTCCACTGTACTCTTCATCTATATGTGCAATCTGGAGTGGAAAGTCTGGTAATTTTTGATTTGCATGTTTAAGAACCTTATCTCTTTTAATAGATGACTTTTTTTTTCCAATTACTTTTCCCATATTTATTCAGTCGATAATTTTTTTAAATTATCTTCATTTAAAGTTAAACTTTTATGTCAACTAAAGAAAATAATACAAAAGTAACTCCTTTAATGAAGCAGTATAATGCAATAAAAAAGGAACATCCTAAAACTTTGCTTTTATTTAGAGTTGGTGATTTTTATGAAACTTTTGGTGAAGATGCTATAAAAACAAGTAAGATTTTAGAAATTGTTTT
Source organism: uncultured Marinoscillum sp. (assembly GCA_902529805.1). Classification (GTDB taxonomy): domain Bacteria; phylum Bacteroidota; class Bacteroidia; order Cytophagales; family MED-G16. The sequence goes on from CABZXU010000041.1 coordinate 3,068, forward strand.
AACAAAAAGAGCTAATGGAGCTGCCTCTCATATTGAGCTAGCAGGTTTTCCTTATCATGCTCTCGATACTTATCTCCCAAAATTAGTTAAAGCAGGCTTACGAGTCGCAGTTTGTGATCAATTAGAAGATCCAAAAAAAAACTAAAGGAATTGTTAAAAGAGGAGTTACTGAACTTGTAACGCCAGGACTTTCATTAAATGATAATATTTTAGAATCAAAAAAAAATAATTATTTAGCCTCGCTATCGAAGCAAGGAAACTCAATTGGGGTTGCGCTACTTGACATTTCCACTGGTGAGTTTCTTATTAGTAGAGGAAAAAAAGAATTAATAGAACAAGTTTTACATAATTTTTCGCCCTCTGAAATTATATGCTCTAGGACTGATAAAGAATACTTTGAGCCATTTTATAATGATAAAAGCATTTTTTATTTAGATGATTGGGTTTATAAAATTGGATATGCTTATGATAAACTAATTTCTTTTTTTAAAGTTCAAAACTTAAAGGGATACGGTATTGAAAATCTAGAAGAAGGAATAATTTCAGCTGGAGCTATTTTGTTTTATCTTGAAAGCACTCAACACCTTGATCTTGGCCATATAAATTCAATTTCTAGAATTGAAGATGATAGCTATATGTGGTTAGATAGATTTACTATTAATAATTTAGAAATAACTCGACCTTTAAATGAAAATTCTTCTTCATTATTAAACATAATAAATCATACCGTTACCCCAATGGGCTCAAGACTATTAAATAGATGGATAATTCTTCCTCTCTTAGATAAGAGTATAATTAATGAAAGACAGAATTTTGTACAATCATTTGTAGATGATTCAGATTTGCTTAAAAACATAAGAATTACTTTAAAAAACATCTGTGATATTGAAAGAATTATTTCAAAAGTATCTGTCAAAAGAGTAAATCCTAAAGAACTAATTCAACTAAAAAATTCTCTCAAAAATATTTCAGAAATCAAATTTTTATTAAAACACAGTAACAATAAACTTTTAACTTCTTTTAATGATGAGATAAATGAATGTTTAGATGTATCTGATTTAATTAATAAAAACCTTAATGAAGATGCTCCTTTTGGTATTAATCAAGGTGGTATTTTTCAAGAAGGTATAAATAAGGAGATTGATGAATTGAGAGAAGTTTCTAGAAGCGGAAAGGATTATTTGTTAAAAATACAAAATGAAGAAATAGATAAAACAGGAATTCCATCTTTGAAGATTGCATACAATAAAGTGTTCGGATACTATTTAGAAGTAAGAAACACGCACAAAGAAAAAGTTCCTGATAGTTGGATTAGAAAACAAACTTTGGTTAATGCAGAAAGATATATTACCGAGGATTTGAAATTGTATGAAGAAAAAATATTAAATGCAGAAGAAAAACTAGTTTCCTTAGAATATAAATTGTATCAAGAACTTATTAACAAACTATTTAAAAGTATTATTTCTATTCAACTCACAGCTAAGAAAATTGCTTTTATTGACGTGATTCATTCGTTTGCCGAATTAGCATCATCTTCCAATTTTTGTAGACCAATTTTTACAAATGATTATTGTATAGATATTAAAAAGGGACGTCATCTAATTATTGAAAAATCATTTTCTCCAGAGGAAGTTTACATACCAAA
>CABZXU010000042.1 GCA_902529805.1 uncultured Marinoscillum sp.
AGAAAAAGAAGATTCAAAATCACCAGAAGAAACTTCATAGAAATCATAAAAAGATTTTCAAATGCCTTCCTTACCAGATTTTAAACTTGAAACATATTTTTCTAAGTGGGAATTTAATGTAAAATACAACATGTGTGCATCGGATATGGAATCCATTCCTATGCAAGAACTTCTTAGTATGGCAACAGATGAAGATAAGAAAGCTTGGCAAAACCTTCACTTGGGATATACTGAAACATATGGTTTGCCTAAATTAAGAGAAGCGATTGCAAATACTTATAATTCATTAAAATCTAATCATATATTAACGTTTGCTGGAGCGGAAGAAGGAATTTATATTGCAATGAAATGTATATTAAATAATAAAGACCATGCAATTGTTATTAACCCTAATTATCAATCTTCAGAAACACTTCCAGATTCAATATGTGATATATCAGGCGTAAGTTTGGATCCAAAAAATGATTGGAATCTTGATATAAATGAAATAGAAAGCGCTATAAAATCAAACACTAAACTTATTTCTATAAACTTTCCAAACAACCCTACAGGAAAATTAATTTCAAGAAAAAAATTAAATGATTTGATCATTCTTGCTAAAAAAAATGATATCTATATTTTTAGTGATGAAATTTATAGATTAATGGAAAGAGATGAATCAAAACGATTGCCTCAAATTTCTGATATTTATGAAAAAGGTTTATCTCTTAATGCAATGTCTAAAAGCTATGGAATGCCTGGAGCAAGGATAGGCTGGATAGCATCTAAAGATGAAAATCTTTTGTCAAAAATGGAAAGAATGAAGCACTACCTATCAATATGTAATTCTGCTCCAAGTGAAGTTCTTTCACTTATTGCGTTAAATCAAAAAGAAAAAATTCTTGAAAGGACAAGGAGAATACTAAAAGATAACCTTAAGTTGCTAAATAACTTTTTTTCTGATAATTCACATTTGTTTCAATGGAAAGAGCCCGATGGTGGTTGTATTGGCTATCCAAAATATTTAGGAGACGATGGCGTTGAATCTTTTACTAAAAATCTGATAAAGCAAGAAGGCGTTTTACTTTTACCTTCTTCGATATATAAATCTAATTTTGGACCTTCTACTGAAAATCATTTTAGAATTAGTTACGGTAGAATTAATATGCCAAAGGCACTTGATAGACTTAAGAGGTTTATAGAAAAATAAAAGAAGTTTTAAATTATTTTTTCTGAAATTATTTTTACTATTTTGACATATAAATTGTAAAAATGAAATTTATTGATATTTCAGGTTTTGAAAAAGAAAAAGATTTTTTGATTAATGCAGTTAACAAGAATCTTGTTGCACATGCTCAATTATTTTTTGGATCACAAGGCTCTCCAAACCTGACTTTGGCCTTAGCTTTCATATCATTTTTAAATTGCGATCATAAAACAAGTAATGATTCATGTGGAGAATGTCCTTCCTGTAAAAAAATAGATAAAATGATTCATCCAGATGTACATTTTATTTTTCCAGTTGCGCCTACAACCAAAATAAATAAAAATGTTGTAAGCGATTTATTTATAAAAGAATGGAGAAGCTTTATTTTAAAAGATCCTTATCAGAACGTGAATGATTGGTTTAACTTTTATGGTTTTGAAAATAAGAGTCCCAACATCTCGAAAGATGAGTCTAGAAATTTGATTAAAAAACTTACATTAAAACCATTTGAGTCTGAAAATAAAATAGTTCTTATTTGGTTACCAGAACATTTACATATATATACTTCTAATGCTCTTTTAAAAATTTTGGAGGATCCGCCACCAAAAACTTTCTTTTTTCTAATAACTAATGATTATAACAGATTATTAAAAACTATTCTTTCTCGTGTTCAAATGTTTAAAATAAGAAACTTCTCTGATGAGGAATTAACAAAAGAAATTTTAAAAAAGGATACTATCGCAGAGAGTGAATTATCTAAAGTTATTTTAACTTCCGATGGTAATCTTAATCAAGCAAAAAAAATTATTAATTCTTCAAATGAAGATTTTTTGTCCGTATTTAAAATATGGATGAGGAATTGTTATTCAAGTGATTATGCGAAAATCCAATTGGATCTTGAATGGTTTAACAATCAAACTAGAATAAACAAAAAAGCATTTCTTATCTATAGTTTGAATTTAATTAGAGAATCTTTTGTTGTAAAAATTAATTCTAGTTTATCAAGGATAGTTGATGAGGAATCTGAATTTATTAAAAACTTTTCTAAATCTTTAAATGAAGAAAAAACTGAAAAAGTCACTTTAGAATTAAATGATGCCATAAGATTTCTAGAAAGGAATGCAAATCCTAAAATAATCTTTCTAGATTTATCTATTGAAATTGTGAATGTATTTAATGAAACGAAACAAATTGCTTAAATGAAGAAACTAATTTTTATCTTACTTTTTATTATAACCTCATGTGATATGGAAAAAGACGTATTAATAACTATAAATACTCCTTATGGAGATATGAAAGCCATTTTGTTTGAAGAAACACCATTACATAAACAAAACTTTATCAAACTAACTAAAGAAGAAAAGTTTAATTCTACCATTTTTCATAGGGTGATTAAAGATTTTATGATTCAGGGAGGAGATGTTAATTTAAAAGGTGATCCAAATGCAATTGACTATACTATTCCTGCTGAATTTAATGATAAGTTCTTTCACAGTAAAGGGTCATTAGCTGCTGCAAGAATGGGAGATAACGTCAATCCTAAGAAAAAATCAAGTGGATGTCAATTCTATATAGTTGACGGAAGCATTTTTACTAAAGATGAATTATCAACTGATATTCAGTCTTTATTCGAAGGCATTCAGCTACTTTTTATGGAGCCCGAATATTCAGATCTAAAAGATAAATTTTTGAAAGTTCAAAATGATCGTAAAGAAACTCAGAAGTTAGCGATGCAATTTAAAAATGTAGTAAAAGAAAAATTTGATATTTCTACTTCCATTGATATTTTACCTGAAAAGCTTGAAGCATATTCTTCTATAGGAGGCAGCCCTCATCTTGACGGAGAATATACTGTTTTTGGTAGGGTAGTGGAAGGGTTAGATGTGATCGATAAGATTGCTGCAGTTAAAACAGGGCAGGCCAATAAACCTATTGAAGATATTCAAATGAAAGTTTCTCTTGAGATGGTCAAAAAAGATTTTATAACTAAAACATATGGTTATCAATATCCTACTGGAAAATGAAAATTCTTATTACCGGTGTTAATGGATTATTAGGCTCAAAGCTTTTTGAATTAGTAAATGCTTCTGAACATGATATTATTTCAACAGCTAGATCTCAAGAGGGATTAGCTACCACAGCTTTGGATATCACGAACGAAAAACAGATTGATCAAGTTTTAGAATCCCATAAGCCAGATGTTTTGATTAATACTGCCGCTATTGCAGACGTAGATTTATGTGAAGTTGAAAAAGAATTGTGTTGGAATACAAATGTTAAAGCAGTTGGTCATCTTGTTTACGCATGCAAAAAATTTAATGTTCATTTAATACATATATCAACAGATTATATTTTTGATGGAACATCCGGTCCGTATAAAGAATCAGATGAGGCCAATCCAATTAGTTATTATGGTAAAAGTAAATTAGAAGGAGAAAAAATTATAGTTGAAAATAATTTTGATCATACAATAATAAGAACCATTCTTGTTTATGGAGTTCATGCTAAGTCTAATATTGTTTCTTATGTAAAACAGAGTTTAGAAAATGGAAACCCAGTTAATTTAGTTGATGATCAGTATCGAATGCCAACCTTTGTTGATGACCTTGCAAATGCATGTATTTCTGCTGCAAGCAAAAAAGCAGTAGGCATTTTTCATGTTTCTGGTAGTGAGATGTTAAATTATTATGACATAGGATTATCTATTGCAGATTATTTTTCTTTGGACGCTTCGCTAATTAATAAAATAAAGACATCAGAATTAAACCAAAAAGCAAAAAGACCTGAACTAACAGGTTTTACTTTAGATAAAGCAGAAAAGGAATTGGATTATAAGCCCACTTCTTTTACAAATAGCCTTGAAGTATTCAAAAAAGTTTAATTATTTTTCGAGCTTTTAATGATTCTAAAGATCCTTCTTTTATTGGTTCCTTTTTGAACCACTTCAATAAAATATGTTCCGTAATTATATTTTTTCATATCTAAAGAAAGGTCTCTATAGTCTATCCCTTTTTGATCTAAAACTTTTCCAGTTTTATCAACCAATCTTATATCATATTCTCCTGTAGGGTCTTCTCCTTTAAATATGACTTTATCATATACAGGGTTTGGATAAGCTGTCATTTCCAACCTATACATCTCCTCTATTCCTGTAGGAAAAATGTCTATAATTAAAGGTTGAAGGAATCCTTGTGTAAGCTTTGTATTTCCGCTTTCTACAGTTCCAATAACTACCTCTCCTATAGACCAACTTATTTTGTTTCCATCTTTTTCTGCATACCCACTTGAAGAAGAAATTAATTCTTGAGCATTAGTAGAATTATAGATAAAAGTTAATAAAGCAAATAATAATACCTTTTTCATAAGTAAGCAAAGTTAGTAAAGTTATTAATATTCATCATTTTTGTCTAGAATTTTCTAATTCTATAATTCTAGCTTCAAGCTTTTCGATT
>CABZXU010000043.1 GCA_902529805.1 uncultured Marinoscillum sp.
CTATTAAAATGCTATTGAATGAATGTACAGAGCAATCTGAAGAATTTGATATGAGCGTTTTCTTTAAAGATGCAGAGAAAACTCCTCTTGTTTATGGTGCTAAAAGTTCTAATACAAGCTTAGTAAAAGTTTCTACAAAAGATTCTTTATTAACATTTAAAGATATTGGAATATCAGGCTCATCATTAATAACAATTGTTGCCTCAGATGGAGATTGTGAGACAACCTTAGACTTTGAAGTAGAAATTCAAATATCTGACTTGGATGGAGATGGGGTAAGGAATTGTTTAGAAATTTCCAATGGAACTAATCTAAATGATGCTTGTTCATACAATGTAGATGACATTACCTTGCCTGTTACCGCTATAGAAGATTGTGATGGGGATGGTGTTATGGATGGAGTTGAAATTAATGACAAAACAGATCCGAATGATCCATGTTCGTACAATAGGCTAAGTATTTCACTACCTATTTCTACTGAATCCAATTGTCCTGTGGCTCCATTTGATGGTTTTTCTCCTGATGGAGATGGTGTTAATGATACCTGGGTGGTTCCATATATAGAGCAATACCCTAAAAGTGAGCTTGTTATTTATAATAGGTGGGGAGTTATTGTTTATGAAACGGAAAATTATAAAAGTGATTGGGATGGTGAAAATTTACCTGAAGGTGTATATTTTTACATATTAAACTTAAAAAATGGCACTAAAGAAATGAAAGGTTCTATTTATCTTAAAAGAAGATGATTTTAAAAAATTCAATTTATTCTTTATTAATAATAATTTTCTTTTTTCCACTCATTGTATATTCTCAATCATGGAATAAAATTGGAGGAGATATTATAGGAGAAAAAAGCGCTGATAAAAGTGGTGAATCAATTTCAATAAGCGGTGATGGGTTAAGAATTGCCATAGGTTCATATTTAAATGATGGTGGAGGGATTGGTAACGGACATGTAAGAGTATATCGTCTTTCTGGAGGAATATCTTGGGAACAAGTAGTAAACCCCTTACCTCTAGGACCTGGTGATATCGTTGGAGAAAATAATGCGGACAGGTTTGGTAGGACAGTTTCTTTAAATTATGACGGTACAGTTCTTGCAGCTGGTGCAATATGGAATGATGGAGATGGAGGTCTTGCTAATAGAGTAGGACATGTAAGGGTATATAAATGGGATGGTAGTGATTGGGTGCAAAGAGGTGCAAATATTGATGGAGAAGCTGCAGAAGATCAATCTGGGTATGTTTCTATAAGTAGTGACGGTACAGTATTAGCAATTGGAGCGCCACAAAATGATGGTAATGGAAGTAATGCTGGACATGTAAGGGTATATCATTGGGATGGTACTAATTGGGTACAAAGAGGTGCAGATATTGACGGAGAAGCAGCAGGTGATTTAAGTGGTAATTACCTTTCGCTTTCCGATGATGGTTCAACCGTCGCAATTGGTGCTTACAGAAATGATGGAAATTCAGGAAGTAGTACTGATGATAGGGGCCATGTAAGAATATATCATTGGGATGGCACTAATTGGGTGCAGAGAGGAGCTGATATTGATGGTGAGGCAGAGAAAGACTATAGTGGTTATTCTGTTTCAATGAATAATGATGGAACAATTGTTGCAATAGGAGCTAAACAAAATGATGGTACTACAGGAAATGATCTGGATAATAGGGGCCATGTAAGGGTATATAAATGGGACGGTAGTAATTGGGTTCAAAGAGGAATAGATTTAGATGGAGAATCTACTCAAGATGAAAGTGGAGCATCTGTTTCAATTAATAATGATGGTGATTGGATAATAATAGGAGCACAATTTGCAGATGCTCCTGGAAAAGGTAACGCAGGACATGCTAGAGTATATCGTTGGGATGGTACTGCTTGGAGTAAAATTGGAGATGATATTGATGGTGAAGCTGGTGATCAACTTGGAAATGCTGTTACGATGAATAGTCTTGGTTCTGCTGTAGCTCTATCTTCCTTAGATCATGATCCTTTTCCTAAATCCGATCCAGGTATAGTTAGGGTTTTTACCTCTCCACAACCTTATTTATCTATTTCTGTAAGTCCATCTAGCATTTCAGAGGCTTCTGGATCATCAACTATTACAGCAAATTCAAGTGTTTATACTAGCGATGTAACAGTAAAAATAAATGCAAGTAGTACCGCAATAGGGGGAGGAAGGGATTATACATTAGATGCTTATGAGATTACAGTTCCTGCTGGTGCAACCTCAGCTAGTATCACCTTAAATGCAATTCAAGATGCTTTATATGAGCAGAATGAGACAGTTGTTTTAACTGTCACTGAAGTAACTAATGGAATAGAAAATGGAATTCAAAAACAAACAATCACTATAGTTGATGACGAAAGTCCACCAACAACAGATACTGATGGAGATGGTGTAATAGATTTTATTTATAAGTTTGATGATGATTTGGATGATGATAATGATGGAATTTCTGATGTAGAGGAAGGTTTAGATTGTGGTCCTCTCGTTGATTGGGGTGTCGATGGAAGTTTTGATATACTTGGGCCTCCACCTCCTGTGGGAAATAAAGGTGTAGCTTCTCCAGATGGTGACCCGAACGCAAATGTAACTGGTGCTGGATGGCAGAATGGTATAGGTTCTTTAGATAGTCATCTTACTCCAATACCTATAGGATCAACTAAATTTTTCTCAGATGATTTGGGTGATGGATTACCAGCTTCTCCAGCTGGAGGTGTTACTGCAGTTGGTCATGGTGAAGTCCCATCACCAAATATAGGAGGAGAGTCATTTTTTACCGTTGTTGATAATCTTGAAGTAGGGCTGCAATATAGATTAGTTTTTTGGCAGGCAAGTGCTGGAAATTTTTGTAATGATGCTCATCCTTCTAATTTTTTTCAAATGTGTGATGGACTTGATGGGATTGATGGAACTGATGATGATTGGAACACTTCTATAGGTGAAAAATCAAGATGGAGAGTGGTATGGGGAGCTGCTAATTCTTTAGAATGTACTGGTAATTGTCAAACTCAGTTTTCTCCTGAACTTACTTTTCAAGGTGCTGGAAATCAGACATGGAGTCAAGTTGAACTTTTCTTTACTGCAGAGGCAACATCTCAAAGAATTGAATTTTTTGTTGATGGAGGTGAAGAGAATTCTCCTTCAGCTGATAGAAGCTATAAAGAAGCTATGGCAATTGATGGTGTTCAACTTTTTGCCGTTTTGGATTATGATGACTGTGCAAAAAGAAATTCTGATGATGATGCTATTCCAGATCATTTAGATCTTGATAGTGATGGAGATGGATGTAATGATGTTTTAGAAGCTGGTTTTACTGATGCAAATGGTGATGGGAAGTTAGGTGGATTACCTATCAATGTGGATGCAGATGGAAAGGTAACAGGAAGCGGCGGTTATACTACACCAGCGAATAGGGATGGAGCGGGTGGTCACGATTATATTCAAGAAGGTTCAGCAGTAAATGTTACTACAAATCCATTAACCTTAAAAGAAATAGAAATTAATGAATCTGTAACATTTTCAGTTGAAGCAAATGTTGTAGATAATAAAATATGTGATAATTGTAAGGGGGCGGTAGCTCCTGACCCATTATATCAATGGCAAGAAAATCAGGGTGTAAGTTGGAATAATCTTTCTAATGGAGGAGTGTACTCTGGTGTAACAACAAAAGATTTAAGCCTTACTAACATTCCACTTTCAATGGATGGATATCTTTACAGAGTTATTCTTTCAACGCCATCTTATGTTTGTGGTACAGATTTTATTCCTCCTCAATCTCAAATTAATATAAACGATTGCCCTGTTGGGGTGGATGACACCTACACTGTTGATGAGGGAGGTACACTGACTAAAACAGCTTTAGATGGTGTTGTTTTCAACGATACAGATGCAGAAGGTGATGCGCTCACTGCTACT
>CABZXU010000044.1 GCA_902529805.1 uncultured Marinoscillum sp.
TTTATCAAAAAAAATTAAAAATTCATCTTATTCTATATATAAAAATTTTGGAACTGCATCACTAAAGTTTAAAGGTTATATTTTTGAATTTGTAGGGTCAAGAAAAGAATCTTATTCTATTGATAGTAGAAATCCAAATATTAAAATGGGAAGTTTTAAAGACGATATTAAAAGAAGGGATTTTACAATTAATTCTTTATCTATTTCATTAAATAAAAATGATTTTGGTTTAGTAATTGATTTATTTGATGGTAAAAACGATTTAAAAAATAAAATAATTAAGACCTGTTTAGAACCTGAAACAACATTTATAGATGATCCACTAAGAATGTTAAGAGCAGTTAGATTTGCAACTCAATTAAGTTTTGATATTGAAAATATAACATTTCAAGGTATTATTAATAATAAAGAAAGAATTAAAATATTATCCTATAATAGGATTTCAGATGAATTAAACAAAATAATTATGACAGATAAACCTTCATATGGGTTTAAATTATTACTCGCTTCAGGTCTTTTAAAACTTATTTTTCCTGAAATGGATAACCTAAAAGGTAAAGAAAAAATTAATAATCATACACACAAGGATAATTTTTATCATACTTTAGAGGTTTTAGATAATGTATCAAAAGTATCAGATTCTCTTTGGTTAAGATGGGCCGCAATTTTACATGATATTGCTAAGCCATTAACTAAAAGGTATAATGAAAAAATTGGTTGGACATTTCATGGTCATGAAGATTTAGGTTCTAAAATGGTCCCTAAAATTTTTAAAAGATTGAATTTACCTACAAATCATCATATGAAATTTGTTAAAAAATTAGTGAGATTACATCTTAGACCAATCGCATTAGTAAAAGATAATATAACTGATTCTGCAATAAGAAGACTTTTATATGAGGCTGGAAATGATATTGAAATGTTAATGATTCTTTGTAAAGCTGATATTACCTCAAAAAATGATGAAAAAGTAAAAAAATATTTAAATAATTTTGCTAAAGTTGAAAAGAAAATGGAAATAGTTGAAAAAAATGATAAAATAAAAAATTTTCAACCTCCAATAAGAGGTGATGAAATAATTAATACATTTGCAATTAATCCATCTAAAGTTGTTGGAGAAATTAAAGATGAAATTAAGGAATGTATTTTAGAAGGAAAAATCAAAAATAATAGAAAAGAAGCTTACAACTTAATGTTAAAATTAGGGAAACAAAAAGGTTTAAATATAAAATAAATGAAGAAAGTATTATTTATATATTTTTTAATTTTTAATAATTTTAATTCATTTACACAAGAAAGTGAGTTTGAAATTCAAAAAAAAATCTATAGTAAATCTAAGATATATAATGATCCAACTGTTTCTATAACTTCATTATATAAAATGATTTCACTTCAACCTGAAAACTTAAACTTATTGGATACTCTTTTAAGAGAATACATTGGTGTTTCCAGATGGCCATCAGCATATATGGTTTCGAGAGAAATTTTATCTAATAATCCTGAAAACTTATTTGCATTGGAAGTTTCGTGTATAGCTCTTCAAAATTTGGGTTTAAAACAAGAATCATTAAATGAATATGAATCTCTTTATCTAAAAACTGACAGGGATGATGTTTTATATACAATAGCGTTTCTTCAGTATGAATTAAAAAATTATAATGAAAGTATTAACAATTTAAATATTCTTTTAGAAAAAAATTCAATTGATTCAATTAAAGTAAATGTTAATATGAATGGTAATATGACACAGCAAATAGCAATGAAATCGCAATTACATTATTTAAAAGGAATAATTTATGAAGAAAAAAACGATAATGAAAACGCTAAAATTCAGTTTAATAAAGCAATAGATTTATCTCCTGACTTTGAAAGTGCCATCAAAAAACTTGAAAAATAACATTTAAATATTATTAATATTTATTTCCTCAACTTTTCCTTCTATACAATTTAGAGTTCTATTCTTGAATTTTTTTATAAGCTCATAATTATGTGTTGCCATTAAAATAGTAGTTCCTTTTTTATTTATTTCAAGAAATAATTTAAATATCTTTTCAGATACCTTAGGGTCCAAATTTCCTGTTGGTTCGTCTGCTATTAAAATAATCGGATTATTTATTAATGCTCTAGCTATTACAGCTCTTTGTTGTTCTCCACCAGATAATTGATGAGGATATCTATTTGCCTTATCTTCAAGACCTACTTTTGATAAAAGTTTTAAAACATTATCATTTATAATATTTTTTTTCCACCCTGTTGCTTTCATAACAAAAATTAAATTTTCAGCTATACTTCTGTCCTGAAATAATTGAAAGTCTTGAAATATTATTCCTAATTTTCTTCTAATAAATGGTAATTTAGATTTTTTAATATTTCTCATTTCATGCCCTACAACATTAATTGAACCCATTTTTAAGATTAAATCACCATATATTGTTTTTAAAAGTGAGGATTTTCCACTACCTGTTTTCCCAATTATATAAACAAACTCACCTTTCTTTATTTTAAAATTTACATTATTTAAAATAGTGTTATAACGATGAAAAATGCTTGCGTCTTTTATATCAATTACTGTATTTATATCATTTATCATTTGTTTTTTTTATTTGAATCAATTTTCCATATTCCAAATTATTAACCAAATCAATAATTTTTTTCTCATCTTTTAGTATTCCATATTTTTTAAATTTTTCGATAGGTCTATCAGCTCTAAAATAATCAACCAAAATCATCTTTTCATCTCTTAATTGAATATAATCAGGTATTTTTGCCTTACCTTTAATTTTAAATAGCCACATATTAAATTTAAAAAAAGGCAAACTAGATATCGCACCGCTACAACCACCTACCCTTGCTTCCTTCCGGACCTGGGGGATTTAGTGGGAGCTGGTCGTACCAGTTTGCCACTCAAAATTAATAAATTCAACATCTCTATGCATTTTATTTTTAATAAATTTATACTAAAAAAATTTTCCCTTAATGAATAAAAATTCAAATAAAAATAAATTAATCATTCTACTATTTTTCTTTTTTATGGTATTAAATCCTAAAAATATTTTTTCTCAAAAAAAAATTTCTTTAGGAATCAAAAGCGGTTTTTCA
>CABZXU010000045.1 GCA_902529805.1 uncultured Marinoscillum sp.
TTTAAAAAATATTCACTTTCGCCTGATCTGAAATATTTTCTAGCAATAGATACATTTGAATATTCAGTAGGAATTAAATTTTTAGTATTATCAAATGTTACGGATACTTCAGCTAAATTTAATTTTTTTCTTGATTTACTTCCATTAAAAATTATGTTTTCCATTTTATCTGATCTAAGCAAAGTTGTTTTTTGTTCTCCCAAGACCCATCTAATAGCATCAACAACATTAGATTTGCCACAACCATTTGGACCTACAACACCTGTTACACCATCATTAAAATTTATTACTGTTTTGTCTCCAAAACTTTTAAATCCTTTTATTTCAATTTTACTTAGTTTCATTGTGGATAATGAATTAAATTTGGAAGATAACAAATATAATAATTATTAAATATGGATTTTGATTTAGAGAATCTAATATACATTTTTGGTGCTCTTGCTTATTTTGCATCTGCAATATTTGGTTGGTTTAAAGATAAGAATAAGAAAAAAAATATTGAAGATAGAGCTGAGGAAAATAGAGAAATTCAAGAAGATAAAATCCCTAAAACATTTCAAGACTTAGTTGAACAAGTAAAGTCAGAACTTGATCAAAATGATGATGAAAAAGAATTAGTAATAGAGGAAGAGATAAAAGAAGAAGAGGTACCTTCTATTGATAATATAAATTCAGAAGTTAAAGAAAATATTGAAGAAAAAAATATAATTCAGGAAACAGAAAAACAATCAGATAAAAGTTCTTCTAAAAGAGTTGAAAGATTAGATGGTTATAAAATAATAGAAGAAACTAATGAAAAATTTGAAAATGAACTGTTTAATGAATTGAATGATTCAAATTCTTTAAAAAAAGCATTTTTATTCAAAGAAATTTTAAAAAGAAAATTCTAACAAAATTATCTTTTTCCTATATCTATATATTTTCTAGATTTACTACCAGTATAAATCTGCCTTGGCCTTCCTAAAGGCTCTTTATTTTCCCTCATCTCTTTCCATTGTGCAATCCAACCCGGTAATCTTCCAAATGCAAACATAACTGTAAACATTTCTGGAGGAAAACCTATTGCTCTATAGATTATACCACTATAAAAATCAACATTTGGATAAAGTTTCTTATCAATAAAGTATTGGTCTTTTAATGCTATTTCTTCTAATTTTTTAGCTAAATCTAAAATGGGATCATCAATACCTAATTTATTCATTACATTATCAGCAGCTACCTTAATTATCTTTGCTCTTGGATCAAAGTTTTTATAAACTCTATGACCAAAGCCCATTAATCTAAAAGGATCATTTTTGTCTTTAGCTTTTTTAATATATTTATCAATATTATTATTATCTGCAGAAATTTGTTCTAACATTTCAATAACAGCTTGATTAGCACCGCCATGAAGAGGTCCCCATAATGCATTAATACCAGCAGAAACTGATGCATAAATACTTGAAAGAGAAGAACCTACTATTCTAACAGTTGAGGTTGAACAGTTTTGTTCGTGATCAGCATGTAAAATAAGTAACTTGTTTAAAGCATCTGTAACAACTGGATTTACATCATAATTTTCAGATGGAAGCTTAAACATCATTTTTAGGAAATTAGAACAATAATCAAGTCCATTATCAGGATAAATTATAGGATGTCCTTTTCTTTTTTTATATGACCAAGCTGCAAAAGTCGGAAATTTTCCAAGTATTCTAACAATACTTAAATCTACAA
This sequence comes from uncultured Marinoscillum sp., assembly GCA_902529805.1. Taxonomy (GTDB): domain Bacteria; phylum Bacteroidota; class Bacteroidia; order Cytophagales; family MED-G16. The sequence continues at coordinate 1,714 of CABZXU010000045.1, forward strand.
GATTTTTTGATCTACTTGGATCTAATGATTCAGGGTAAAAAGCAGTTAAACTAGTAATCAATGAAGATAAAATACCCATAGGATGTGCTTTTGATGGATATCCCTCAAGAATAATTTTAAAATCTTCATGAACTAATGTGTGAATTCTTATGTTATTCTCAAAATAATTTAACTCATCTTTAGATGGTAATTCACCATAGATTAACAAATAACATACTTCAGTAAAGGATGATTTAGATGCTAGTTCTTCAATGGAATATCCTCTATGTCTTAATATACCTTTTTCTCCATCTAAATAAGTAATGCTACTTAAAGTAGATCCAGTATTTTTAAAACCTTTATCTATTGTAATATATCCAGTTTCAGATCTTAATTTTGAAATGTCTAAAGCAACTTCATTTTCTGAACCTTCAATCAATGGAATTTTTAAATTTTTTCCATTTATTTCTAGATTAGCGAATTTATCCATTTTTATTTATAAAATATATCTAATTATTACCTAGTATTATTGGAAGTCCATCTTTTCCACTTCCTACAACAATAACTTTAGAATTTGGTGATTCAGCTAACTTACTTGTCGCCTCAATACCTCTCATTTTTAATAAATTAGGAGTGAGACTATTATTAATAATTTTATTGGCTCTTGCTTCACCTTCTGCTGCAATTCTTTTTCTTTCAGCTTCACTTTTTTCTTTATCAAGTCTAAATTGATAAGCTAATGCTTCTTGTTCTTGTTGTAATTTACTTTCAATTGCATTCTTAATTTGTTCAGGTAATGAAATAGATCTTATTAGAAGTGATTTCATAATAATATTATTCCCTGGTTTAATTAAAACAAGACTAGCTTCAGATTGAATTTGGGTTTCAACAGCTGAACGCTTTGTAGAATATATTTCTTCTGCTGTAAACCTACCCATAACTTGACGTACTGTAGATCTAAATTCAGGTCTAACCAATCTTCTTAAATAATCCATTTGGAATGTTTCATATATTTCACCTATGGAATCATATACTGGATGAAAACTCATAGTAACATCAACATTAATATTTAAACCATTCTTATCTAATACATCAATAGTTTCTTCAACTAAATTATCAGTAATGTCAAATTTATAAACGTCGTTCCATGGCATTTTATAATTAAAGCCAGGATTAATGATGTTTTGCTTATCTAGACCTCCTCCAAATTTTCTAAAAATAACTGCTCTTTCTGTTGATTCAACTACATAAAATATACTTGAAGCAAATGAAAAAAGAATTGTTATACCAAATAGAAGTACAATTATTAAAGATAGTAATTTATTGTTTTGCATGATTTTTTATATTTACTTAAAATTAATTTT
>CABZXU010000046.1 GCA_902529805.1 uncultured Marinoscillum sp.
CATTTGACTCAATTGTTGCTTTTGCTCTCATAACAATTCTTCCTTTCCCAGTTTCAAAAGCAGATTTAACCCCTTGGTATCCATAAATAATTCCTCCAGTTGGAAAATCAGGAGCTTTAATATCTTTCATTAATTCCTCTATAGAAATATCATTGTTGTCAATATAATTAAAAATGCCATCAATAACTTCGGAAAGGTTATGAGGAGCCATATTTGTTGCCATTCCAACAGCGATTCCACTTGAGCCATTAACTAAAAGATTTGGTATTTTTGATGGAAGAACAGTAGGTTCATTAAGTGAATCATCAAAATTTGGTTGAAAATCTACAGTTTCTTTATTTATATCATTAAGTAGTTCGTCAGAAATTCTCTTTAATCTTGCTTCTGTATAACGCATTGCTGCAGGAGAGTCACCATCTATAGATCCGAAGTTACCTTGACCATCAACTAGTGTATAACGTAATGACCATGATTGTGCCATTCTTACCATAGTATCATAGATAGATGAATCGCCATGAGGGTGATATTTACCCATTACTTCTCCAACAATTCTTGCGGATTTTTTATAAGATTTGTTATAATTAACACCCATACTTAACATTCCATATAAAACTCTTCTATGTACAGGTTTTAGTCCATCTCTAACATCTGGCAGGGCTCTTGAGACAATTACTGACATTGAATAATCAATGTAAGCACCCTTCATTTCATCTTCAATATTTACAGGAATTATATTTTGATCTTTATCTTCAATCATAACTATAAAAGGAAGCAATTATATCATAAAAAATTGCTCTACAAATATACTTATTTAAGTGCTAAAAAATGTTATATAAATCTAATTTAATCTCTTAAACTAATTATTGCTGAGTCTAAGTTTTTATTTTTAATAATATAACTTCCTGACACTAAGATATTTGATCCTAAATCGAAAAGTTTTTTAGAGACTTTATTATCTATTCCCCCATCAATTTCAATTTTAATTTTATAGTTCATCTCTTGAATAAGTTTTTTTGTATTAATTATTTTTTTAAATGTTGAATTTAAAAATTTTTGCCCCCCCTTTCCAGGTTGAACTGACATTAAAAGTAATATGTCTATATATTTAAAAAGCTTTGAAACTTCACTAATTTTAGTTGAAGGGTTTATCGCTAATCCAGCTTTACAACCTAGACTTTTAATTGAAATTAAATCATTATAAACATTATCATTTTCCTCATAATGAACTGATATTATTTCAGCATTATTTTTTGCGCATTTTGTAATATAATCTTTTGGATTTTTTACCATTAAGTGATAATCAATTTTTTTTGTTGAATATAAATTAACTTTATTAATTGTTTTATCATCAAAAGCTATATTAGGAACAAATTTACCATCCATAACATCAACATGAATATAATCACAACTAGAATTGTTTATTTTAGCTATTTCATTCTCAATATCATTAAAATTACAATCTAATATTGAAACTGATATTTCTTGTTTTTTCATTTCAATTCACTTTTTGATTAAAGCTACTATGAATCCAACCACCTCCAATTATATCATCTTTTTCATAAAATACTGCAGCCTGACCAGGTGTTATAGCATTAACACCATTTCCAAAAAAGACCTTCATAGTATCATCTACCTGTTCGATAATTGATGGGCTTCCTATATCATTATATCTAATTTTAGTATCTGCTTCTATTTTATTTTTAATTTTTTGATATTTAATCATATTTAATTTTTTTACGTACATTCCATCTCTTTTTAATTCATCAAATGTTCCTATTACTACTTCATTTGTTTTATGTTTTATTTCTGTCACATAAATTGGATATCCTAAAGCAATGCCTAATCCTTTTCTTTGACCAATTGTATAAAATGGATATCCCTTATGTTTTCCAATAATTTCACCATTTTCATTTAAAAAATTGCCCTCTCCTACTTTTTCATCAATATTTTGAACTCTATTTCTCAAGAAGTTTCTATAATCATCATCCGGAACAAAACATATTTCATAAGATTCAGACTTATCAACTAAATTTTTATATCCATTTTTTATTGCTATTTTTTTAATTTCTTCTTTATTAAGTTCACCAAGAGGAAATATTGTTTGAGAAAGGTTTTTTTGACTTATTCCCCATAATGCATATGACTGATCTTTTTTTTTATCAACTCCTTTAGAAACTATATATCTACCATTTTCATCTCTAACTTTAGCATAGTGTCCGGTAGCAATATAATTACAGTCTAAATTTTTAGCCCTTTTTAATAAAGCCTCCCATTTTATATGAGTATTACATAGAACGCAAGGATTTGGTGTCCTTCCATTCATATATTCATCCGTAAAATAATCTATAACATAATCTCCAAACTCATCTCTTATATCAAGAATATAATGATTAAACCCCATTTTGACAGCTATACTTCTAGCATCATTAATGGATTCAAGACTACAACATCCAGTCTCTTTTTTAGATGTGCCAGAAGACTGATAATCCCATGTCTTCATAGTAATACCAACAACTTCATAACCCATGTCATGCAATAAAAGAGAAGATATAGAGCTGTCTATTCCCCCACTCATAGCAAGAAGTATTTTACCGTTTTTACTCAAAATTTTAAATTCTTTTTTTAATTGAATGTAAAATTAGTTCTTTTTACATGAGAATTATAATTATGTCTTTAAAGTGTTTCGTTAAAGTAGGCTCAGTTAATAACTTAAGTGATGCAAGATATTTTTCAGCAATGAATGTTAATTTATTAGGATTTAAATTAATGGATAAGAATGAA
>CABZXU010000047.1 GCA_902529805.1 uncultured Marinoscillum sp.
AATTTTACTTCAAATTATTATTGCATTATTAATATCAAATGTAAAATTTGTTGAAAATGTATTTAAAAATATAAGTGAGTTTTTTGTACTTATTATTGATTTTTCAAAACAAGGTACAATTTTCTTATTTCCAGATGCATCATTTAATGGTTTTGCTTTTTCTGCATTACCCGTTGTAATATTATTTTCATCAATTAGTGCGTTTCTTTATTATTTTGGAATACTTCAATTTATTGTTAAATCCATAGCTTGGGTTATGACCAAGACAATGAAATTATCAGGTGCCGAATCATTATCTGCTGCTGGTAACATTTTTTTAGGTCAAACTGAAGCTCCTCTTTTAGTTAAACCATACATTAAAAAAATGACTAAATCAGAATTGATGTGTTTAATGACTGGCGGTATGGCTACAATTGCTGGAGGTGTTTTTGCCGCTTATGTAGCACTTCTTGGAGGCAGTAATCCAGATGAAAGTATAAAATTTGCAACTATTTTATTAACTGCTTCTATTATGAATGCTCCTGCTGGTATTATTATATCAAAAATTTTTATACCAGAAGATTCTAAAAATAAAATAAATCAAAATTTAACTTTAAATCAGGAAGAATTGGGTTCTAATCCAATTCATGCTTTAGCAAAAGGTGCTTCAGATGGATTAAAGCTTGCATTTAATATTGCTGCTATGCTTCTTGCTTTTTTAGCTTTTGTATATATGGTAAATCATTTTTTGGCTTACATTGGAGATATTACAACTTTAAATAATTTAATTAATATTTCATCAGAAGGTCAGTTTAATAAACTTTCAATGGAATATTTGCTAGGCCAAATATTTAGAGTTTTTGCTTTTATGATTGGAGTTAGTTGGAATGAATCTGTTTTAGTAGGAAGTCTTTTAGGACAAAAATTTGTTTTGAATGAATTTATAGCTTACGTTAATTTAGCTGAAATAAAGGAAGCTGGACTGTTATCACAAAAATCAATAATTATTTCTACTTATGCTCTTTGTGGATTCGCTAATTTTAGCTCAATTGCAATTCAAATTGGAGGAATCGGTTCTATGGCACCTTCAAGACAAGAAGATATATCTAAATTAGGTATAAAAGCTCTAATTGCAGCTACTTTAGCAACCTTATTAACTGGTAATATAGCTGGGTTTATTATGATCTAGTTTTATCTATAAAATTTAATTGACCTTTTGAGGAACTATCAACTATAAAATTATTTTTTTTATTTTTTATCATTTTATGAATTTCATTTGATAGTTTTTTTCCTAGTTCTACTCCCCATTGATCAAAACTATTTATGTTCCATAAACTTCCTTGAACAAAAATTTTATGTTCATAAATTGCAATTAATCTACCTAAATTATATGGATTAAGTTTATTAAAAAGTATGGTATTTGATGGTTTATTTCCATCAAAAATTTTGGATTTAATTAATAATTTATAATTATCATTATCTTTTTCATTTCTTAATTCCTTTTTTATTTCATCTATTTTTTTCCCTTTCATTAAAGCTCTTGACTGTCCAATAAGATTAGAAAGTAATATTTCATGTAAATCATCTTTTTCATTATTTGAATTTGTAAATCCTATAAAATCGCATGGTATATCCTTAGTTCCCTGATGAATTAATTGAAAAAAAGCATGCTGACTATTCGTGCCTATATCACCCCATATTATTGGACCTGTTTCATAATTGACTTTATCAGAATTGTTTGAAATATTTTTCCCGTTACTCTCCATATCCGCTTGTTGTAAGTAAGCAGGAAAATACTTTAGGTAGTGATCATATGGAAAAATTGCATGTGTTTCATTCTTCATGAAATTATTATAAAGTATTCCAATACACGCTAGTATTATAGGTATATTATTTTGATAAGGTTCTTTTTGAAAGTGACAATCAATTTCATTAGCTCCTTTGAGCAATTTATTGAAATTATCAAACCCAATACTTAGCATAATTGGAAGCCCAACTGCTGACCAAAGTGAATATCGGCCTCCAACCCAATCCCAAATTGGAAAAATATTATTTTTATTTATTCCAAAAGATATTGCTGCTTTTTCATTTTCAGTTACACCATAAAAGTGATTATTAATATAATTTTTTTCTTTTGATATATTTAAAAACCAATCTTTACATATACTTGCATTTTTCAAAGTTTCTATTGTTCCAAATGATTTTGAAGATATAATAAAAATTGACTCTTCAGCTTTAATTTGTTTTAATACCTCAGTTAGATTAGAAGGGTCTATGTTCGAAATGAAAAAATTCTTTATTTTTCTATTTGAATAAAATTTTAAAGCCTCACATACCATTTTGGGCCCTAAATCTGATCCGCCAATTCCTATATTTATTATGTTTTTAATTTCTTTTCCTGAATAACCCTTAATTTTTCTATTTTCGAAATTTTTTGAAAATGATTTTAAATTTATTAGACATTTATTTACATCATTATCAAATATATTTTTTGTTTTATCATTGTATGAACCTCTTAGTAAGAAATGTAAAGCCGGTTTTTTTTCAGATTTATTAATTTTTTCTCCATTAAAAAAATCCTCTATTTTTTTTTTAATATCTAATTCATCTAATAGGTTAAAGAAAAG
>CABZXU010000048.1 GCA_902529805.1 uncultured Marinoscillum sp.
TTCACTTTCTAATGATGGAAGTATTGTTGCTATTGGAGCTAAAGGAAATGATGGAAAAGCATCAAACGCAGGACATGTGAGGATTGTTCAAGTTCCTAATCTAGTAACCCTTTCATTAGATAAAGATACGATCATAGAAAATTCTGGCTCATCAGTGCTTACAGCAACTCTTACTTACCCGATCGCTTCAGATGTGACGGTCAATCTAGAAGTAACAGGAACTGCAACAGGAAATGGAGCTGATTATAGCTTAAGTGCTAACTTGATAACTATTCCTGCAGGACAAAAAACTGCTAACATCACCATTTCAGCAATTCAAGATATTTATGATGAATCAAATGAAACAATCATTGTTGATATAAATTCAGTATCAAATGCAATAGAAAATGGAGATCAACAAAAAACTGTAGTCATAAAAGATGATGATGTTACTATCAGTGTTACACTAGAGACAAGTAAAACTACAATACCAGAACCTGGCGGTAGCGCTATGTTAACTGCAACAATTCCTGATACTACAAGTTCTGACGTAAAAGTTTATCTAGCCTTTTCAGGTACAGCTACTGGCTCAGGAACAGATTATTCTATAGAAAAAAACACTATCACCATTCCAAAAGGACAAAAATCAGGGACTACCATGATCACCTCTAGAAGAGATGGGATAAATGAGAATAGTGAAACAATCATTGTTGATATAAATTCAGTATCAAATGCAATAGAAAATGGAACTCAGCAACTTACCATTACAATACAGGATGATGATTGGATTCAAATAGGTCAAGATTTGGATGGAGAATCAGCTGGTGATAATTTTGGTTATTCTAACTCTTTAAGTAACGATGGCACCATTTTAGCTGTAGGTGGCCCATATGATGACGAAGGTCAAAGCAACACTGGACATGTTAGAGTGTATAAATATGAAAACACATCCTGGTCTCGATTAGGAGAAGATATTGATTTTACTGGAAGTGGAACGCAAGGAGGGATGTCCGTATCCCTTAGTGGAAACGGCTTAATAGTAGCTGCTGGTGGTGCAAATTATGATACAGAAACAGGAATAGTTAAAGCTTTTGAATATAAAAATAACAGTTGGGTACCAAAGGGTCAAAATATCGTTGGTGATAAATGGTATGTTGCTTTTGGAAATTCTATTTCGCTTTCTGATGATGGAAATGTGCTTGCTATCGGTTCATATAAACATGATGCTAATGGTTATAATGGTTATAATTATGGTCAGGTAAAGGTTTATCATTACACTGCTAACTTGGATACCTGGATATTAAAATTTACTTATGATAGAAATAATTATTCTCCTTGGCGTCCTAGTGAAAATGATGAATTCGGATATTCAGTCTCTCTAAGTGGAGATGGCACAAAACTTGCTGTTGGAGCTCCTGGTGACGATTCAGAAGAAGGATTGGTCGTGATATTTGAATACGAAAATAATTCTTGGAATAACCAAGGAAAATTAGTTAGCGGTCAAAAAATTAACAATATTGGAGAACGGTTTGGTTCTTCTGTAGCATTTAGTCTTGACGGGTCAAGGTTAGCTATTGGTGCTATACATAACAGTTTTATTAGAGATTATTCAGGTGCAGTAAAAGTAATTGAACAAAACGCAGGGCAATGGAATCAAATAGGAAATACCATTTATAATATAGAATTAAATCAAGGACAAATAGCAGAAAATGATCGAAGTGGCTATTCTGTTTCAATGAATCGTGATGGAAGTTTAGTATCTATTGGAGCTTTACAAAATGATGGAAATGGAAGTGAGTCTGGCCACGTGAGAACATATCAACTTTCTCAAAACGAATGGAAGCAAATAGGTAACGATATTGATGGGGAAGCTGCTGAAGATAATAGTGGCCGTTCAGTATCTATTGCTTCAGATAGTTTGGTTGTAGCTATTGGTGCTGTAAATAATGATGGGGGAGGGAACAATTCTGGTCATGTAAGAGTATATAAATATCCTTTTTCAGTTTTATATACGGTTGTACAACTTACTCAAGGCACTGCTACAATTCAAGAAGGAACAAATTCAACCTATACCGCTATTGTATCAATAACTAATCCTAGTCCCACAATTGCCACAGAAGTTGATTTAGTGTTAATTACTGGTGATACTTCAGATGTAGGTGGTTATACTACTAAAAAAATAGTCTTTCCAGCTGGAAGTAGCGTAAATCAGACAGTTTCAATTCCAATAACAGATGATGGTATCATGGAGTTAGATGAAGTTATTTCTTTTCAACTTCAAAATATTTCAGGAGGTTCTGCAGCTGTAGTAGGCTCTCCATCAAGATTAGATCTTACTATAAAAAACAAAAACACATATTATACAGATTGGATTAAGCTAGGATATGATCTTTCAGATGCTTTTTATGATCAAAGTGGTTATTCCGTTTCATCATCAGCTGATGGAACTATCGTAGCTTTAGGAGCTCCAGATAATGATAGCAATGGTGGTGATGCAGGACAGGTAAGAGTATATCAATATGCTAATAATTCTTGGATACAACTAGGAGCCGATATTGATGGAGAAGCTTCATATGATCAAAGTGGTCACTCAGTA
>CABZXU010000049.1 GCA_902529805.1 uncultured Marinoscillum sp.
GTGGTGAATTGCCTACAGATACTTTTACTTATCAGGTGAGCGACGGAGCGTGTGATTCTAATGTTGCTACTGTTACAATCACAATTAATCCTATAAACGATTGCCCTGTGGGTCAGGATGATACCTATTCTAATGGCGTTAATAATGTATTATTAGTTGAAGGGGGAACATTTATAGCTAATGGTAGATTAGGATCAATTTTACCACTTCCGAAAGGAGTAATTTATAATACACATCCAAATGGAGCTGATAGCGATGTGGACATACCTTCTAATACATTATCTGTTACACATCAAACTTTACCATTGCATGGTATTTTAAAATGTACAGATCCAATAGATCCTAGAAATGGTCAAACTAATGTCTTATGTGAAAATGGAAGTTTTACCTATACTCATAATGGAACAGAGAATCATACGGATAGTTTTATTTATTCTTTATTTGATGGTGTATGCACAGTTAATGATATTGATGTTAATTTTATTATTGGAACTAGTAATGATTGTCCAGTTGGTGTTGATGATGAATATACAGTTAATGAAGGAGATACCCTTGTGATAAATTCAATTGATGGTGTTATAAGAAAAATCAATGCAAATTCAGGCAAATCTGATAGTGATATTGATTCTGATATAAATAATTTAAGAGTTTTCCTACTGGATCCTGGAATTGGTCCTAGACATGGTAAGGTTATATTTGATTCTGATAGTTTGGGTGGTTTTACATATATTCATGATGGAAGTGAAACTTTGGTGGATGGATTTCAATACATGCTAAAAGATACTGATGGTTGTTCTTTCTCAGGTCCTTATTTAGTTTCGTTAAATATTACTCCAGTAAATGATTGCCCTTTATTTGTTTTAGACCCTCCAGAAATTAATGTTAAGGAATGTTCTGAAATAAATAATTTTGATATGAGTGTATTTTTCGTTGATCCTGATGGAGATGATTTGACATTTAATGTACTAAGTTCAAATCCAGATGTAGTAACTGTATCTTTATCAGACTCTTCATTAGTTGTATTAACTTTAGGTACGATTAAAGGATCTTCAACAATTACATTATCTGCATCAGATGGTATTTGTGTAGTTCTTAATCAATTTGAGGTTAATGTATTAGAATCAGATACTGATGGAGATGGAGTTACTGATTGTAATGATATTGATAAATTAGATCCATGTAAATATGAGATTGAAAAAATTACATTACCAGTTGTTTCTGGAGTTGATTGTGATGGTGATGGAGTTACGGATGGAGATGAAATAAGAGATGGCACGGACCCAACTGATCCATGTTCATATAATTATTTAAGCATTACAGTAGTACCAACTACAATACAAAAATGTTGTAACATCACAGTTTATAATGGGTTTTCACCAGATGGTGATGGACTTAATGATACTTGGGTTATTAAGGATATTGATCATTATCCCTATAGTCAGACTTTAGTTGTCAATCGATGGGGGACTATTGTTTTTAATAAAATTAATTATAAAAATGATTGGGATGGTACTTCAAACAAAATAAAGTCTGATTCAAAAGATAACAAATTACCTGAAGGTACTTATTTCTATATCATTAAATTAAATAATGGTTGTCCTGATTACAAAGGATATTTGTACTTAAGAAGAAGAAACTAAATTGTAAAAACTTTGAATTTAGATAAAAAAACAAAATTACTTATATTTGCGCCATGATTAGAAAGGTATTATTTACTATTTTTTCTTTTTTCTATTCTATAGGATTGTATGCTCAGCAAGATGCAATGTTTAGTCATTATATGTTTAATCTTCAATCTGTTAACCCTGCTTATGTTGGTTCAAGAGAAGTTTTAAATGTGATGACTGTACATAGATCTCAATGGTTAGGGTTTAAAGGATCACCTATGACCCAGACAATTTCCTTAAATATGCCTCTTTTTGATAATGAAATCGGTTATGGCTTAACATTAATGAATGATAAAATAGGCCCTGTTCGTACCTTTTCTTTCAACATTGATGGATCTTATCACTTAAAAGTTAATACTGCTGGTCATAAATTATCATTTGGAATAAAAGCCGGTGGAAGTAGGTTTAGATCAGATTTTTCTGTTTTGTCACTCGATGAACCAATAGATGATGCATTTGTAACAGATATTAGAAAAAGATTTTTACCAAATTTTGGGGTTGGTTTTTATTATAACACACCAGATTGGTATGCTGGGTTTTCAATTCCTCATATGATAAATTATGCATTTAATTCATCTCAAAGGCATTATTTTTTAATTGGTGGTGCATTGTTTGACTTAACTAATGAAATAAAAATACGACCTAGTTCTTATATCAAAATGACCCAAGGAGCTCCAGTAAATATGGATCTTAGTGCTTATGCGATTTTCAAAGATACGTTTTGGCTTGGAGTTATGACAAGAACAACATTTGGGAGAATACTCCCAACTGGAAGTAAAGGTGGAGGTGTTGGAATAATGGCAGGGTTTTATCCAACTGAAGAACTTACTGTAGGTTATTCATTTGATTATTCTGTTGGAAATAGTACTTTCAAATATAATGGAGGTTCTCATGAACTAAT
>CABZXU010000050.1 GCA_902529805.1 uncultured Marinoscillum sp.
TAATCAAGAATTAGATCAAAAAATAAATAATTCTGATGAAGAAGAAAACATTAATGAAAAATTACCGTTTTAAAATTTATGAAAGCTTATATAAATATAATAACAACTTTAATTTTACTTATTTTTTCTTGTGGTTCTAAACAAAAACCATCTCCACCTGTAACTTTAGAAGATAATGTTGGAAATACTTCAATAGTTATAAAATACAATTCACCGAGAGTTAGAGAAAGATCAATTTGGGGTGATTTAGTTCCTTATGATAAGGTTTGGAGAACTGGTGCAAACGAAGCTACTACTTTTAAAATAAGTGAGGATATTCTAATATATGATAGTCCACTAGAAAAGGGAGAGTACTCATTTTTTACTATTCCTGGTAAAGATAATTGGACGATTATTTTTAATAATATTTCTAAACAATGGGGATCATATGATTATGATTCTAATCAAGATGTCTTAAGGTTAAAAGTTGTCCCTATTCAATCAAATAAATTTTTTGAAAATATGACTTTTTCAATTGAAGATAATAGGATTATTTTTAATTGGGAAAATTTATCCTTTAGTCTGAAAATAGAGGAATTATAAAGTTTATTTTATTAATCTAATATATTTTCTTATAGATTTAGATAGATCATTTTTATCCAGTGATTTTATAAAATTTGAACCAATTATTGCTCCATTAGAATATTTACATGCTTGTTCAAATGATTCTTTATCAGAAATTCCAAATCCAATTATTTTTGGGTTTTTTAATGATAAACTATTTATCCTATTGAAATACTGAATTTGATTCTTATTAAAACTACTTTTTTTACCTGTGATAGATGATGAGGATACCATGTATATGAAACCGTTAGAGTTATTATCAATTTGTTTAATTCTATCTTCAGACGTGTTAGGTGTTATTAAAGAAATAAACGATAAATTTTTTTTATCAAATATTGATTTAAATTGAATCTTATAATCATCAAAAGGTAAGTCAGGTAAGATTAAACCATCCAAATGACAATCTAATATTTTTTTTATGAATTTATCATAACCGAACTGGTATACTGGGTTAACATATCCCATAAGAATAATTGGAATTTCAGTTATTTTTCTAATATCAGCTAATTGATCAAATAAAACATTAAGATTCATTCCATTATTAATAGCAATGTTTGAAGAATTTTGTATAATAGGTCCATCAGCTATAGGATCTGAAAATGGCATACCTATCTCTATTAAATCAACATTACATTCATCAAGAGTTTTTATAATTTCTATTGAATCATTTAAAGAGGGGTAACCAGCTGTAAAATAAATACTTAAAATATTATTTTTTTTTTCTTTAAAAAGATTTGTGATCCTATTCATTTTAATACTTTCCCCATTTTATATATGTTTCTAGATCCTTATCTCCCCTACCTGACAAATTAATAACAACAATTTTGCCTTTAATATTAAGTTTATCAAAAACAGAAAATGCATGAGCAGTTTCTATAGCAGGGATAATTCCTTCTAATCTACTAAGCTCAATTCCTGCATTCATAGCTTCATCATCCTCAACACTTAAATACTCACATCTTTTAGAATTAAAAAGATGAGCATGTAATGGTCCAATTCCAGGATAATCTAATCCAGCAGAAATTGAATATGGTTCAGTTACTTGCCCATTCTCATCTTGCATTAATAATGTTTTACTACCATGAAGAACCCCTTTTTTACCAAGTTTAGTAGTTGCTGCAGACTTATTAGTAGAAACTCCTAAACCTGCCGCTTCAACTCCAATTAGATTTACTTTAGAATTTTCAAGATAATGATAAAAAATACCAGCAGCATTACTTCCACCTCCTACACAAGCTATAATAAAATCAGGATAATTTCTATTCTCAACCTTATTTAATTGATAGATTAACTCTTTAGATATTACTGATTGAAACCTAGCAACCATATCAGGGTATGGGTGAGGGCCAACAACTGAACCAATAATATAATGCGTATCATCAGGATTATTTATCCAATGTCTCATAGCTTCATTAGTAGCATCTTTTAAAGTTTTACTTCCAGAAAGAGCTGGTCTAACATCTGCACCTAAAATTCTCATTCTTTCAACATTTGGCTTTTGTCTTTGAATATCAACTTCACCCATATATATAACACAATCCATACCCATTAAAGCACAAACTGTAGCAGTAGCTACGCCATGCTGGCCTGCTCCTGTTTCAGCGATTATTTTTTTTTTCTTTAATGCTTTTGCTAAAAGAATTTGACCAATTGTATTATTAATTTTATGAGCACCAGTATGACAAAGATCTTCTCTTTTTAAATAAATTTTAGCTCTATATTTTTCAGATAATCTATTAGCATAATATAATGGAGTTGGTCTTCCAACGTATTTATTTAGATAATAATTAAACTCTTTTTCAAAAGAATCTTTATTAACAATGTTTAGATAATTTTTTCTAAGCTCATCTATATTAGAAAATAACATTTCAGGGATATAAGAACCTCCAAAATCACCATAAAAACCTTTATTATCAACATTATATTTCATAAATCCAAATTAAAAAATTTATCAATTAAACTAA
>CABZXU010000051.1 GCA_902529805.1 uncultured Marinoscillum sp.
GATGTTCTTGGAACGGATGCTGGTGTTGCGGACGGTGTTTTGGTAAATGACAACGATGAAGATTCTCCTTCTTGTGTTGGTGACTGTGTGATTGTACCTCCTGCAACTAATTTAACTGCTACGATATTCCTTCCTCCTTCCAACGGTAACATATCTTGTCCTGATGCGCCTGGGGTTTTTGGTGTGATATGTAGTGATGGTCGTTTTACCTACTCACACGACTGTTCTGATACGCCTAATCAAGACTTTTTCACTTATACCATTAATGATGGGCAGTACGATGGGACGTCATTTATCAACCCTACTAGAGATAGAGATACGGCATTTATCAACATTGTGAACCAGCCTCCTGTTGGTGTAAACGATCCATACCCTGTAAGAAAAGGAGGAACGATTACCATATCACCTACAGTTCCAGATACAGTAAGTATTCTTTTCAACGATACAGACCCTAACCCTTGTGATACTCTATATTTTGCTACTCGTATACCTGATAATTATCCTAATTATGGTGTGGTAAACCAATTTGAAGGTAATGGTGCGTTTCAATATACACATAATTGTGTATCTACAGAGCCTAGAGACACGATAGAGTATGTGCTTAACGATGGGGAAGATCAAGAGGTGGGTAGTACGCTAATCGTTCTTAATGTATTTGATGATGTTCCTATTGTAAACAAAGATACGTTTGAAGTAAATGAACAAGATACTTTGGTAGTGGATTTAGCCAAAAGCATTCTTAATAATGATGTTACCCTAGAGTTTTGTGATTCTATTTTTGCCTATAAGGTTACAGATCCTGCACATCATGATAAGGCTAATGCTGGTATATTCACGCTTAACACTGACGGAACATTTACTTATGTTCATGATTGTAGTGATACGCCTAATCAAGACTTTTTTGTTTATATGGTACGTGATGGTGATGGGGCAGGTAACTTCTTTCATCCTAATGATTCAGCTATTTTGAACTACGATACGGTATTTATTAACATCAATAATGTATGCCCAGTAGGAGAAGGGGATTATTATTCTGTTACAGAAGGTGGCACAGTTTCTATTCCAGAGCTTTTAGGAGTTTTAAATAATGATACAGATGATAATACCTGTGAGACTTTAACGGCTACTTTGGTTACCCCACCAGAGTTCCATGATTTAGATTCAGGGACTTTTGTTTTAAACCCTGATGGCTCATTTAAATATACTCATGATCATACCGAGAACTTCATAGATGAGTTTTCTTATACCTTAAGTGATGGAGAGTGTGATGATGCAATTTATGTGGCCACCATTACCATAGATTCTGTTGCTGATGTTCCTCCTGTTGCTAATGCTGATACACCTGAGTGTATTGATGAGGGTGGTACATTACAAAAGCTCACTTTAGCTACAGGTGTTTTGGGTAACGATACAGATGCTGATGCTAAAGATATGCCTCCTATAGACACATTAGAGGCTATATTAGTTGCTAACCCTTCTAACGGTACGTTAGACTTTAAATCAGATGGAACCTACACGTATGTCCATGACGGTGGCGAGACGATCTTAGATAGTTTCACTTATTATGTAACGGATGGTGATTTTAACAGTGATACGGTCTTGGTTACCCTATGTATTAACCCTATAAATGACTGTCCTGTACCTCAAGATGAAGTGTTTTTTATCAACGAGGGAGATACGATAGATTCTACGCTTGTATTCAATGATTTTGATGTAGAAGGTGACTTTTTAACGACTACCTTACTTACTGATACTTCTACGATTGTAGGTACTCTTGCTTTAAAAAACAACGGGGATTTTGTTTACATAGCACCCAATCAACTTTCTACTCCTGCTCCTGGTAGTGAACAGGTAGTCTTGAGTTATAGGCTTTCAGATGGAGTATGCGATACATTACCTCCTTCTACTTGTACGATTACTATTTTTGCTATTAACGATTGTCCTAATACGGTAGATGATACAGTGACTGTAGATGGAAAAAAGACTCCTGTAACTTCTCTTATTAACCTTATACAGAATGATTCTGATATAGACTCAGACCTTGACACATCAAGTTTAACGATTCAAAAACTTCCTAAGTGGGGTAGTGCAGTGCTTAACGGAGATGGTACGGTAAGTTATACGTATACAGGCTCTCCTAATAAATACGATACGTTAGTGTATACCATTAAAGACAAAGAAGGGTGCCTGTCAAGAGAGACCTCATTATTTATTAGTATTGATAATTTACAGTACCCTAAGTATACATTGCCTAATTATTTTACTCCAAATGGTGATAACTTCAATGATCAATTAATGATACAATTAGAGAATATAATCATAGATAATGTTAAATTTGAGGTTTTAATCATGGACAGATACCAAAGGAAGGTGTTTGAAAAGGTAGTGGATGATGAGATGATATGGGATGGAACAAACTCTTCAACAGGTA
>CABZXU010000052.1 GCA_902529805.1 uncultured Marinoscillum sp.
AACCAAATATTCTTATAATATTTAATGCTATTCTTTTATGTAAATTCCATTTTTGCATAGCAATTGCAATAATAAAACCAGCTATATAAAAGAATATTATTTTATTTCCATAGGCTGAAGCTGTAGAATTAATATCAAGACCACCTGATAAAGGAAATAGGACTAATGGCAACAGAGATGTCACAGGTATTGGAACAGCTTCAAATATCCACCAAATAGCTATCCATAACGATGAACACAAAACCGCATGTGCCTGAAGATTCATTTCACCAAAAGGACCATTTATATATAGAAAAAAAAATATTAATGGACCTGAAATAATAGAAATAAAATTTTTAGGTGACATTATTGAGTATGGTAAATTATTTAACGAAGCTAAATTCCCAATTACCTTCTTTAAGTCCACCTATAACTGTAAAACTCGAAGTAAGTGTTGTATCTGAGACAGAAACAGTTATTAAAACACTATCATTTCTAAGTATTTTATTTGGATCATCATTATAAAATGTCCATGTACCTGATTGAGGCCATACATCTTTATCAGTACTATTAACAGTAGAATAATTTCCTCCAATCTTAGTTGAACCATAAATAATAAATTCAAGACCAGAAAAAGATTCTTCAACATTCCCATCTTTAACCGCAGAAGATAAATCTTTAAGTTTCCATGTTCCATCCAAAAGAAGAGCTTGAATATCTAAAGGATCAATAATTTGAGAATCGGGATCTATACTTTTACAAGATAAAAAAACAAAAATTATAAAAACCAATATATGGAAATACCTCATTCAGTAAAATTAATCAATAATAATTTTAAATTAGATAGATTGATTTTTAAAAAAAAAAGCTAATAATTAGTTATTAGCTTTTTTTTAAAGTATTTAAGTTTTAAAACCAGAGTTTATAACTTATATTGGCAGTTCTCCCCCATCCTGGAAAGCCTTCTTTTAGAGCCCTTCCATCTCTAGTAAATGGAGTTTGACCTACACCATCAGTACCATAATTCATACCACCTACAATCCAACCATTTTCAGCTGATGTATCGGTTCCTCTAGACCAATGAAAGTTATTAAACAAATTATAAACTTGAACTTGTAAATAAGAATCTAAACCAAATAATTTAAAAGAAGCACCTAATCTGGCATCCGTTATACCATTTGAATTCATTCTATAAACTTGTTCACCTGCTGCAGATGGATCATCTCTATCGAAAACATCATAATCAGCATATAATTTATCATTAAATAACCATTGTGCTCCAAAATCAAATATATCACTAATTTGCCACTTCATCAAAGCACCAAACTGATTCATTGGATGATTTCCAACATATAATCCATCAGCATAAACATCAACTGTTGTAATTGACTGATCTAAATCAGATCTCAATTCAGCTGTAACATTATTTTTCCATTTATAATCACCAATAGTTACCATTGCGCCTAAACTTAAGTCTCTTCCAACCTTAGCTTGAAACTCTAATTCCAAACCTTTGTGAAGAGCATTTTGACCACTAACAGCAGCTCTAGTTTGACCTCCGCCCGGAGCTGGAATTCTTCCAGATAGTAGTGATTTATCAATCCACTCAGTAACATAATAATTTGCTTTTAGCTTTACATTTCTAGAAATAAAAGCATAACCAATTTCCATAGAATTTGCTTTTTCATTTTTCAATGGATCAACTACTACATTTTGATAATTTGTAAAAACAAAATTAAAAAATGGTGGCCTAGAGAATGTTCCTAAGTTTAAGTATACATTACTCTTTGGAGACATATTATAATTTATACCACCTTTTGCAGTATAACCAATTATATTAACACCTTCTGATTCAATTGCCGTACCTCCATTTGAAACACCAACATAATTATATCTATCAATTCTCTTATATGTTGTGCTTGAAACAGTTGATGATAAAAAAGCAGATATTTTATCATCATTATATTCTACCTGACCAAATAATCCAGCATAAGTATTTTTACCATCATTATCGTATGCTATTCTATTAGCTGCAGGAGTTTTTACAAACCACAATGCGGTTGAATTTGGATCAACATTTCTAGTTTGACTTCTACCTGCATCACCATCTACTGCATATTTAAATGTCCAATTACACCTACCTGACCTCCGAACAAACTATTTTTACCAACTTTTGTTGAGCCTGATATTCCTGATTGAGCAGCTATAACTGTATTTTTTCCAATTTCTACATTGTGACCTATTTGTATTAAATTGTCAAGTTTTACTCCTACATTAATTATAGTTGATTCAAGTGTTGCTTTATCGATAACTGTATTTGATCCAATATTTACATTATTTTTTATTATCACATTTCCAACTTGAGGAATTCTTTTATATGATCCATCTGCATCTGGTAAGAATCCAAAACCATCGCTTCCAATAATAGCTCCAGAATG
>CABZXU010000053.1 GCA_902529805.1 uncultured Marinoscillum sp.
TATCTGCAAGACTAGTTTTATATTCTTTTATTTTCTCAGATAAATTTTTATTTGAAACTGCTAAAATTTGAGCGGCAAGAATACCTGCATTTTTAGCTCCATCAAGAGCAACAGTAGCTACTGGAACACCAGCTGGCATTTGCAGTATAGATAAAACAGAATCCCAACCATCAATTGAGTTTCTTGATTTAATTGGAACACCAATTACCGGTAATATAGAATTAGATGCTACCATACCTGGCAAATGAGCAGCACCACCTGCCCCTGCAATAATTACACTCACATCATTAAGATGAGCATTTTTACTATAACTCATCATTTTTTCAGGTGTTCTATGGGCAGAAACTATATTTATTTCATACTCAATATTAAATTCTTCTAAAACTTTAGCAGCTTCATTCATTACGGGATAATCTGACTTACTACCCATTATAATACCAACTTTAGACATAATTATTTTGTTTTTATTTTTATAGTATCTTTTAAGGTTTTAGCTTTTTTATATGCTTCTTCAAATTTATCACAAATTATTGTTACATGCCCCATTTTTCTATTAGGTCTTGTCTCCTCTTTACCATAAATATGCAGATTAGCAGATTTATCTTTAAAAACTTCATCAAGATTCTCATAGAAAACTTTTCCTTTAAAACCTTTTTCTCCAACAAGATTTAACATTATAGCAGAACCTGAATGCTTTGTTTCTCCAAGGTCTAAATTAAATATAGCTCTAATGTGTTGCTGAAACTGTGAGCTCTCACATGCTTCAATTGAAAAATGTCCACTATTATGAGGTCTAGGAGCCACCTCATTAACTAAAATTTTATTTTTATTCATAAACATTTCCACTGCAAGCAATCCAATACAATCTAATGACTCTGATAATTTTATTGCTAATTTTTGAGCTTCATTATCTATTTCCTCTGATATTTTCCCAGGACTAATAACATATTCAACTTGATTTGAAATATTATTGAATTCCATTTCAACGGTTCGATAACATTTTATGTCTCCCTTAACATTTCTTGCAACAATCACACTAAGCTCTTTTTCAAAAGGAATATAATCTTCAATAATCATTTCAGAGTTAGGCAAATTGTTAATATCATCAAAAGAATTTAGAATTTTAACTCCAAAACCATCATATCCAAATTTTGTTTTTTTCCATACACAAGGAAACTTAACTTTATTATCTTCAATCGATTTTTTTAACTCATCTAAAGACTTAAAATATTCGAAATTTGAAGTAGGAATATTTTTTTTTTTAAAAAAAGATTTTTGCAAATTTTTATCTTGAATAATTCTTAAAGTTTTAGATTTTGGATAAATAGCTTTACCAATTTTTTCTAAAGACTCAAGAGCATCAACATTAATATGTTCAATTTCAAAAGTTATTAAATCACAATCTTTTCCAAAACTATATACTGTATCATAATCGTTAAAATCCCCACAATAGAATTTATTTGATAAGTTTTTACAAGGGGAGTTTTTATTAGGATCTAAAACAGAGGTATAAATATTCATTTTATTACATTCTGACAGAAGCATTTTCCCTAATTGTCCGCCTCCTATTATACCCAGTTTTTTATCAAATATTTTTGAATTCATGAATGCAAAAATACATTAATTTCCAATCAATTATAAAATTAAAGATTTGATGATGATTAAATAGTAAATATTAAAAAATAACTTTAATATTTTATAAGGTTATTATGAAGTAAAACTCTTTAGATCTTTTAGACTTAACCTGTCCTCATAATATGCTTTTCCAATAATAGTGCCATATATACCTAAGTCTGATAATCTTTTTAAATCATCAAGATCCCTAACACCACCACCAGCATAAATAGAGAAATTTGGAAATCTTTTCATAATTTCTTGATATAGTTCTATGCTTGGGCCAGATAAACTTCCTTCTTTTGAGATATCTGTAACTTTTATATATCTTATTCCTTTCTCATAGTAATATTCAAGATGATCAAAAATATTTACCTTCGAAGATTCTTTCCATCCACCAGTTCTTAAAAAATTATCATAAACATCACATGCTAAAACAATCTTTTTTCTGCCCCATGATAAATACCATGACATAAATAACTCCTTATTATGAACAGCAACAGAAGATATTGTGACTAAATCAGCCCCTCTTAAAAAAGCCTGACCTACATGTTCATTCTCATATAACCCTCCAGTAAAATTAATTTTTAGTTTAGTAAATTC
>CABZXU010000054.1 GCA_902529805.1 uncultured Marinoscillum sp.
TCAGTAATAAACTCATCCCCATTATTAGTATACCTAAACGATCCATCCAAGCAAATGCCGTTATCAGGAACTTGAGGAACTCCAGGTGCTATACATGATAAGGTACCATGAGCTGGTGGAGTGACTATCGTAATGGGTAAAAGAGCAATATCATCTTCAGCATCAGCATCTACATCTCCATTTTTAATACCATTAACAGCATTTATATCGATAAAACCTTCTTCATCTACTGGGCCGTAATTATCGTTATCTGGTACTGGACAATTATTTGGGATAAGCAAACCTTGACCAGGACCTGCAGCAGCGCCTAAACCATAAGTTTCATCGGAAGTTGTTACATCTGTATCACAAATAAAAGATGGATTGGTTACAACAGCTCTATATAAATTTCCTGCCATAGCTCTAGTGGTTGGATTAATAGTAAGAGTTGAAGTTGTTACATTAGAATATGGAGCTACATTAGCAAGATTTGACCATGCACCACCTCCATTCGTACTTTCCTGCCATTGAAAAACTCTCAATGGATTTAATAAAAGAGGATTGTTATCTGCTGCTGTTGAAACATTATCATCAACAAGATCACAGAAATTACAAGTTAAAAGCATAGAAGCAGCTACAGAAAAATCAATAGATCCTCCTGGAACAAGCTCAGTTGCTTTAGTGTAACCCCCTCTTTGTTTTACTGGAAAATCCGTAACATTAAGTGTACCCCCTACTTGAATATAGTCATGCCCACCAGCACCATCCAAATCAGCAGGTGTAGTGTAACCTCCATGTCCAGTTACCTTTCCATCTGCATCAACATTTATTGGAAGTCCTCCTAAAATACCGTCGCCATTACCATCAGTAAAACCGGCTTCTAAAACATCATTACAACCATCTCCATCGCTATCTATATCTTTATGATCGGGCACGCCATCATTATCAGAGTCCCTATCAACACAGTCTCCTTCATCCGCTATTTTGAATAATCTTATATCATCAATTGCCATTGACTCTTTACCCCCAGTAGTACAAGCTGTATTTTGATTTACACAAGTATTAAGACCTACAGTACCTCCATTAATGGCAAATTCCAAAGTTGGGTTTAAACCGGTTGTTGCACCAGATGCAACAAATGTTATATTTACTTCCTGCCAAATTTGATTTCCAACACCTTTATAATCCATTTCAGGAGAAAAATAGCATTCACCATTTACATTATCTCCAATACATATCTTCCATCTAGAAGTTTCACCTATATCTGTATTTTGATTTGGAACATTACCTTCATTTCCAGACATAGCTTGATAAAAAGTAAGTCTATAGGTTACACCTTCCTCTAAACTTACAAAATCATCTGCATTTCCTATAATACCATCAGGACCCCAAGTATCATCTGCTGTTCCTAAAACTCCATCCGCACCAGAACCAATAACAGAATAAAATGATTCTCCATTAGGATTACCTTTAATATCAAATGTTCCTTTATCACCTCCAGCAAATTCATTTCCATGCCCTACAGCATATACTCTATTATCAGGGTTACCATCCGCTGGATTAATATCTTCATCTTTATCTTCAACACCATTACCATTCGAATCTTGCGGTGAGCAGGGCATTCCAGATCCTAAATCATAACCAAAACCATTTACATTAGCATTTTGAGGACATATTTGAGAATCAAGAGTCCCTGTACCATTTCTCCATCCATCAGAAGTAACATTTGCATTCATACCGTCTTGTTCAGGAGGATTACCAGAAGCCATCAATCCCTCAAAACTACCATCTACTAACGGAATAGGGATGTCACAAACAAGTCCCTCCTCAATATCTAATATACCATCATTGTCATCGTCCAAGTCATTGGGATGGTCAGCTACACCATCTCCATCCGTCCCAAACCTTAATTTTTTAATAGGAAAATCTTTCTGTACAATAGCAAGTCTTTTTTTAGCGAGGAACTCTTTACGTTGCTTTTGTAACTTATCTCTCATTAATGCTAACTCAAAAGTTTTTCTCTTACGAAATTGATTATAAACTTTTTCAGCTAAGCTGTTTTCTACTATATACGTATTTCCTAAATAGTCTAATAAATTACCATTATTATCAAATTTAGAATCATATTCCATAAATGGAATATTTTCAAAAAGA
>CABZXU010000055.1 GCA_902529805.1 uncultured Marinoscillum sp.
ATAATAATTTAAATTTAATTTATTATGAGATGGGTTTGGGTAAATTTTTAAATCATTATTAATTATATTTTCTGTTTTAGTAACAAAATCTTTTACTTTAGAAAATTTCGGTCTTATCATTAAACTTCCATTTATTAAATTATTTTGTTCCCATGAGCCATTAATATTAAAAAATATTTTATCTGAATTATTATTGTTTTTATCTAGACCTATAGGAATAAACTCATCATCAAATTGTTTATATCCTATATAAATAGTGTCATTTACTATTAGTGGTGAAATTAATTTAAATGAGTTATAATTATTATTACTACTTACATTAATAAGGTTATTTGTTATTAAGTTAATTCTATTTTGATTCAATTTTTTATATAAAACCAATTCTAATTTTTTGTTATCACTTATTGGATAAATTTTTGGAAAATATAAATCTATATGCGTAATAGTATCTATTTGGTTTAAAATAAACATAATTACAACCTCACCATCTTCTTGATTAATTCCAGCTGCAAATTCAGCTTTTTCATCATCATAAGACAAATAATCATTTACTTTATTGATATTTATAACTGTATCATTAACTCTATAATCAATTCCATTAATAATTGTATCTCCGGAATTTATATAAAATTTAATTTTTAAATTAAGTGAATCTTTGTTAATCGGAATTTTTTCCTTATTTAAAATTTTAGTTGATAGTATTCTTCTTTCAAAGCCCTGGGCTATTGGATTTAAAGGTTCTTTCCAACTTAAGGTATCAATTATTGAATTATTAAATAAATCATAAACTATACAATTAAATTCAATTGGTTGAATTTGATTATTTAAATTATTAAAACCAACATTAATAGAATCTAAAAATAAATCTGGATTATTTAAAAATTGTTCCATAGGAATTGAAGTTAATGACCCAAAAATATTTTTAGGTTTATAAGTTAAAGTTCTATCAATAAATATTGTGTCATTAGAATTCCTATTATTATTTAAATAAATATAGTCTATAACCCAACTGTCAAATGGGCCATTTAATTTACCAAAATTTTGAAATCTAAACCTATAATTTTTATGAAGAAATTTGTCTTTTAGATGAAATATTTCATGGTTAAAATTTTCAGTTTGATTAGATTGATTTCCAATCGCTTTCCAAATAGTTTCCCATTTATTTTCCCTATTTAAAAATTGTAATCTAATAGAATCATTATCATCAGGGAATTCTGAAAAATTATTAATCTTCCAAAGAAAACTTAAAAAAACACTGTCTTTAGATAAGAGGCTTTCAAGATTTATGAAATTTGATGAAAGCGTATCAGCTAGACCTGTATATTCGCTTGATTCATTATATGGAATTCCATCTTGGTTTATTCCATCAAAAACTGCTACCCCAATACTTGGTGAATTATTATTGGGTAAATCTTTAATTAATATACTTTTTGATTTGCTCCAAAAATTATTTTTAGGTATTGTGTCAATGTAAGTTGAAAAATCATCAAAAAAGGGTATTTCGATAGTATCAATTTTTTCATTATTATTATAATTATTTGAAGAACCTGCTAATATATTTTTTATAATAAGTTGAGAAAATAAATTATTATGATTGAATAGTATTAATGTTATAAAAAGTAAATACTTAAAATATTTCAATTAAAAAATTATTTAATTTCTAAAGAGTCTTTCACAACCCATAAATCAATTTTTTTACCAATTTTAATTTTTTTTGGAGATTCAGGATACTGTTTAAAAATGATCCCTTCTTTAGCATTAATTTCTTTAATTTCTTCATCTCCATTCTCATTTATTATGTCAATGAATAATTTACCTACATTTTTATAATATATTTCTCCAATTGATAATCCTGAACCAAGAATTGTAAATTTTCCTTCTTCTAAATCTAAACCAAGTAAATTTGGGATTTCAAAAATTTGATTTCCCATTCCATTTCCGATATCCAAATCAACTATAGAACCTTTAGAAATAAGGTCACCTCCTTGAATAATTTCACCATTATGATACTGTTGAATTACAGCATTTGCTGCCATATCTGGCACATAATTTATTTTACCTAATAATAAATCATATGTTTTAAGAATTAGTTGAGCATTTTTTAC